>DASWGU010000046.1:0-15522 GCA_036393555.1 Gemmatimonadaceae bacterium
ACGATTCCGGCGCGCATGGCCGGTCGCCGGCACGGGTACGGGGAGGGAGCAGAGCGATCGCGGTTCACCTACTCCTATCGCGCGGTAGGATCCTGATCCCGCTGCCCGCCGGCGGCACGCTCGGCGCATTGTTGGTGGGAGCCGGCATGAGGACGGGCGCCGGAGTTGACCTCTCGGAATTCGGTCCCAGCGGAAGCGTGCCCATCGCCGATCCGGCCTAACGGCTTCCGTCCAGCATCTTCCGGTACTCGCTCGCCTTCGCGTCGTCACGGCCGGCGTAGAGCTGCACCAGCAGCCGGCCCACGGTCCGCCAGTCCTCCCGCCGAGCTTCCTTCTGGACATCGAGGACCCGGTGGGCGGCGAGCAGGATCGGCTCGGCCTCCACGTGTCGGCCCAGCGCCAGGAGCCAGCGTCCCATCGCCGCCCGGGCGGTCGCAACCTGCCAGTGGTCCTCCGCGAAGCTCGCTGCGAGGGCGTCGAGTCCCTCGCGCACGAACGGACCCGCGGCGGTGACGTCGCCCCGGTCCAACAGCACCTCGGCCAGGTTGACCTTTGTCCGCGCCACGCTGGGATGGCCGTCGGGCCAGGTGGACAGCATCACCTCGAGCGCCGCGCGAAACGCCGATTCGCTCTCGGCGAGCTTTCCCAGCCGACGGAGCGCGCCTGCCACGTTCGTCTCGACGATGGCCGTGAACGGGTGCCGCTCGCCGAGCCGCTCGCTATAGATGCCCCACGCCTCGCGAAACGCGGCTTCGGCGCTGCCCGGATGTCCCCACGCTTCCTGCGCCGTGCCGTGGTCATTGATCATCCGGGCGGCGACCAGGGTTCGGTTTCCCTCGCCTCGTGCCGCAGTGATGGCCTGCCGGTAGAGTGAGTCCGCCTCCGCCACCCTGCCCATGGCCGACAGGGAGCGGGCCAGCATGTGCACGCCATAGAGCGCCTGGGAATGGCCCGGTGGGAACAGCTCGCTTCGGATCGACTGGACGGCACGGTTGAGCACAACAGCACTGTCATACTTCCCCTGCCGGAAGAGGGCCTCGGCCAGGGAGCCAAGGGCGATGGCCGTCGAGAAGTGTCGCGGACCCAGGATGCTCCTGCGGGCGTCCAGCACTTCCGCGTGCGCCTGGGCGGCCCCAGCATAGTCGCCCGCAGCCTGGCGCAGCCACGCCATGTTGTTGAGCGTCACCATTGTGCGTGGGTGCCGGTCGCCCAGGATCGCGCGCTGAATGGCCAACGCCTGCAGGTAGACCGCTTCGGCCTCGTCATAGCGCGCCTGGGAATGCAACCACAGCCCCAGTTCGTTCATGACGCTGGCCGCCTCGGTGCGCTGATGGTCGCCGCTGCCCGGCAGCTTCGCCAGCGCCGCGCGCAGGTAGGCTTCCGTGCTGTCCTGGCCGACGGTGCCGGCGACGCCACGCAGCGCCCTTGCATAACGAGCAGGATCGGGACGATCGAGTGCGTCCTGGACGATCAGCGCCCGACGAAAGAACGAGTCGGCGGCGGCCACGTCTCCCCGTACCCGGGCGACCTCCCCCGCGGTCAGCAGGCTGGCCGACACGTCCGGATGCAGAGGCCCCATCAACCTGATGCGCCGGATGAGCGCGCTGTCGGCCAGTTCAGCCGCAACGTCGAGCACGCCCAGGCTCTGGTACGTCTGTGCCATGACCTCCATCAGCGCGGCCTGGAGGACCAGATCGGCGTCGAGTTCATTCTCGATGCTGCGCCTGCCCCGGTCGAGCAGATCACGAACGCTGAGGGAGTCTCCGAAGGTCACTTCGGGATCCGGCGCACGGAAGATCCCGACAAGGAATTCAGCCACCTGCTCGGCGCGTGCCTGCTGCTGGCGGGCGCTGTCCCGCTCGCGGGAGGCTACGCGTGCCTGCCATACCGCCGCCGTGAGACCGATGACGAGGCCGGTCAGCGTCACGGTGGAGGCAGCGACTCCCAGCTTGTGCCGCCGGGCGAAGCGCGCCGCCCGGTACGCGGCGCTCGACGGTCTGGCAGCCACCGGCTCGCCGGCCAGATGGCGGCGCAGGTCCGCCTCGAGATCACGCGCTGTGGCGTACCGTCGCGCGGGATCGGGCTCGAGCGCCTTCTGGATGATGCGGTCGAGATCCCCAGCCAGCGCACGCTCGAGCTGCCGCTGTGTGGTCCCCCGGCGCGCCGCGGAGACGGTCGCCCGGTCCGCTTCCATGTGCCGGACCGCCACACTCGGGGCGGGGGCATCCCGCTCGAGGCCACTGCTGCCACCAGTCGTTCCGTAAGGCGTGCCCCGGTGGGACGGCCGCTCGCCGGAGAGCACCTCGTAGAGGATTTTCCCCAGCGCAAACACATCCGTCGCCGTGGTGATGGCGCCGCCGCTGCGCTGCTCGGGCGCGGCGAACTCCGGCGTCATCGGGAAGGCGCCAGGCCGGGTCTGCGCCGCGAGTCCCTGCACGCCCGTCGAAAGCAGCTTCGCGATCCCGAAGTCGAGGAGCTTCACACATCCGGACTCATCGACGAGAATGTTCGACGGCTTGAGGTCACGATGCACCACCAGGTTCTGGTGTGCGTGCTGGACCGCGGCACAGACCTGCATGAACAGGTCCAGTCGGGCCCGAATGTCGAGGCGCCGCTCGTCGCAGTACCGATCCAGCGGGAGCCCGGCGACGTACTCCATGACGAAGTAGGGCGTCCCATCCTCCGTGATTCCGCCATCGAGCAGCCGCGCGATGTTCGGATGGTTGAGTTCCGCGAGTACCTGCCGTTCCGTCAGGAACCGCGCCGAGGCTTCAGCGGTGTGCATCCCGAGCGGCAGGAGTTTGAGCGCGGCCTGCAGGTGGTACTGGCCATCGTCACGCGCGGCCAGGTAGACGACGCCCATCCCGCCACGACCAAGAAGTCTGACCAGCCGGTAGTGGCCGACGTGACGACCGCTCAGGTCAGCCTTCGCGTCGTCGCCGTGTCCGACGTCGTCAATCGCCAGTGGCGCAACACCCTCCAGTCCGCCATCAAGCACGGGGACGCGCTCGTGGTCCCGCCGCAGAATGTTGCTCGCGAGGTCATACAGCTCGCGGTCGTGCCGTGTCAGGTCCTCGATTAGCGCCTGCCGCCGCTCGGGTGGCTCGGCAAAAAGACGCTCCACGACGGCGGTGACCTCGGCCCAGCGCTCGGGGCTGAGGTGTCGAATCGGACTCATCGGCAGTCTCAGCGACTCGGGTACGCGACGGCCATGTGCCCCGCTGGGCGACCGGGCCGCATCGCTCCGCAGAAGCTATGCCTTGCCAGCCACGACGCCAGAACCCTGATGGCCTCTGAGGGAGAACTCCTGCGCAGTTAATAGGGAACGGAACGCAGACGCGCCAACCCGGTGGCACTTCTGCAGTGGCGCGATAATGGCAAAGGAGGGTTCCTCATGAAGGTGACCAGACCGCCCAACTGGCGGAGGGGACAGTCCCACTGCACGCCCGGCGTCCGCTGGTGGCAGGGTCATGTCTCCGCGACGATCCGTCGCGCAGGCGCTCGGGCTATACCCGCCCTGGTCATCATCATGTTCGCGGTGTGCGACGGAGGATCGACCCCCGCCGAACCCGATCCTCCGACACAGCCACCCCCGCCACCTCCGCCACCACCGCCGCCACCACCGGTTGGTACCGGTCCCGTAACGGGGAACATCACAGCGGCCGGAGGGACCCTCTCCGCCACGACGGACGAAGGGGCCGTGGTGACGTTGACGGTTCCTCCTGGCGCCGTCAGGGATTCCGTCGAGGTGACGCTGCGCCCGATCGCGCCCGAGGCCGGACTCTGGATGAGCGTCGCGCTGGAGCCCGCCGGACTCGTCTTCGGCAAGTCCTTCGAGCTGACCGCCCGGCTCCCTGAAAGCGTCACACTCACCGATCCGCAGCTCATGCTCGGGCCCGCGTCGGCCCGCATCTACGTCCCAACCACGGTGGACCTGGATGCCCGCACCCTGACGACGCAGCTCTGGTTCTTCGGGGTCGACCCGTCGGGGGCCGGCATTTCAGCGATGGGCCGTGCGCGCTCCGGGACGCCAGGACCAGCGATCGCGGCAAGCGGTGGCGGCGGCAACAACAACTTCAGCGCAGGACCGGTCGACTGCCAACAGGTAATCGCGAACGTCCAGCAGGCGTTCAACAGTTTCCTGCAGACCGGTGCATATCGCCTCGCGATCGACGCTGCGCTGGCGATCGCCGGCCAGCTCCTGAGCGCGTCCTGTCCGGGCGCGGACCAGTGGATCGCACAGGCGAGGCAGATCGCTTGCGACCGGTACGCAGTGGCCGTCCAGACGGTCGGGTCTCCCATATCGACGTTCCGACAGTTCAGCGATGAGACCGAGCCGATCGTCGAGTGGGTGGCCGTTTCGCTCGGCCTCGCGGCCGATTGCACGCAGGACGGTGACTACATGCAGGCCATGCAGGACCGAATCCAGGCGTTTCTCACCTTCATCACGGGACAATTGGCTGGACTCACGGCGAACGACCACGGGACGTATCAGGACCTGAAGGAGGAAGCAAAAACCGCGATCGAACTGGTGGCCGTCGCGGAAGCGCTGGGACAGTCCGTCCTCGCGGACCTGATCGACGACCTGGCGTTCCGGGTCGCGGTCGACAGGATGCGAGCCAATGCGTACGCCCAGTGCCGGAACGATGGCTGGCACTACCCCCTGTCGCGGCTCACCCGGATCGGCTTCTGGGCGGATCGGGATATCATCGGCGTCCAGGCACCCCGCGGACCGAACTTCACGCCGCCAAGCGATGCGTTCAACTTCACGGACGACGACATCTTCGAGGACCTGCAGTACTGCGGCACCGACGTCGAATTCCGGGCCGTGGTGAGCTCCGGTGGGCAGTCGGCGCAGGAAGCGGCGGGCACGCTGGGCTCCGCGGGCAACAAGGTGGGCGCCGTAAGCATCGAGGTGCCCACCCGTGGGACCATTCGCCTGGCGGGGAACCTCCTCGGCTTCACCTGCTGGAACCAGATCGTGGCTGACGACGAGCTCACGATTGCCCTGGACGGCAAGGACGTGAAGACCGTTCAGCGCTCGGGCGACGCCTACATTGGGCCAACGCCGATCGAGATCGACATCGAGCAGGTGGCGAAGACGGCGGGCATCACACCGAAGGAGGGAATCACCAGCGAACTCAGTGTCAAGCGAAAGCGAACGGAGTGCATCGAACCACTCTGGGGACCCGAGGAATACACGCTGCTCAAGGCTACGCTGGTGTGGAAGAATCCGACCCTCGACGCGAAGATCACGCTACCCCAGTCCGTATCACCGGGCGCTCGCATCCCCGTTGACGTCCGCGTCGACCTGATCGACCTGCTCGGCCTTCCGTCTCATCACGAGAACATCGACGTTTCGCTGAACGTAAGCGGCGGGACCGCGGAGCAGGTGACCGGGGTGACCGATGCCAGCGGCACCTTCCGGACGTGGATCGTCGTGGACCCGCCACCCTCGCCCCGGATGGGGAGCAGTACCCCATCCGCCGGTCCGGCGATCCTGCCGAGCGCCACGGCCATCGCGGACCTGACCGTGAAGGCGATGGCCCAGTCGTTCGAGGGAGTGACCGCGGAGTCGGAAACGCGGACGTGCACTGGGCACTGCGCCTGCCTGCAGCCTCGTGATCCGTTCGACCAGCCCAGGATCGTCGACGACTCCTACATCAGCGGCGGCACACCGCAGGCGGTCGCTTCGCTGGATGGTCCACGCATCGACTACGTCTCGGCGTCGGGTGGGGGCTCTACAACCGGCACGACGTCGACCTTTCCGGAGTGGTCTCCGGTCGTGGTGATCTCTGCGACGGCAACGGACTACATCTGGATCGAGCCACTGGTCGCCATCCAGGACGCGTATCAGTGGTTGAAGGTGCACGGTGTCGGGATGGCCGAAGTGGAGACCGTCGGCGGGAACTGTTGCGGGAAGTTCGGCGACGCGAGTGCAGAACTCACTCTCAGTGCTAACCTGTTCGGCTGGTTCAGGGCGGAGGCGGGCTCGTCGTTCAGCGGCACGCTCGGACCATACGACAAGGAGGAGGTCGACGAGGTACGAACCTTCAAGGCGCCCACCCGCCAGTGGTGGCAGGTGAAAACCATCATCGCGGGCGGTCTGAGACACCGGGGCGCGGGTGCGACGTCCAGGGCGACCGGGAGCCTGCAGTTCCAGGTGCTGGACCTTGTCGACGTCGACGGCAACTCGATTCCGGCCGTGATCTGCTCAGCTGCCGGGGTGAACTACGGCGCCGCCCCATCGCGCATCGGTGGCACGGGGATCACGATATCGCGGCCAGTGCTCCAGGTTCAAGGGAGCCAGCCCCCGCGCTGACGTCGGGTGCGGGCCACTCCAGCCGCGGCTCGCGCGAGTCAGGCCATGGCCTCGGCCAGCCAGGCCCGCGCGAGTCGCCAGTCGCGCTTGACGGTGGTGGGCGAGATCGACAACGCGGCAGCAGTATCGTCGACGTCCAGCCCGCCGAACAGGCGGCACACCACGACCGCCGCCCGGCGGGGATCCACCCGTTCCAGCTCGGACAAGGCAAGGTGAAGGTCGAGCAACCGGCTCGGATCGAACGGCTCGGCGCCTGCCTGGTCGGTAACAGTGACGTTGGCGGGCATGCCGCCCCGCTTGCCCGCCTGTCGGCGCCTTGCCGCGTCTATCAGGATCTGCCGCATCGCGCGGGCAACCAGGAGCTTGAAGTGTGCGCGGTCATTCGCGGGCACGCCGCCGGGCAGCAGCTTCAGGTACGCTTCATGCACCAGCGCCGTTGTGGTCAGGCTGTCGTCGGGGCCACGCTGAACCCGACGGGCGACCCGGCGCAGTTCCTCGTAGGCCACGGAAAAGAGCACGTCCAGGGCGTCCTTTTCACCACTCCGCGCCGCCCGGAGCAGCGACGCGCTGGCCTCGTGCGGCTCATCGGCGTGGGCCATGATGCCACGCACATAGGGCAGTCGTGTGGCCAGCGTCAACCCCGCGCGCTCGGCCATCGCTCGTGCCAGCCCCATCGTCCGGAGTCAGACTTCATCGCTTCCTGCGAGCCGCAATCGCGAAGGCCAGGAAATAGCGTCGCAGTCCTGCGGCGGATTCGGCGGGTACAAGAGGGTCGAAAAAGAGTCGCACGAACTCCTCGCGTGCGCGAAGGACTTCCCGGCGACGCGGACCGCGCCAGCGATTGTCGGATGCGGTAAGATCAAACAACGCCAGTGCACGGTCCAGGGCACGCTCGAACCGCTGCTCGTTTCCCGACTCCCTGGCGCGAATGGCGCGCTCCACCTCGCTGCCGACGTTGGCCAACTGCTCCACGATGTTGAAGCGGTCCCATCGAAGGTCCGTCGAGGAGTGACCGGGCGCGGTCATGCGTCCACCACAAGCCGCTTGACTACATCACGAATAGCCGTCCTCAGGGCTTCATCGTCCACCCCGCGCGAGCGATTCCCTTGTGCTGGTCGCACATTGATAAGGGAGTCGAACTCGATAAACTCTGCTCCCTCTCCGGCAGGGTACAGGTTGATGCCCCAGAGCACGGCCTGTTGCGAGCCCTCCTCGATCAACGCGGCCTCATCATCCGAATGCAGTTCGGCGCCGATGGCCATGATGCCGCGATCGACATCGACGACGCCCTTCACCATGTCGCCGAACTGGCCCTTCGCGATCGCGGCAAGGTCAGCGCGGCTGATGGCTTCCCTGACAATTCGCGGCATGATGAGTTGCGGGTGGGCTGGGCCTCCTCAGCTCCGCCTCTGTGCGGTAGCGGTCAGCCAAGTGCGTCAGGAGGGCGCGGGGTGCCGATCATGGTCCACAAAGGTACGGATTGCCGCGCATGACAGCCACCACGGTTCGAGGCGTTCGAATCGCTCAAGGGAGACTGACACGAAGAGCGTACGCACCAGAAGAGATCGGAAAGGAATTCGCGAACTATGTTCGACTACTCACTCGGGTGCTCGTCGCGCCAGGCGCCATCGCACCAAACTCAGGTGCGTCGTCCATCGGGTACGTCTACTGGCAATCCAACCGACAGGAGGGCAACATGGCAGAGCCAGTTCAGCTGGTGTTCCTTGTCGGCGCTGGTGCTGTTATTGGCGCAATCGTCGGCTTGATTCTGAAGTAATGGCCCGCCAGTCTGATCCTGTGTGCCGATCCGGTGACGGTGCCTAACAGAGGACCGGACGCAGTCGCCAGAGTTGACGCAGCTCAGCTTCTCGCCCCGAGTCTATCGCCTCGGAACGACCGGTCGGGAGGCGGCCGCATCCCCCCGCGCCAGGCGGTCGAGTCCGCGCCTGGCCTCGACCAGCATAGGAAGATCGTCGTCGGCCGTCTGCCACAGCGACACCAGTTGGTCGTACATGCGCCTCGCCTCGCCCGGCAGTCCCAGGCCCTCGGCCAGTTGCGCGCGACGCAGCAGAGCGCGGAACCATGCCTCCTGGCCGTCCGTCCCGAAGGGAGACCGGTCCGCGAGCCGCGAGGCTGCGGCGTAGGCGGAGTCACTGTGCCCCAACACTACATAGACATCCGTCAGCGCCGAGAGAGCGAAGTCGGAGCGCGTCGTGTCCACCGCCTGCCGGAGCACCTCGCGCGCGCCGGGGGCATCTCCTCGCGCCAGCGCCACACGCGCGCCAAGGATCGCTTGCAGCGTCTGCTCGTCAGGTGACTCGGCACGCGCCGTCCTCCGCATGGAATCGAGCATGGCCGTGGCGCGGCCCAACTGTCCTGCCCTGCTGTACGCAATGCCCGCCCCCATGAGAAAGTACGGCGCCAGGTACACGCGGCGCCCCGCGGCCCAGGTCGAGTCCAACTGTATGCGCGCACCGCGATCGTCGCCCGCACTCTGAAGGTGCTCCGACGCGAGGAGGCGGTTGCGGAATTCGGACAACGGCACGCGACCCTCACGTGCCAACGAGGCCGCGGTATCGAAGTGCGCGGTGCCTTCCCGGTACCGACCCTGGTACGCGGCCAGGTAACCCAGCGATCGATGACCGAACTGCTGGTCACCCGCCTCGGGACGCTGGCTCATGCGCGCATACACGCGCCGCGCGGAGTCGACCAGTCCGGTGCGAACGAGCGCAATGCCGTACTCGTGATTCAGCGTGCCACGATACAACGCGCTGGGGTCCGAACGGTGCGCCCGTTCATAGGCACTCACCGCCGCGCCGTAGTCGCCAAGGAACTGGTGGCAGGTCGCCACGTTGATATGGGCGGCGGCGAACGACGAGTCGAATGCGATCGCCCGGCCAAGGGCGGGGATGGCCTCGGGACAACGGCGGGAACGCATCAGCGCAGTTCCGTAGTTGTACCAGGTGTCGCGCTCGGGAAATCGCTCGGCGAGCCGTCGCGAAACCCGAACGGCGTCTTCCTGAAGGCCGAGGGACAGCGCAACGGCCTGATCGAGGCGCAACCGCTCGCGCTCCGTCAGGCGATCGACCAGCGTGACCGCGCGAGCCAGCGCGGAATCACCTGCGGGACGATTGACGGCGGCCTGGATGTACAACTCGGCCAGGCCCACCCAGGCCATGGCGAATCCGGAATCCAGTTCCACCGCCCTCAGGTACGAGGCTTGCGCGTCCGCGAAGAGCCTGCTGCTCCAGAAGGCCGTTCCGGTTGCATACGCCTGCAATGCGGCCAGCGAGGAGGTCGTGACGCGCGGCAGCGGCAAGCCATATTGCCTGACCGAATCGACCGGCTCGCCGGTCGCGCGTCGCACCGTGTGAATGAGGCGATCGAGTGCCGACAGCACCGTTCCTCTCGAAGGCGCGCGCTCGGTGGCCACGAACAGGTCCCGGCCTGAGTGAGGCTCGATGATCCGCGCCGTCACGAGGTACGCGCTGTCGACGCTCCCGATCGCGAACGCGATGACCCGCGGCAGATTCTCGCGAATCGCCACTTCCCTCCCCAGCGTCTCGTCGAGCAGGGAGTCGGCACCGGGCCGCTGCATCAATTGCAGCGTCTCCCGCACGCGCGATCGCGGAAAGATCGTGATCTGGCGGGACTGCTGCATCCCGACCGATACCGCCAGTTGCATGGTCCGTCCGAACGTAGATTCACCCGTAGCGTTGTCGACGTCGATCAGCAGGACCGGCGACCCAGCGGGCACGTGCGACGCGCGTGTGGACGCGAGCCATCCCGCCACGGCGAGAATCAGGATGACGGCGGCGGCGACAGCCGGCACGCCGAAGCGCGGCCGCGCTCTGCCCGACGCCCCACGGTGATAGGCCGCGGCCACGCGCCGGTCTGACGACATGACCGTGCCGCGCATTGCGTTGGCGGCGCGGGCATGAAGCTGTTCGCGGGTCGCCGGACCGATGCCGGCGTAGGCCATCCGCCGATGCAGTTCCATTCCGAACCGCGCCCGGGCGTCTGATATCTCCACCACGCCCGAGGCGCCGAGCGCTTCGGCGGCCGCGCGAAACCCGACGGCCGGCAGCCGGCTCACGCGTTCCCAGAGGGCGTGCTCTACCGGCCTCCCGGGCGCACCGCTCTCGAGGACCGCCAGCGCATCGACGGCGAGCTGCGTGCCGGTATCGTACCGCGCATAACGAGCCTTCCACTGCTCGTCGAGGTTCGGGGGGATGCGCGCAGGATCTGCCGACGGAACCACGAGCGTCCATTCGCCGCTCTCTCGTTGCGCGAGCAGGCCCGTGATGACCGCGTGAGTCGTCAGGCTTGTGACCGCGGCCGGATTGCCGCCTGACAAGCGGTGAAACTCGTTCGCCAACGCGTCCAGGTCACCCGCGGCAATGGGCGCCATCGAAGCCAGCATCGAGCGCACATCGTTCACTGTGAGTCGCTCGAGCGTGAGCTTCCCCGAGGGATCCACGCGGCCAAGCAGGTCGATCACCTCGGGCCTCGCCCGCCACGACTCGGGCCGACCGGCCGCGACAATCAGCATCCCCGCCGGCGGGCGCAGGATGAGCGGCCCGAGCCCGGCGATGCTCTCCCAGTCGGCATCGGGAAAATCATCGAGCGCCAGCACCACTGGTTTCGCCGTGGCGATCTCGTTGAGGGCCCGCGCGAAGGCCTCCACAAACGGCTGCCCGTCGGATGCCGGCGCGGGTGGAAGGTGCCGGAACGCTTCCCGAAGTTCAGGGGCCACCCGCGCGAGGATGGCGAGTGACTCCGGCGGACACCCGGCCAGCGCCGGATGTGACGCGATCCGTGCTAGAATGGTGCGGCACAGCGCCAGCGGACGATCGCGCTCGATCGTGAGCGCCGCCGCCTCGATGACCGTGTCGCCATGCTCCCGTGCCTGACGCGCGAGCTCGCCGAGGACTCGCGTTTTCCCCAGACCTTCGGCAGCAACAAGTGTGACGCTGCGTCCCCCCGTCGACGAACCCCGCACGTGCTGCCGAGCCTGAGCAAGCAGTGACATCACTTCGCCACGGCCGACCAGGTCCGGCGTCAACAGGTGTGCCGTGGGCACGCCGGCCACATCCCGAATCCGGTCCAGTACGCGTCCCAGGCGCGCGATCTCCTCGGGAACGGGAACGTCAAGGTTCCGCGTGAAGTGTTGCTCAGCCTCCGCCTGCCGAATCGCTGCGTCCGCCACCCGGCCCGCGGACTGGAGTCCGTTGATCTCGCGGAGCCATGCGCGAGCGTCGTCAGGCAGCAGCGACCGCCAGTGCGCCGCCGCGCGGGCGACATCCAGCCATGCCCCGCGCTCCTCGGCCATCGCCGTCAGGTGATGACAGGCGATACCCAGACGTTTTCGAAGCAGGAGCCGCTCCCGCTCGAGCCATTCCCGCCAGGGCTCCGATCCCAGTCCCTCCCCGTCAGGGACGAGGTCACCGGCCCATGCGTCGAGCGCCGACGCCCACTGGCCTGCGGTGAACGCTTCCTCGAAACGTTGCAGATCGGACGTCAGCGCCGAGGGATCCAGCCGAACACCATGCGCCGACTCGATCATCGCCTCGCCTAGGACCGCCCTCAGTTCGAAGAGACCTTGGCGGAGCGACTTTCGCGCGTTCGCGTCACCGCTGTCTCCCCAGAACAGATCGGCGAGTTCGTCCCGCGACGCAGGGTTCGCGCCCCGCCGATGCAGCCAGGTCAGCAACGCGAGGGGCTTCCGGCGCGATGGCAACTCCGGCAGTCCATTCCGCTCGAGCCTGAGATCTCCCAGGCAGTGCAACATCAGCACGGAGATGGAAGCTCCTCTCCCACAGGCGTTTGACGCCCGATTTGGCGGTCCAATGGCGCCGAGCGCCTAATGTGCCAGCCATGCCAATCGATCGCCAGTCCATAACCGCACAACCGCCATCGGCCGAGTCCCCGGTCCCTGAAGTCCAGTTCGGTTACTTCCTCCTGCACACCCATACGGCGGGCCCGGAACGGACCCTGATCAGACTCACCCTCGAGGACCTGGGCACCGGGAACAAGTCGGTCTTCGAATCGACGCGCGCGCTGATGCGCTTCCTGGATGCCCGGGTGCACGGAACGACCGGAGATGAACGCTGGGCGCCGCCCCATGAAGCAGCGGCAAGCGGCAGTGCTCACGCCGAGGGCGGAGGTCCCACATGACATCGCGAGTCAACGCGTACTGGCTGGCGTGCATTGTTCTCATCGCCGCATGTGGCGGCGGAGATGGCGTCACGGATCCGCCGGCGTCCGTGGTCACGACCATCACGGTGACGCCGTCCGCCCCCGAACTCGCCGTCGGCGAGACGGTCAGCCTCAATGCTGTGGTGAAGGATCAGAACGGCGCCGTGATGTCGGGTCAAGTCCTCACATGGGCTTCGGCAGCAACCAGCGTGGCGACGGTCAATTCGTCAGGCATGGTGACAGCCGCTGGTCCGGGATCCAGCGCGGTCAGTGCGGCAACGGGCGGCAAGTCGGGGTCAACGGTGGTGACGGTGCGGGCGCCGGTGGCAAGCGTCGTTCTTTCCGTCGACACGGCGAGCGTGGCGATCGGCGCCACGCTGCAGCTCACGGCCACGCTCCGGGACGCCCAGGGCGCGACGTTAGGTGCTCGGTCGCTCGCGTGGTCCTCCAGTTCCCCCAGCGCCACGGTGTCGACCAGCGGGCTCGCGACCGGCGTGCAGGTGGGCCAGAGCCTGATCGTGGCGACGGCCGAGGGGAAGAGCGATACGTCGGTGGTGCTCGTGCCGCCCGGCCCTGTGTCGGCAACGAAGGAGGCGGCGAACGCCGCAACCGTGACGCTTGACGGCGGGGGCGGGACCATCGAGGCCACCGACGCCGATGGCGTGCACTACACGCTGGTCGTGCCACCGCTGGCACTGATGTCACCCGTCACGATCACGATGACGCCACTGGCCAACGTCTCCGGGCTTCCGCTCTCGGGAGGCTTTGTCGCTGGCGTCGACTTTCAGCCGAGTGGACTCGTCTTCGCGGAAGCAGCCACGCTGACCATCGCGATGAGCCCTCAACCCCCGGGCGGCCAACGGCTCGTCGGATTCACCGCGACCAGCGAGGGCCAGGACCTCACGGTCACGACGGCAACCGCCGGCGCCAGCGCCATTGTGATGCCGGTGAAGCACTTCAGCCTGATCGGCACGGGCTTCGGGACCACGCAGGACGTTGACGCCCTGTACTTCTCGACCAACCCGCAGCTGACCGGCGGCCTGTACGTCCAAAGTCTCGTGATTCTCTCGGGACAGGTTCCGCGAGACTTCGCCCAGGAGCAGTCGATTTACCGCCGATGGTTCGACCTCTGGCTCGTTCCCAGACTGCAGTCCGTTAACTCCGATGCCGCGCTCCTTGATGCGCTGGCCGACTATCGCGACTGGAACGACGCGACGCCGGACATCCTCGGATTCTTTGATGTGTGGCCGGGCGGGCACGACGCGCCGGAGTGGACGAGCCGGCGGACGCAGTGGGAGCAGACCTTTGTCGCCAAGGCAAAGGAAGCGATTGCGGGCAATACGCAGACCTGCAACACGGCAACCACGAACGCCAACCGACTGACGGCGCTCAGCAATGCCTTGTTCTGGTATGAAGTGGTCCGCATCGGCTTCGGCCTCGCCGACACACAGCATGGCCTTGATCGGCCGACGTTCCTCGCCGGATTGTGCGCGCGAGTCGCCACGAAGAATCTCTCGCTCGTCGACCCGCTCCCCGAGTTGGTCTCGAGCACACTGGATGCCACGTTTGTGCTCAGCTTCGCCAATGGCCAGGTCGAGGTCGCGCAGAATTTCAATGTGACAACCACGGCGACCGGTGTAACGCACCAATTGCCTGACAAGACGGCGCTGAGCCCGACGGGCTTCTTCACGGGCACTGTGAGCGGTGACCCCGGGGCCGGGACGGCCATCATCGATCTCGAGGCGTGCTACAAGAACACGACAAACCTCGCTGTGTCTATTGGGTCCACGGTCTTGTGCGGCACCGAGCACATCGTCCGGAATGTCAACAACACGCCGCTGGTGATCACTACCAGCACACTGCCTGACGGCGCGGTAGATTCCGACTACTCGCAGACGCTGCAGGCGACAGGTGGCCTCGGCGTGTATTCCTGGAGTATCACGTCCGGCCAGCTGCCTCCGGGGCTTTCACTCGACGCATTCTCGGGGACCATCAGCGGCACGCCGACGGCGGAGGGAGCCGTCGCTTTTGACGTTCAGGTCACGAGCGGCACGCAAAGTCAGGTGAAGGCTCTGAGCATCACGATCGACCCGCCTGCGTTCGTCGCCGGAGACGTGTACGTGGGGACGCGGAGGTTCCAGGGAACCAGCACCCCGTTTCCCGCTGCGCTGATCTTCAACGCGACGCGGGATCGCGCCATCGTGTGCGGGGGTCAGTTCAGCCAAGAGAGCGAGTTCTCGCTTCTCTGCGGGAGCCTCGGCGATCCCTTCACGCCCACCAACGGCTTCACCGTATACACCATCAACTTGACAGGAAATACGTTTACCGGGCAGCGCACCGACGGCGCAGGTACGATCAGCGGCACAATCAGCGGTACGGAGATGACTGCCCGCCAGGACTTCCCGTCGGGGCTGTTCAATACCCTCGCGCTGGACAAGCGATAACCCGGTGCATCGCGCACCCACCGGCGCGAGTTCGTGCCTGGCCGGGCCCGTCCACCTGGGCGTTGGGTCCGGCGCGGGTCATGATGGCTCGTCAGGTGCTCTTGCCGTCGGCGATGGCCGGCTGGTGCTTGCGGCCCTTCCTCATGCGAGCCGCGGCCACGACGGCCACTACTGCGGCGGTGGTGAATCCGGCCGCGATCGCCATCCCCTTCTTCCGGCGCGCAGCCTCGCGCCCAGTCACGCGATCGACCACCTGCCTCGCGACGCCCTAGGCCTGCACTCAAAACTAGAGTGTTGGTCTCTTCACGGATTCACACTCACAGCCCGAGGACACCACCCATGCGAAGAGTACGATCGGATGCTTCGGACAGCCAGCGACGGGAAGGCGATGCGACGCTCGAACGCGCACGGCAGCTAACCATCCCGCTCGACGACGGCACGGTACAGCTGGCGCTCGTGCAGGCGTTGATCCCGTTGGGGCTCAAGGCCGTGGGCGAGATGTTGCAGGACGAGGTGACCGCGCTGGCCGGCGTGCGGTATACGCGCGAGGTGGGGCCG
>DASWGU010000047.1:0-30648 GCA_036393555.1 Gemmatimonadaceae bacterium
ACCCGCATACGTCAGGCGGCCGCACCGGTACGTTCTATGCGATCGACCTCGCACAGCCACAGGGGCGGCTGGCGCGGGCGTTGATGGAGCCCGAGGCCAACCTCGACTCGGCGTTCATCACCGAGGAGCTGGCACGTCGTCGCATGGGGCTGCCCGATCGCTTTTACGACATCACCGCGTGGTCGCTCCCGATGGCGTTCGGCGTGCGGGCATGGACGTCACGCGGCGCACCCGCGGGAGCCCAACCGGTTACTGCATTGACGCCCGTTGCCGGCGGCGTGGTCGGCGCACCCGGCGCGCACGGGTATGCGTTCGCACCGGGAAGCGAGGTGTCGCTGCGGTTACTGGCGTCCCTGTTCAGGGACTCGGTGCGGGTGTACTTCGCACCGCGCGCCTTCCGCGTTGCCGGCGGCGACTTCCCGTCGGGTGCGTTCATTGTTCGCTCGGCGGCCAATGCGGCCAGCGTGCACGAGACGATCGCGCGTGCCGCTACTGCGACCGGTGCGCGGGTTGTTGCACTGACGTCCGCGCTGGTCGCATCGGGCACCGACCTTGGCAGCAACTCGGTCTTTCCGTTGACCGCACCGCGCGTCGGCATCCTCGGTGGATCACCCGTTAACGGGAATTCCTTCGGCTTCGCGTGGTACGTGATGGAGCAGCGGCTCGGCTATCCGGTGACGCTGGTCGATGCGGGCTTTGCCGGGGGTTCGGGGATGTCGCAGCTCGACGTGCTGGTCGTCCCGTCGGCCGGCGGGATGGCCGGCGCGCTGGGCGAGAACGGGCAGCGCCGTCTGGCGCAGTGGGTGCGTGACGGCGGCACATTGGTCACGCTGGAGAATGCGACGAGCTGGCTGGCCACCGAGGCGCTCGGACTGACGGGGCTGCGCCACCGCCGCGCGGACACGACCGCGGTGGGCCCGACGTCGGGGCTTGCCGGGGCGATGCTGCGCGCCGAGGGCGACACGCTGTCTCCGCTGCTGGCAGGCGTCGATCCGACGTCGTTAGGTATCCTGATGCGGGGCAACCTGGCGTTCGATGCCCCGCGAAACGTGTCGCCGCAGGAAGTGGTGCTGCGCTTCGCGCCGCGCGAGCGGCTGCGACTGTCGGGCTACCTCTGGCCCGAGTCCTGGATCCGTCACGCCGGAGGCGTCTACCTCTGGACCGAGAGCGCCGGCGCGGGACGGGTGGTGGGCTTCGCCAGCGATCCCAACTTCCGCGATCTGTCACGCGGTCAGCTCCCCATCTTCGCCAACGCGGTGTTCTTCGGGGCATCGTACTGAGCCGGGCAGGAACACCGAGCGGCGCGGTCCTGCGCGGCGCGATCAGTCGCCGCGCAGGGCCTCGATGGGATCCACGCCGCTCGCGCGACGGGCCGGCACGTAGCTCGCCAGCATCCCGACCCCGATCATCGTCAGCGACATCGCGGCGAAGACCACCGGGTCGACCGCCTGCACATCGTAGAGCAGCGCGCCCAGCAGACGCGTGGCGGCGAAGGCCGCCGCGATGCCGATGACCACGCCGACCAGCACCACCTTCGTCCCCTGCGACACGACCTGGCGGCGCACCACGGGCGCCGTCGCGCCCAGCGCCATGCGCACGCCGATCTCTCGCGTCCGCTCGGCGACAACGTACGACAGTACGCCGTACAATCCGACCGCACCCAGGATCAACGCGAGCGCCGAGAGGACGCCGAGCGTGAGCATGGTGAAGGAGAGCTGCACCATGGACCGCCGCGCGAGGAACTCCATGGTGAACTCGCGATACACCGGCGCCTCGGGCGCTACCTGCTGTACCAGTTGGCGCACTTCACGTAGCATGGAGCCCGCGCGCGTCGACTTCACCACGTACGCCGGCGACCCCATGCCCCAGGAACGCGCTTCAGGTCCCGTGAGCGGGAAGTACACAATCGCCTCGCCGGCCTCGCGCCAGTCGTTCTGCTTCACGTCGTCCACGACGCCCACGACGGCGAACCACTGCGTGCTGCGGGGACGTCGGATGCGCTGCCCGATCGGATCCCCGCCAGGCCACAGCTTTTCGGCTGCCGAGCGGCTGAGCATGACGCTGTTGTTAGGCGTCACTGCCTCCTGGTTGCTGAATGGGCGGCCCCGCAGCAGCTCGATCCCCAGCGCCTGGAAGACGTCGCCGCCGGCGAAGTTCTGGTCCAGCAATACGCCGCCGCCGTCATCCGTCATGGCGTCGTTGAGGAATCGCCCGCCACCGGTGCCCTCGTCGAGCGGCAGGTTGTTGATGACACCAACCTCGGTCACGCCGGGCAGGGCGCGCAGCCGGTCCATGAACTCCAGGTGCAGTTGCCCCCAGGACGGTCCGTCCACCAGGTGCGGCTGGTCAGGCGCGAACTGGAAGGTGTAGACATTCCTGGTGTCGTAGCCCGGGTCCACGGTGCGCAGTCGCTGGAAGCTCTGCACCAGGAGCGCGGACCCGATGAGCAGCACCAGTGCCAAAGCGGCCTGGCTCACGACCAGTACGTCGCGTCCCCAGTGCCGCCGTCCCGTAGCACCGCGGCCGCCTTCGCGCAGGCGCGTCAGATCCAGAGCCGAAGACGGCAGCGAGGGCACGAGCCCGCAGACGAGCGCCGTGAACAGGACGAGCGCAAAAGCCAGGGCAAGCATCCACCCGTCGAGTCCTGCCAGCGCCAGGCGAGGAATCCCTTCCGGTGCGGCGCGGAGGAACAGCGGCAGCGTCAGCGTGCTGATGACGATGGCCAGCACTCCCGCAGGCAGCGCGACGAGCAGCGCCTCCGCCATCTGTAACCGCACCAGTTGCGCGCGCGACGCGCCCATCGCATGACGTACCGCCAGGTCCCGCCGCCGTCCCTCGGCGCGCACCATGAAGAGGTTGGCAACGTTGGCGCACGCAATGAGGAGCACCACTGAGACTGCGCCGAGCAGCACCCAGAGCGACCGGCGCGTGGTGGGGCCCACGAGCCGGTCGAGCAGCGGCTCCACCACGGCGCGGTGCCGCTCGATCATGCGCGCGTAGGTAGGCGGACCACCGAAGCGCGCCGGCAGCTGCCTGGACAACTGCGTCAGTTCGCGCTCGAGCTGGTCGCGGGTAACGCCTTCCTTCATGCGCGCGATCATCGGGAGGCCAAGGTTGCCGGGCTGCACCTGTTCGAGCCGGGCCTCGCCCGCCACCCAGAGGAGCGTCTCGTCGCTCGGGAAACGGAACTCGGGTGGCATCACGCCGATCACCTGGCGCATTTCCCCGGAGATATAGTACGACCGGCCGATGACCGCGGAGTCCCGTCCGAACCAGCCGTCCCAGAGGCGGTCGCTGATCATGACGACACGGTCGGCATCCTCCGGCACCGGGAGACGGCCGAGCATGGGTCGCACGCCGAGCGTGGCATAGATGTCGTTCGTGGGAAACGCCATCGGGATGCGCTCGACCCGAGTGTCGGTGCGCATCGTCGACGTGCCGCCGCCGAAGGCAAAGACGCCGTCGAGAAGCCTGGAGTTCTCCTTGTAATGGAAGTAGAAGTCGAAGCCGAGACCGAAGCGTTCGGGGAGATCCGACCCCGGAGCCGTCCCCGACAGCACGACGATACGGTCCGCGCGGGGGAATGGCAGCGGCTGGAGCAGCACCGTGTTGACGACGCTGAACATCCCGGCCACCGCGCCGATGGCGAGGGCGAGCGTGCCGACCGAGGTGACGAGAAAGGCAGGCGTGCGAAGCAGGCCGCGCCAGGCATGACGGAGATCCGTCGTCCACTGAGCGATCACGTTGGCATCCCGGAGAGCGGGGGTTGGAGGGTCGCTGGAGCCAGGCTGTTGGCCCCCTACGGCGCTGCTGCAGGAGGGTTTCACGGCACACTGCCGACAATGACTCGGTCTGCCCGGGGAGCTGAAGCCTCCGCCGTGTGGGCGACAGCCATTGGCACGATCTTGCGCAGTCTGGCGGAGCCCCTGTAGAATCTGCTCCGGGATTGTGACGCTTGCTGTAATGGCCGTGCGCAGGATGCGTGACCGATTGATGAAGCGGCCAACCGCCCTGCGGGTTGCCGCGTATCGATTGCCGTTAGGCGGCAGGTGCAGACGTTGTTGTCACCAGGGATTGCCTGCAGCTGACCGCTGTCCTTCAGGTGCCTGATCTCTCGGGGTCCTGAAATCCGTAGTCCGCCCGCTCACGAATCCCGGTCAGAGTCATTGCAGACGATTACATCTGGCGACGGTACGAGGATCGCGTTCTGGCGCAGCGGCGAGGGGCCGCCACTGTTGCTCGTGCACGGCACGACGGCAGACCATACGACAACATGGCGCCTCGTCCTCCCCGAGCTGGAACAGCGATTCTCGGTCTACGCCATGGATCGTCGCGGCCGGGGAAGGAGCGGGGACTCTCCGGCGTACGACCTCCAGCGCGAAGCCGAGGATGTGGCCGCAGTCGTCGATTGGATAGGGGGGCCCGTGAGCGTACTCGGGCACTCCCACGGTGGTCTCTGCGCGATCGAGGCGGCTCTCCTCACCATGAACCTGCGCCGGCTGATTCTGTATGAGGGGGTGCCTCTCCGCGGCGCGGATGACTTCAAGCCGGGAGTCATCGAGCGGCTGGACGCGGCGCTGAGGAAAGGAGACGTGGAGGACGTCCTCATTGGTCTGCTGCGCGATGTGGCCGAAATGCCGCCTGAGGAAATCGCACAGCTGCGCTCGCAGCCGGATGCCTGGCGTGTACGCCTGGCGAATGCACGGACAATTCCCCGTGAACTGCGAGCATGCGAACGCTACGTCTTCGCTCCCGATCGGTTCAGAGAGTTGCGAACGCCGACCCTCCTTCTGGTCGGAGGTGACAGCCCGCCCCGGGAGCTGGCGAGCGCCACGCGCGTGGCCGATGCCTTGCCCGACGCGCGGATCACCGTCCTGGCGGGCCAGCAGCATGTCGCCATGTACACGGCCCCCGACACATTTGTGAAAGAGGTCGTGCAGTTTCTGGAGTTCCCGGTCAGCCGCCTGCGGGAAGGAGCCAGGTGAACGAGACGCAACAGCAACCTGCGTCGTGGGACATTGCGTGGCTCGCACTTTGCCTCGCGCTGGGCTTCCACGTGGTCGACGAGGCCACCAATGACTTCCTCTCGCTCTACAATCCCACCGCTCAGTCCATTCGAGCCACCTTTCCCTGGCTACCGATACCCATCTTCACGTTCCAGGTGTGGCTTTCGGGTCTCATCCTCGCGGTTGTACTCCTCCTCTCGCTGTCAAGCTTCGCCTTCCGCAATTCCCCGCGTTTGCGCCCCCTCGCGTGGTTCTTCGCCGTCCTCATGGCCGCCAATGCCCTCGGACATTTCGGCTCGAGTATCTATCTCAACCGCCTGGCACCCGGCGTTGTCTCGTCCCCACTGCTCCTTGCCGCATCGCTCTACCTGGTGGCCCAACTACGGAGAACACGGGCAGCGCAGCGAGCACTCCGGTGATTCGGCTCGCAGCGACCGCGCGGCGTGACGAGGGTCGCGAAGAGCGGTACGTTCTCCAAGGCGACAGTGATGACGAGCACCGAGACCGGATTGGCGCACGCGATGGCGCGCCGATCGCCACGCGTTATGCAGGTACCACTTGAAACAGCCGGGGCAGCTCATCCGCCAGTCGAAGAAGGGGTCCACCAGCTTGCCAGCACCATCGGGCCGTCTCAGAACTTGGTGAAGCTCGGGCGTGTGGATCGGGCGTTGTCGCCGTAATGGTCGCTGGTGCAGTACTTTGCCACGACGTTGCCAGTCGCGTCGTCGGCCAGTACGACCACCCGGTGCTGCCCGCGCCCGCCGTCGCGACCACTCCCGACCTGTGCTTCGTGGTACGTCTGACCTCGTGAAGCACGTGGCAGTTCCCCGGTGGTGTTGCCGTAGACCTGGTGGTGAAGACTGTGCGGAGTGGCCGGAGGACCGGCCGGCCGTGGAACCGCGAAGGGGGGCGGCGCCAAACCGGGATTCACTGGACGTGCCCCGACGTGTTCCCCAAGGCCCCGGTCCACGTTCCATTTCTCCAGGTCTCGCAGATACCTGGTGACGGCGCGCTCGTGCGCCTCCCTTTTCGCTTCGTGGTCGTTGCGCTGCTTCTCCCACTCCGCCAGCGCCTTGGTGCAGGTCGCAAGAACCGTCAGGTAGGCCGATAATTGCCGAGCGGCCTCGGCGGCGCCTTGTACGACCGGCATAGCGGAACTCCGGAAAAGGGCGTGGGGCGTAGCACGCGAACCACCCCTGCGCAGGAAGCACGATACATCAGGCGCTGGCCGATTCAGCGGTTGCTCTCGGGACATTGACCGTTTCGGCGGCGCACTCGTTCGGCAGCTGCTACGAGCGCCCATCGACCGTGCACAAGGTAGAGCGTGGGCTGCAGTGGTCAAGAGATCGTATGGAGTCGCTCATCGTCCGGAAGGCGACCTTGGGAACGCCGAAACCAGTCTGGTGACGCGGCATACATGTACATCGGGCCCGACAACACCGGCTCTCGGTGGTGCCTACGGCATCTGCAGTCGCCGGCCACGAACTGCGGGACGCGGTACGTGCCCGGATCGTCTGCAGGAGGATGCTGTCCCTCGTCGTTCTCGCACAGCTGGCAGTCGCCGATCCCGACCCCGGATCGCGCGCACTTGGTGAATTGGTGGCCCTCGCCGTGGACCGGAATCGCAGCGCGCCGTCACCGCTCCTCGGGTATCGCGCGCAGGTCGAAAGCGAGATCGCCGTGCTCACCCGCCGCACCGATGGAGAGGAGAGCGCCCTTTCCATCGAACAATCCCGCAACGACGTCCAGTGGACCCGCGGCGGCGGCTTTCGACAGCACATGACGTCGTATCGCGCTCGTCAGGCCGGCCCATCGCTCTCGGCGCTGGCCGTGCTGCGGAAGGCGTGGATCATCCCCATGCTGTACGGCAACGAGTTCGACGGATTCTTCGGCGAGGACGGAGCGCCGGGCTCGCGAGCCACGACCCAGCGGAACACCGTCGCGATCCATCCATTCGGGGCCGACGGAGAGCGCGTGTACGAGTTCACTGGCGGGGACACCATTGCGGTAATCAGTACCGAGCGACGCACGATCCCATTGGTGCGCGTGCTGGTCGAGCCCAGGCCTCTGCTCGAGGCCGGGCCGGTGGTGGTCTTTCGCGGAGAGATCGACCTCGATGCCGATCGCGGCGAGATCGTGCGCCTGCGCGGGCAGTTCGTCACACTCGACCAGCGCGGACCTCAGCGAAAGCGCCTGTTCATCCTGCCGGTGAGCGTGATGGCCTACGTGGAACTGGAGTCGGTGGAAATCGATGGCCGGTACTGGCTCCCGCGGTACCAGCGCATAGAGACGCACGTGAACCTGAGCGCTCTGGCAGAGGGACGCTCGGTCTTCCGGATCGTCTCGCGATTCAGGGCACACCAGGTCAGCGAGGCCGTGACCTACGGGCCCGACGTGGGGGCCCTCGCGGGCGGCGGGGACGCGCCGGGTGGAGCGCGCTCACACGGCCTCACCATGGCGTCCCGTGACAGTCTGTCGCGTACGGTCGCGTGGTGGTCGGCGTTGGGCGAGGCGACCGGCGCGTTGCGCGGCGACGACTTCGCCGACGTGGGTGCCGAATCGTTCGGGCCGACGATGAGGTCGCGCCTCACGTGGCGCGCGCAGCGTCTGGCCGACGTCATCCGGTTCAATCGGGTCGAGGGATGGAGTACCGGCGCCACGCTGGAATACGCGCCCGGTGCGGCGGCGCGGGACCTCATCGTGCGCGCCGCCGCTACGTGGGCGTGGACCGAGCGGACCATCCGCGGCCGGGTGGAGGCCATCCGTCGTGGCGAACATGACAACTGGCGAGCGGGAGTGCGACTGGCCCGCTCGCTTGATATTACGAACGACTTTACCTCGCCTCGGGACAGCGGTGGGGCGCTGGTCGCGGCGCTGGGGGGCGTTGACGACTACGACTACGTCGATCGTCGCTCGGCCACGGTCTGGTATGGATGGGACCTCGTGCCTCACCAGGGGACCATTCGAGTGGAGGTCGGCGCGGCGGCCGATGCGAGTGTTCCGGCTCGGCTGACGAGAGGCGTATTCCCCGGAGCCGCGCCCTTCCGTGCCAATCGCGGGGTCGATGCCGGTTCGTACCTTCGCGCCGCGCTGGTCGCGGAATGGAACCCCGCCATCAACGCCGGCGCGCTGGCGAGCGGGATCGGAGCGATGCTTCGCAGTGAAGTGGCCTCGGCGGAGCTCGCCTGGCATCGGACGACGGTTCGACTCAACGCGCGGGCCGATGCCGGCAGCATGGGGTACGCCCTTCGAGTCGACGGTGGAATCCTGACGAGTCGCAATGCCCCGCCGCAGCAGCTCTTCGAACTGGGTGGCGGTCCGGCCTTTCCGGGTTACGCGTACAAGGAGTTCGCCGGGGACCGCGCGCTGGCCGCGCACGCACGCGCGTCGTGGAAGCTGCCGATCATGCGCTCGCCGCTCAGGGTTCTGGGGTGCACGTGCCTCACGTCTCCCGCGCCGGAGCTGGCGGTCACGCTGCACAGCGCGAGCCTCGCCGCCAGCGGCTCGGCAACTGTGGCTTCGATCGCCCGGTCAGGCACTGTCGGCGACTCGGTCGGCTCCGTCCCGGCGCCACCGGGAAGTGGCGTGCCGCTGGCGCGGAGCACGGATGGCATGCAGACCAGCATTGAAGTCGGGTTCCGGCTCTTCGGCGGCGCAGCCACGATGGCACTGGCGCGGCCACTCCATACGGGCGCGCGTTGGCGAATGCTCCTCGTGCTGGGGCAGAGCTGGTAATCTCCGCACTCGCCACCGAAGCGAGACGTCCCTCGGCGTTGTCTGGCCGAGCCGGGACTTTCCTACCTTTTCGACGTCCTGGCGATGAAGGTCGCGAGCGTCTCCCGCCACTGCGGCAGCAGCGTTTCGTCCACATACATCATGTGCCCCGCAGCGAAGTCCGCCCGGGCGATGTTGTCGCGGAGGTCCGGGGGAAGTCCCATGTTGTCCATCGTCCACGAGGCGGCGAAGTACGGCGTAGCCAGGTCGTAGATCCCGTTGATGAGCAGGACCTCGAGGTTGGGGTTCCGCGTTAGGGCGCGGGCGAGGTCCGGCGCCACGTTTGGTGAGCCACCGCCGAAGCCGACGGCGGCACCTCCCGAGCGCTGCCACTTCCACCCGGGCGTACCGCCGCTGGGAACGTATTCACGCTCGCCGTCGTACCCCAGCTCCGCGCGCAGGTACTGGTTGAAGGCGGACGTGTAGGCCGACGAGATGGCCGTCGACTGGGGATCGTGAGACGGCCCGGACGCGAGCACGTCTCCCGACGGGCCGGTGAAGCGCGCATCCAGGCGCCCCACTATACGACCCTTGTCACGCAACAACTCTGCCTCGAACTGCGGCGCCGTCACGCGAAGGTTCGCCTTGTCCAGAAAGTCAGGATGCAGACCGGTGTACTCATGCATCTTCTGGATGATCTGGCTACGGCGGGCCGGATCCAGCGAGCCCCCCGCGAGCAGAGCGGTCGCATACTCGGTCAGGGACCACGCTTCCACTTCCTTCATGAATGCCTGAAGGTCGGCTCGCTCACCACCCGGCAGCGTGCCCAGGTACTCGGCTACAACGGCATACGACGGGAAGTTGACGATGAAGGGAATGTCGTCGCCGGGTGCGAACTGGATCGTATTGAACTGCAGCACCGACGAAACCAGCACGATCCCGTTCATGTCGATGTTGGCTCGTTGCAGGTGTCCGGCGAGCACGGCCGAGCGCGTGGTCCCGTAACTCTCACCCAGCAGATAGCGCGGGGAGTTCCAGCGATCGTAACGGCTCAGGAAGCGCCGGATGAACTGAGTGAGAGACGATGCGTCCTCGTCGAGACCCCAGAAGTCCGCTCCCCTGGCTTCACCCAGGGTCCGGCTGAATCCTGTGCCGATGGGATCGATCATGACGATGTCCGCGACATCGAGCAGGGTGAACGCGTTGTCCACGATCTCGTAGGGTGGCGGGGCCTGCTGCCCCACGAGCGGAGTGCGCACGCGCCTCGGCCCCATGATGCCCATGTGGAGCCAGAACGACGCCGACCCCGGCCCTCCGTTGTACGAGAAGATCACCGGACGCGCTGCTCGATTGGGCGCATTGGTGCGCAGGTAGGCCGTGTAATACAGCTCCCCGGTTGGTCTCTCCTGGTCGTTCCGGAGAATGACGCTGCCCACGGTGGCCTCGTACTCAACCGTCTGGCCCGCCACCTGGATCGAATGGCGGGTGGCCCAGTTCGCCGGTTTGGGTTCCTCCGAAGCCACTGTGGCGGGCTTCGGCTCCTGCGAAGCCAGGGGAAGCGAGACCGCCAGAAGGGCGGTGAGGGCCAGGTTCCGGGAAGCAGGCATCATCGTGGTGGGGTGGCAGTCGAGACCGAGTGTAGCGTGCCGAATGCCCGGGCGCCACGGGAGTCGTGCGACCGTGGCCAGGCCTCAGGGGAATTCCCGGAGCGGGACGAACGGGATTGTGATTCCGCCGCTCCCTGACAGCGCGAGGCTTCCCGTCGTGCGGAGATACCGGCATCTTTGCGCAGGCACCCAGGTCGGCGTTCCGTACGCCGCCCATCACGCCGCGTCCACACTCGTGAAGCCGATCATGCGCCGTCCACCTCGCCTCCAGCTTTTTCTCGCCAGTGTTGCGATCATCGCCGGCGCGTGCGCGCCGGAGTCCGACAATCCCGCCGATCTGGTGCTGCGCGGCGGCACGGTCGTCACGGTCGATTCGGCGGTGCCGGAAGGCCAGGCGATCGCCATCAAGGACGGCCTCATCCTGGCGGTGGGGAGTAACGCGGAGATCCGACAGCATATCGGCCGGGAGACGGAAGTCATCGAGCTCGATGGTCAGCTTGCCATCCCGGGGTTCATCGAGAGTCACGGGCACTTCCTGGGCGTGGGACAGGCGAAGACCCAGCTCAACCTCATGGATGTGGCCAACTGGGAACAGATCGTCTCGATGGTCGAGTTCGCGGCGCGCGACGTGCCGGTCGGACAGCTAATTGCCGGGCGCGGATGGCACCAGGAAAAATGGGACCGGCCGCCACCCGGCAATGTGGAGGGCCTCCCGACGCACGAATCACTGAGCGCCCTCACGCCGAACAACCCGGTCATCCTGCGACATGCCAGCGGCCACGCCTCGTTCGCCAATGCGAAGGCGATGGAGCTGGCTGGCATCGACCGCAACACACCGAATCCCCCGGGTGGCGAGATCGTGCACGATGTGAACGGAAACCCGATTGGCGTCTTTCGCGAGACGGCGCAGGGACTGCTCAACGGCGCGCGGGCGAATGCGGCACCGGCTGACCCACGTCGCCACGCGACGCTGGCCGCGGAAGAGGTGCTCTCCAGGGGGATCACGAGCTTCCAGGATGCCGGAACCGGCTTCGAGACGATCGACTTGTACCGCGACATGGTCGACCGGAACGAGCTCGGCGTGCGGCTCTGGGTCATGATCCGCGCTGGAAACGACGAGTTGCGCGAGAAACTGGACGCCTATCGCCTGATCGGGTATGGCAACAACATGCTGACTGTGCGCGCCATCAAGGTTACCATCGATGGCGCATTGGGTTCACACGGCGCCTGGCTCCTCGCACCGTACAACGATCTTCCCCGGAGCGTGGGGCTCAACACCAGCCCTGTTCCGCGACTGCAGGCCACCGCGGAACTGGCGGCGGCACACGATTACCAGCTCTGCGTGCATGCCATTGGGGACCGTGCCAATCGCGAGGCGCTCAACGTCTTCCAGGCAACGTACCAGGCCAACCCCGGCAAGGCCGACATGCGGTGGCGGGTCGAGCACGCTCAGCACCTGCACCCCGACGACATCCCGCGGTTCGGACAGCTCGGCGTGATCGCGTCGATGCAGGGGGTGCACGCCACGTCCGACGGACCATGGGTGGTGGAGAAGCTGGGCGAGCAGCGGGCGCGGGAGGGAGCCTACGTCTGGCAGAGCCTCATGCGATCGGGAGCGGTGGTCACCAACGGCACGGACGCCCCGGTCGAAAACGTCGATCCCATCGCGAGCTACTACGCCTCGGTGTCGCGCATGACGGGCGAAGGAACGAAGTTCCATCCGGAGCAGGCGATGAGCCGGATGGAGGCGCTGCGTTCGTACACGATCAACGGGGCCTACGCGGCGTTCGAGGAGAGTGTGAAGGGCTCGCTGACCCCGGGCAAGCTCGCCGACATCACCGTCCTGTCTCGCGACATCCTCACCATCCCCGAGGAGGAGATCCGCTCTGCCGAAGTCGTATACACGATCGTGGGCGGCGAGGTGAAATACCGCCGGAACTGACGCCTCGCGGCATGGAGGCCGAGAAGAGCCCGATGGTGTCGCCTACGCGCCGGCGCCAGTCGACCGGCTTCGGCTACGCCAGCGCCGCCTGCGCCGCCGCCAGACGCGCGATCGGAACCCGGAACGGGGAGCACGACACATAGTCCAGGCCGGCCGCGTGGCAGAACGCGATCGAGCGCGGCTCGCCGCCATGCTCGCCACAGATGCCCGTCTTGAGCGTCGGTCGCGCCGCGCGTCCCTCGTTGACCGCCATGGCGATCAGCTTGCCCACGCCCCCGGTATCCAGCACCTGGAAGGGATCTTCCTTGAAGATACCGCGCTCCACGTAGCCGGGCAGGAACCGACCGGCGTCGTCCCGGCTCATGCCCATCGTCGTCTGTGTCAGGTCGTTCGTCCCGAATGAGAAGAAGGCTGCCTTGCCGGCGATGTCACCAGCCACCAGTGCGGCGCGTGGCAGCTCGATCATCGTGCCGATTTCGTAGGGGACCGGGCCCAACGCGCCCAGCACCTGGTGTGCGCACTCCTGCAGGATCGCCTCCTGATGGGCGAATTCTCCCAGGGTGGCCACGAGGGGAATCATGATCTCGACGTGCACGTCGATGCCACGCTTGCGCGCGCGCACCGCCGCCTCGAAGATCGCGCGCCCCTGCATTTGGGTGATCTCGGGATAGGAGATCCCCAGTCGGCAGCCACGATGACCCAGCATGGGATTGGTTTCGCGGAGCGACTCCACGATGCGGTCCAGCTCGGCCTTGCTCAGGTGGAGCTGCCGCGCCAGCAGCTTGGACTCCTCGCCGCCATGTGGAAGAAACTCGTGCAGCGGTGGATCCAGCAGCCGGATGTTCACCGGAAACCCGCTCATGGCCTCGAAGATCGCCTCGAAATCGGCGCGCTGCATGGGCAGCAGCCTGGCCAGAGCACGCCGACGCCCGCCTTCATCACGCGCGACGATCATCTCCCGCATGGCATGGATCCGGTCGCCCTCGAAGAACATGTGCTCCGTACGGCACAAACCGATCCCCTCCGCTCCGAACCCGCGTGCCTGACGAGCGTCGTGTGGCGTATCCGCGTTGGCGCGCACCTTCAGGCGGCGAGCCTCATCTGCCCATCCCAGCACCTGCGAGAATGCCTGATAGACCGGCGCGTCAGCAGCGCTCAGCTTGCCCTGGGTGACGCGCACCACCTCGCTGGGAACCGTCGGCAGATCGCCGACGAAGACCCGGCCACTCGCGCCGTCGAGTGTGATCCAGTCGCCCTCGCGGACGATCGTGCCGTTGGCATGGAACTCCCGGTGCACACCGTCGATCTCGAGGTCACGCGCTCCCACCACGGCGCACTTTCCCATGCCGCGTGCCACCACCGCGGCGTGACTGGTCATGCCGCCGCGTGTGGTGAGGATGGCCCGCGCGGCCACCATCCCATGGAAGTCCTCGGGCGTGGTCTCCTCGCGTACGAGGATCACGGCCTCGCCATGGGCCGCGCGACGCTCCGCCACGTCGGGATCGAAGACCGCCATCCCACTGGCGGCTCCCGGCGACGCCGGCAGCCCAATCACCAATGGCGTGGCTCGCGCCTGCGGATCGATGACCGGGTGCAGCAGCTGGTCCAGTTGCGCCGCATTCACGCGCTGCACCGCTTCCGGCCGCGTAATCAGCCCTTCGTCGACCATGTCGCGCGCGATCCGCACGGCCGCCGCCGAGGTGCGTTTCCCGGTCCGGGTCTGGAGCATGTAGAGCGCGCCGCGCTCCACCGTGAACTCCAGGTCCTGCATTTCCCGGTAGTGCCGTTCGAGGCGATCCTGGAGCGCCATCAACTCCGCATGGGCGCCCGGTAGCCGCGATGCCATTTCGTCGATGTGCTGCGGCGTGCGGATTCCCGCGACGACATCCTCGCCCTGCGCGTTGACCAGAAACTCGCCGTAGAAGCGGCGCTCGCCGGTGGAGGGATCGCGCGTGAACGCCACGCCCGTTCCGGAATCGCCACCCATGTTGCCGAAGACCATGGCGACGATGTTGACCCCCGTGCCCAGGTCGTCCGGAATGGCGTTCACTTTGCGGTAGTCGACGGCCTTCCTGAGGTTCCAGGAGCGCCAGACCGCTTCGATCGCACCCCACAGTTGCGCGTTCGGATCGGTGGGAAAGGCAGCGCGCGTGACCTTGCGAACCAGTGCCTTGTATTGCGTGACCAGCGTGCGCAGCACAGCCTCGGGCAGCTCGGCGTCCGTCTCGACCTGGTTCAGCAGGCGTTTGCCGGTGAGCAGCGACTCGAAGCTGGCCGCCGGCACACCCAGGACGACGTCAGCGTACATCTGGATGAACCGGCGGTAGGCGTCAAAGGCAAAGCGCGGATTCCCGCTCAGCGCGGCCAGTCCTTCCGCCGTCTCGTCGTTGAGGCCGAGGTTGAGCACCGTTTCCATCATGCCGGGCATGGACACCGCCGCGCCGCTGCGCACCGACACCAGCAACGGATTTCCAGGATCGCCGAGCAGCTTGCCGGTGACTTCTTCCAGGCGCCTCAGGTTGGTCGCCACCGCGTCCCGCAGGTCGGCCGGCACCTCTCCGCCGGCCAGGTAGTCGATGCACGCGCGGCTGGCGATGGTAAAGCCGGGAGGAACGGGCACGCCGAGGTTGGTCATCTCGGCGAGATTCGCCCCCTTGCCGCCGAGGACGCCCTTCATCTCGCGCGTGCCGTCCGCGCGGCCATTCCCGAAGAAGTAGACGAGCTGTGACATGACTCGGCGTTCGGGTCGCGGATCCCGGAATGTAGCGGCGGACCTTACGACGTGAGGACTGTCCTCGGACCTTTTCCTCGAGCTCTGACCCCCAAGGGTCGCTATCTGCTGGCAGCCAGTTGGAGCTTGTCCGTGTTCGACGGCGGTGCCGTCGGATAATCGCCCGAGAAGCATGCGTGGCAGAACCCCTCGGGACCGCCCGGCACGGCCGCAAGCATCCCCTCGAGCGACAGGTAACCCAGCGAATCGACGCCGATACGGGTCGCGATTTCCGGCACTGTGTAGTTCGCGGCGATGAGCTCCGCACGACGTGGTGTGTCAATGCCGTAGAAGCACGGACCGGTGATCGGCGGCGAGGACACCCGCATGTGCACCTCACGGGCGCCGGCGCCGCGCACCAGCGCGACGAGGCCGCGCGTGGTCGTCCCCCGCACGATGCTGTCGTCCACCATCACCACGCTCTTGCCCTCCAGCACCTCGCGCACCGGATTGTATTTCACTTTCACCTTGGCGTCGCGGTCGCCCTGCGTGGGCTGGATGAACGTCCGGCCCACGTAGTGATTCCGGATCAGCGCGAGTTCCAGTCGCAGTCCGGACTCTTCGGCATAACCGACTGCGGCCGAGTTGGACGAGTCGGGTACGGCAAAGACGAGATCGGCGCCGGGGCAGGGTTGTTCGCGCGCCAGCTGCCGGCCCAGTGCGCGACGCGCCCGGTCCACGGACCCGCCAAAGACATAGCTGTCGGGACGGGCGAAGTACACGTGCTCGAATACGCAACGCCGCAATGGTTGGGCGGGAGGGAAGGCCTGCAGCGTGCGGAACCCATCGCCGTCAATGGCAATGATCTCGCCGGGCAGCACCTCGCGCTCCAGCGTGGCGCCCACGATGTCCAGACCGCAGGTCTCGGACGAGAACACCCACGCATCCCCCACGCGGCCCATGACGAGGGGTCGCCATCCGCGGGGATCCCGCGCCGCCAGCAGCGTGTTGCCAATGAGGACCAGCAGGCTGTACGCCCCCTCGACACGACTCAACGAATCGGCCAGGCGATGCTCCGGCTTCACCGCCGACGAGCGGGCGAGTCGATGGACGATGACCTCGGAGTCCATGGAGGACGAGAAGATCGAGCCGCGATCCTCGAGCTCCTGCCGCAGCTCAACTGCATTGACCAGGTTGCCATTGTGCGCCAGCGCCAGATGGTCATCGCGGAATCGCGCCAGCACCGGCTGGGCGTTGTCGAGCGTCGACGTGCCAGCCGTGCTGTAGCGGGTGTGGCCGATGGCGACCGATCCCGACATTGCGGCCACATCGACATGGGCGAATCCCTCGGATACGAGTCCCATGCGGCGCAGGCCGCGGGCCGTACCATCCTCGCCGACTGCGACAATGCCCGCCGACTCCTGACCCCGATGCTGCAGGGAATACAGGCCCAGGTGGGTGAGCGACGCCGCGCGGGGATGTCCCCAGACTCCAAAAATGCCGCACATCCTACTGACTCACCGCCAAAGTTGATTCCGATTCGTCTGACGCTATCGCCACCCGGGCCATCATCGCCGGAATGGCGTTGTGGTACGCATCCGCCAGCGCCGCCACCGACCTGCTGAAACGCCGCTCCCCGACCCGAACCTCGAACGTGCCGTCCGCGTCGGTCACTCGACCGACTTCCGCCACCGGGACTCCGTAACGGCGGGCAATGGCGATGACGGCTGCCGGATCGGGCGTCGAAACGATCACCCGACCCTGCGCTTCACCGAAGAGGAGTGCCCGCAGTGGCAGGGCCTCCCACGTCGTCAGGTCCACAGTTGCACCAAACTTCAGATCCGCGTCGATCATGCAGCACTCGGCGAGCGCCACGGCCAGTCCGCCGTCACTGCAGTCGTGCGCCGAAGCCACGGTCCCGGCCTTTATGGCCTCGAGCAGTGCGTCGATCAGACGCCGTTCCGCCACCAGGTCGCAGCGCGGCGGCGCGCCCGCCACCACGCCATGGATCCACTGGGCGTACTCGCTGCCACCGAGCTCGTCGGTGTTCTCGCCGAGCAGGACAATGGCATTCCCCGACCTGGTGAACCGCGCTGTCGTTGAAAGGCTGGGATCGTCCAGGAGGCCCACCATGCCCACGGTCGGCGTCGGATAGACCGCTCCACCAGGACTCTCGTTGTAAAAGGAGACGTTACCGCCGGTCACCGGCGTCCCCAACGCCTCACAGGCCTCGCCCATCCCCAACACGGCTTCGCGGAACTGGAAGAACACTTCAGGCTTCTTCGGGTTCCCGAAGTTGAGGCAGTTTGTGATGGCCATGGGCCGGCCACCAGTACACGCGACATTCCGGGCGGCTTCCGCTACGGCGATGCGGCCACCGGTCCGCGGGTCGAGGTACACGTACCGGCCGTTGCAGTCTGTCTTGAGGGCCAGCGCGCGCGTCGTGCCGCGAAGCCGTACGACGGCCGCATCGGCAAGACCCGGCCCCACGATGGTGTTCGCCTGCACAGTACTATCGTACTGCTGCACGACCCACGACTTGCTGGCGATGGTCGGCGACGCCAGCAATCGACCGAGCGTCCACATTGGGTCGGCCTCGTCCGGACGCTCCGGCAGACTACCCGGGTCCTGATCGCGCAGCCTCTGGATCGCCTCGCTTTCTCTCGCCTCGGGGTGGTAGACCGGGCAATCCGTCACCAGTCGCGAACCCGGGAACTCCGCCACGACACGATCACCTTCCATCACCCGGTAGACCGGCTCGGCAATGACTTCGCCAATGACCTCGGCGTTGAGGTCCCACTTCGCCAGGATGGACCGCACGGCTTCCTCGCGGCCCCGGCGCGCCACGACGAGCATGCGTTCCTGCGACTCGCTGAGCAGGATCTCGTAGGGCGTCATTCCCTGCTCGCGGAGCGGCATCTTCGTGACGTCGATCTCCACCCCCACGTCGCCCCGGGCCGCCATCTCGGCGGAGGAACTCGTCAGGCCGGCGGCACCCATGTCCTGAATGGCGACGATGTGACCGCTGCGAATCAACTCGAGCGACGCTTCGAGCAGCAGCTTCTCGGTGAACGGATCTCCGACCTGCACGCGGGGGCGTTTGGCGTCGCTTTCGTGCGAGAGGTCCTCGGACGCGAACGAAGCGCCGTGAATGCCGTCGCGACCGGTCCGCGCTCCCACGGCAATGATCGGATTGCCGACTCCCTCGGCGCGGGCGCGGATCAGGTCTTCCTCCCGCATCACGCCCACGCACATCGCGTTGACGAGCGGATTCCCGGCGTACGCGTCATCGAAAACGACGTCTCCCGCGACGGTGGGAACGCCCATGCAGTTGCCGTAATCGCCAATCCCTTTCACCACGCCGGCAACCAGCCAGCGCGTACGCGGATGGTCCAGCGCCCCGAATCGGAGAGAGTTCAGCAGGGCAATGGGGCGAGCGCCCATCGTGAAGACGTCGCGAAGGATCCCGCCGACCCCGGTGGCAGCTCCCTGATACGGTTCGACAGCGGACGGATGGTTGTGCGACTCGATCTTGAAGGCGACCGCCAGTCCGTCTCCAACGGCGATCACACCGGCGTTCTCACCGGGACCCTGCAGGACGTACGGCGCCCTGGTGGGCAACGAGCGAAGTACAGGGCGCGAGTGCTTGTACGAGCAATGCTCGTTCCACAGGGCCGAGACGATCCCCAGCTCGGTAAAGGTCGGGGTGCGGCCGAGGAGGTTGAGCAGGCGTTCATACTCCTCCGGCGTGAGCCCGTGCTCGGCAACCAGCGCCGGCGTGACGACCGGATCCCCGGGGCGCGAAGTCACCGCAGACCGGAGGCCCTGAGATCTGTCCATCCTATTTCAGCCCGAACATGGAGCGCACGAAGCCGCGGACCCGGCTCTGGTCGATGTGCTCCAGCATCTCCATCTCGCCCTTGTCGAGCCATATGCCGCCGCAGTCGGGACACTTGTCGATCTTCATGTGATGGAACGCGATCTCCTCGAGCTGGCCACCGCACTTGGGGCACCGCATGAAGTGAGAGGCGCGCTCGGCCTGAGCGCGGTCGTCATCCAGCCTGGCGCGCTGGGCCTTGATCAACTCGGCATCGAGCTTGACGAAATACTCGTCTTCGGATTTGCTTGGCTTGATGTCGTCCATGGCTGCGAGGGTGGAGGTCAGAGGTCAGAAGGCAACGGCCATGCATCAGGCCGCGACGCGGGCCAGCATGCTCTCGAACAAACCGAGGCCGTCGGTGGATCCAAGCAACGGATCAACGGCGTCTTCGGGGTGAGGCATCAAACCAAGCACATTGCCGGTGTCGTTCATTATCCCCGCAATGTTGTTGAGCGATCCATTGGGATTGGCCGCCAGGTCCAGCACGCCGCTCCGATCCACGTAGCGGAAGACCACCTGGCCTTCACCCTCGATTCGGAGGAGGCTCTCCGGGTCGGCGGTGAAGCGGCCGTCGCCATGCGCCACCGGCACGCGCAGCAGTGCGCCCGGCCGGTAGGCGTTGGTGAACATGGTGTGCGTCTGTTCAACGCGCAGCGTCACCCACTGGCTGGAGAATCGAAGCGACGCGTTCCGGAGGAGCGCGCCCGGAAGCAGTTGCGACTCGCAGAGGATCTGGAAGCCGTTGCAGATCCCCAGCACGGGCCCGCCCAACCGTGCGTGCTCGGTGATCTCCCGCATGATGGGGCTGAACCGCGCGATGGCACCGACACGCAGGTAGTCACCGTAACTGAACCCGCCGGGCAGGATGACGACGTCGGCGCCCTGCAGGTCATGGTCCTTGTGCCAGAGGCGCACTGCGCTGGCGCCGCCGACCATGGACACCGCCTGGAACGCGTCCTCCTCGCGATTCGATCCCGGGAATGTGACGATACCGAACTTCACGCTGGGGTCACTCCTGCGATTTCGTAGTCTTCGGTGACGGGGTTGGCCAGCAGCTTGTCGCACATCGCGCGGACCGCCCGTTCGGCGGCCCCGGCTTCACCAGCATCCACGTCCAGGACCAGGTGCCGGCCCACGCGTGCGTCCCGCACGGTCTCGAAGCCGAGCGCATGCAGCGCATCGGCAACCGCCTTCCCCTGTGGGTCGAGCACGCCCTTGCGGGGCACGATGTGCACGGCTACGCGATAGCGGATCATTCCGGCGGTTCCTCGGTGGGTTTGTTCATGGCCGATCCGGGTCTGCCGGACCGGCGCCGGCGCCGGCGCCGCCTCGGAGCGCCGTCTCCCCCGACACCCTCCTCCTCGAGCACCGAGAGGTCATCTGCCGCTCTCGGGCGAAGTGCCAGCAGACCGACGACGAAATCCGCCAGCACGCCGTAGATCACGTACGCCATCGCAGCTGGGAAGAAGAACGGCTTCGGAAGGAAGATTACACCCCCCAGCGTCCCGATGACCAACACCGAGCCGAGTATCTGGCGCAACGAGCGGTAGCCGATGACCGGCACCGCGGCATACCGGACATTGCTGATCATGAGGAATGACAACCCCACCATGATGAAACGCAGCATCACCGGCCACGGCAGGTCGGTGAGCAGGGTCTGGTACACGTTCGATTCGCGGAACCAGTAGTAGGTCGCGAGCGTCAGCCCGGCCATGGGACTCGGCAGGCCGTGGAAATGGGACTTGGCTCGCCCGGCCTGCTCCACGTTGAAGCGCGCCAGCCGGATCACGGCGCACATCGTGAAGAAGAAACAGAAGATCCACTCCCACCCGTGCTGGTTGAACACCGCGAAGAACATCAGCAGCGCCGGGGCGAGACCGAACGAGATGGCATCCACCAGGGAGTCCAGCTCGGCGCCGAAACGGCTCCCCGTGCGCGTCGCCCGCGCAATGCGGCCGTCGATTCCGTCTGCGATGCTCCCCAGCACGATGTACGTCGCGGACGCCTCGTAGTCGCCCCGGCTCGCCGCGACAATGGCGAATATGCCGAGAAACAGGTTCAGCAGCGTGAAGCCGTTGGGGAGCAGGACCCGGGTACGCTCGAACGGGCGGAGGGGCGGCCCGGTCATGGTCTCGACAGCCGGGCGATGACCGACGAACCCGCCAGCGTGGTCTGCCCGACCGCCACAGCGGGCGTCGCCGACGTGGGAAGGAACACGTCGACCCGCGACCCGAACCGGATGAGGCCCATGCGCTCACCCTGCTCGATCCGGTCCCCCTCGCGGCCGTAGGTCACGATGCGGCGGGCCACGAGCCCCGCGATCTGCCTGACGAGAATCCGCAGGCCGCCGTCCTCGATGCCGACCGACATCTGCTCGTTCTCCAGGCTGGATTTGTCCGTGGCGGCGTTCAGGAACTTCCCCGGATTGTAGTGCACGTACCGCACCGTGCCGGAAACCGGATAGCGGTTCACATGCACGTTGAAGACGTTCATGAAGATGGAGATGCGCAGGGACCGACCATGCAGGAAGGACGGCTCGTCCACCTCGGTGATCATCACCACGCGCCCGTCGGCCGGCGAGATCACCAGCGCAGCCCCGCGTTCGCCGGTGCGCTCCGGATCACGAAAGAAGTACGCCACCCACAGCGCGATGACCGTCAGAACCGCGGCCAGCAGCCACAACGGCCAGGAACGGAACGCGATGGCGGCGTAGAATCCTCCCGCCGCCAGAAAGGCCGCGATGACGATGAAGATCATGCCTTCGCGCGCAAAGCTCATGCCTTGGCCGCCACGTTGAGGGGACTGCCTGTGATCCGCTCGAACGCGTCGAGGTACCGTTCGCTCGTCGCCGCCACCACGTCGCGAGGCAGGCGCGGTGGGGGCGGATCGCCATCCCACCGGCCAGCCGCGCGTTCCCGGTCCAGGTAATCGCGCAACGGCTGCTTGTCGAAGCTGGGCTGCGTCTGCCCGGGCTGGTATCGATCGGCCGGCCAGAATCGGGAACTGTCGGGCGTGAGGACTTCGTCCACCAGCAGGATCCGGCCATCCAGTAGTCCGAATTCGAACTTCGTATCCGCGATTATGATACCGCGACCCTCGGCTCGTTCGCGGCCGAAGGCATAGATGCGCATCGCCAACTCTTCCAGGGCAGCCGCCGTATCGGCGCCCACGATTGCCGACATGGCATCACGCGTGATGTTCTCGTCGTGTCCGGACTCGGCCTTGGTCGCGGGGCTGAAGATCGGCCCCGCAAGTCGATCGCTCTCCCGCAGGCCGGCAGGGAGGGGTTCCCCGGCGAGCGTGCCGGACACCTTGTACTCCTTCCAGGCCGATCCCGAGATGTAGCCACGGACGACGCATTCGACCGGGAACACGTCCGTGCGGCGGCAGAGCATGGACCGGCCTGCCAGGAGCGACCGCGAGTCCGCCAATGCGGGTACCGATTCGACGATCTCATCCACGTCGGCGCTCAACATGTGGTGGGGCACCATGTCGCCGAGCTGCCTGAGCCACCAGGCGGATATCTGCGTCAGGACGGCGCCTTTGTGCGGCACCGTTTCCCGCATGACCACGTCGAATGCCGACACGCGGTCCGTGGCGACAATCAGGATGCGCTCGTCGTCCACTTCGTAGACGTCGCGCACTTTGCCGCGCCGCCACAGCGCGAGAGGCAGCTCCGTATAGGCCAGGGTCATACGTGAATTGCCTCCTCGTGGAGCGGTGTCGGCCCGACGCGCGCAAGGATCGGTTCGACGACCTCGACCAGGAACTCGTCCACCTGATGTGCCGCCCGGCCGGTGAACCGGACCGGATCAGCCAGGGAGCGCAGGTCGCCGAGGCTCACCGGAAACTCCGCGTCGCCGGCCAGGCGCTCGAGCAGATCGTTCGAGCCGCCGTTGTTCTTCATCGTGGACGCGGCGGCGACGGCGTGACGCCGGATGACTTCGTGCACCGCCTGTCGATCAGCCCCCGCCTCCACTGCCCGCACGATCAACTGCTCGGTGGCCATGAACGGCAACTCATCCATGACCCGCTGGCGGATGCGGGCCCGGTGTACTTCGAGACCGTGCGCGACGTTTTCCATGAGGAGCAGAATGGCATCCGTCGCGAGGAAAGACTCGGGGATCACCAGCCGGCGGTTGGCGCTGTCGTCGAGCGTTCGCTCGAAATACTGCACCGCGTGCGTCTGGTTCGCATTCGGTTCCAGCGACCCGACGAAGCGCGCCAGCGACGCGATACGTTCGCTGCGCATGGGATTGCGTTTGTACGCCATGGCCGACGACCCGATCTGCTCCGACTCGAAGGGCTCGCTCGCCTCGCCAAACGCCTGCAGCATGCGCACGTCGCTGCTGAACTTTGCGCCGGATGCCGCCAGGCCCGCCACGACGCCGAGTACCTGTGCGTCAATCTTCCGCGAGTACGTCTGTCCGGTGACCGGCAGCGAACGCTTGAAGTCCATCGCCTGGCAGACTCGCGCGTCCAGCGCTCTCACTCTGGCGTGATCGCCCTGGAAGATCTCCAGAAACGAGGCCTGTGTACCGGTGGTTCCCTTGACGCCGCGAAGCGGCAGCGTCTCGATCCGGGTCTCGATGTCAGCGAGATCGAGCGCCAGGTCCTGCATCCAGAGCGTCGCCCGCTTCCCGACGGTCGTGAGCTGCGCCGGCTGGAGGTGCGTGTAGCCCAGCGTCGGCTCCGCGCGCCACGTCCGCGCGAATTCCGCGAGGGACCGCAGCACGGCCACCGCGCGATCGCGCAACAGGACGAGCCCCTCGCGCATCAGGACCAGGTCGGCGTTGTCCGTGACGAACGCGCTGGTGGCACCGAAATGGATGAAAGGGCGCGCCGCCGGCGCTGCGTCGCCAAAGGCGTAGACGTGCGCCATCACGTCGTGGCGGAACTTCTTCTCGTACCCGGCGACGGCGTCGAAGTCGATATCATCCAGGTGCTGGCTCATCTGCTGGAGCGCGGCTGCCGGTATGTCCACACCCAGCTCCCGCTGCGCCTCGGCCAGTGCGAGCCAGAGCCGGCGCCAGAGCCCGTACCGCCGAGCCGGCGACCAGAGTGAGAGCATGGCGCGCGAGGCATACCGCTCAGCGAGGGGTGAGGAATACGCGTCGCGGGCTGACGATTCGGTCTGGCTCACCGGATGACGAAGTCGGAGTAGTAGTTCACGCCACGGCGCTCGAAGGCGACGCGGATCACCGTCCGCGGCCTGGCCTGGTTCACCGCGCGTGCCACGTCGTCAGCGCTGCGAATCGGCGTGCTGTTGATCTGCAGGATCACGTCGCCCACGTCCAGCCCGATTTCGTCGCGAACCAGCTGGCTCACGTTCGTGACCAGGGCTCCCTGCGCGCTCCGGATGCCGCGCTCGGCACGAAGGGTCGGTGTGAGCGTGGTGAGCTCGATCTCTCTGAGCACCGTGACCTTCGGGGCACTGACCTCAGGACGGTCCGCCACCGTGACGGTGACCGTGATCTCGCGGTCGCCCCGCCTGATCAGCAGGGGCACCCGGTCGCCAACGCGGAGCGACAGCCGCGCGGCTTCCCAGTCGAACGCGTTCCGCACGCGGCGCGTCCCGGCCCGCAGAATCTGGTCGTCCGCCCGGAGGCCGGCGGCGGCCGCGGGCGAGCCAGGCACCACGGCCCGGAGGATCGCGCCGGCGTTGATGACGTCACGCGGGTTCGACGTCGCCGACGTGCGCAGCAACTCACCGACCCACGGGCGCCGGATCTTCCCATGCTCGATCAGGTCCTCGGCAACGCGGCGCGCCCGATTGATCGGAATGGCGAAGCCAAGACCAACGGACCCGCGCGAGGGCGTGTAGATCGAGCTGTTCACTCCGATCACCTCGCCCGCACCATTGACCAGCGGTCCGCCCGAGTTGCCCGGGTTGATCGATGCGTCGGTCTGGATCATGTCCACGTACAGCCCGGATCCTTCGGCGCCGCCCAGGAGGTTGCGACCGGTCGCGGAAATCACGCCAGTCGTCACGCTGGGCTCGGAGTTGGCCAGGACGAACCCGAACGGGTTGCCGATGGCAATGGCCCACTCGCCGATGACGAGGTCGTCCGAGTTGCCTAGCGGCGCGACGGGAAGGCCGCTCGCGTCAATCTTGAGCACGGCGAGATCGTTGGTCTCATCCTCTCCCAGCAACCTGGCGGGGTAGGTGGTGCCATCCCGCATCATCACGGAGATATTGGACGCGTTGCTCACGACGTGCGCATTGGTCACGACGACGCCGTTTTCGCGAATGATGAACCCGGAACCGATGCCCGGCGCGACCCGCTGCTGCGCTCCACCGAAGAACATGCCGAAGATGTCCACCGGCACGCGCTCGATCGTCTCCGTCTGGACGGTGACGACCGCGGGAGCGACGCGCGCCGTTGCCTCGGTGATGGCGGTCCGACGTGAGGCGTCGATTTGCCGGCTGGCCTCGGTGCCCGTGCGGGGACTGGTGGCGGGGGGTGGGGCAGGAGGCGGCAGCGTCTGCGCCACCGAATCTCCCGGGGCAGCCCCTTCGCACGCGATCAGGACGGCGGCACCGAGGCATGACCAGCGGAGCGATTGAGCCGTGGTCATGTCGGGTTCAGATACAGTTCGGGCGGATAGGACACCCGTTCCAGCATGAGACCATGCGCGGGGGCGGGGGGCGAGACGTCGTGGTTGGTGTCCCGCGAGAGGAGTTCCGTCATGGCCGCACCTGTGCGCCGTCCACTGGCCAGTTCGAGCATGGTTCCGACAAGGAAGCGCACCATGTGATGGAGAAAGCGGTTGGCCTCGATGTGAAAGGTGAAGCCGCCGTCGCGGTCGGACCAGCGGGCTTCGGAGACGCTGCACCGGTGCGAGTCGGAGGCCGGCGCCGTGCCGCGCACGGCGAACGCCACGAAGCGATGCTCGCCGACGAGCGCGGCCGCGGATGCGTCCAGGCTGGTCCGGTCGAGTGCGTGCCGATAGGCCCATTCGGTCCGGCGCCGAAAGGGAGAGAACGCCTCTTCGTCTGTACCGATTTGATAGGCATACCGGCGGGATGTCGCGCTGAAGCGAGCATGGAACTCGGGACGCATCTCATGCGCCGCCGCGATCCACACATCGCCAGGAAGGAGTGCATTGAGAGCGCGCCGCAGCGTGGGCGCCGTCCACCGCTCCGGCACTCGCACACCGACCGCCTGCCCGCGCGCGTGCACGCCCGCGTCGGTTCGGCCGGCTCCCTGAGCCACGATCCGCTGTCCGCAGAGACCGGCGAGCACGCGCTCGACTTCACCCTGGACGGTCCGTTGCTCGGGCTGCATCTGCCAGCCGGCGAAGGCGGTCCCGTCATAGTGCAGCACGAGCTGCACGGTGCGCGCCGTCATCGAATCGGAAATTAGCCCGGCCGCGATTCAAGTCAAGCAAAGCGCGATGCAACGGAAGCGATTGACAGGACTTGACGTACGTCCTCACATTCTCACACCCGACGGGGGACGGAAGACGGGGACCGGAGGCCGATCGAAGGCTCACCAGACCCCCAAGCGTGATGCTCGCGCGGCGCCGTCCATTGTCTCCCGGTCTTCGGTCTCCCGCTTCCGTCACCCGTCCTGGATGTCCCGCGCGCTTCCATCGCTGGCACACGCCCTCGCCGTTGCGCCCGACCTGAATGCCGGTCTGGTCGCGCTCGGCGAAGCCCTGGCGGACACCGACCGCAGCGCGGTCCTGTCGCTCTTTCGCTACGACGGCCGTCGCGAAATGCTCCGCGATCGCCTGACGCCCGCGGGCGGCCACGTCGAGCACGGAAGGGTCGATACCACCTTCGACCACCTCCCGCCCAACGTCCGCACCCTGGTCAGCGGGGGCGGGCAGTTCGTCGACCTGGGCGATCGCTCCGCCGAATACGCGCGGTTGCTCGGATTGTCGCCCTTCGCCGACGGGGGACTCCTCTCGTTGCGAGGCCTCACGGTGGATGGCGGCCTGTCCGGCGTGCTGGGTCTCTACGAACAGCGAAAGATGTTCGGCACCCGAACCAGCGAACGATTCGCGTCGGCAGCCGCCCTGTTCGATCTGGCGCATTCCCGCTTCGCGGATCGTGAGTCGCGCGATGAGGCGGTTTCGACGCTCGAAGAGGTGACCCAACGCGTTCACGCAGACTACCTCACGCGGCTCTCCGAGCTCGAGCGCGAGCTGAGCCAGGCGCGCGAGACCATGCGGAGCGGCGAACACCAGACGACACACCTGATCCATCTCGAGCAGGCCGCGCGCAATGCCGAGGAGCAGGCCCGGCGCGCCGGACGCCGCGCCCAGTCACTGGAGCAGCAGCTGATGGCTGCGGTCGGCCAACTGGAGCAGGCACACATCGAGCTGCATCGACGGCACGAAGGTCTCCGTCAGAAGACGCGAACGTTGTACCTGCTCGAGCGTGCCCTTGGTCTCGACAACACCACGGGCGACGTGTCCGTGCTGGTCGACGGGCTGCTGGCGCTCGTCGGCGACGACATGCAGGCCCAACGCTGCTCGCTCATGCTCCGGGCGCCGGAGCCCGAGGCGCTCTACCTGGCCGCCGCGCGCGGACTGCTTCCCCACATCCTGCTGGGCCAGCGCACCGCCTTCGGCAAGGGCGTGGCGGGGATTGTGGCTCGAACCCGCGAACCGCTCCTGGTTCAGGACGTGACCGATGGTGCTATGCACCCCCTCCTGCGCGATGAGTACCTGACAACCGGCTCGTTCATCAGCTTTCCGCTCATCTACCACGGTGACCTGCTGGGTGTAGTGAACCTGACGAACCGGGCGAAGCGGGGCGTGTTCATCGAGGAGGACGTGGAGCGCGTGCGGCTGCTCGGGCTGGTGATTGCCCTCATTGTGGTCCGCGCCCAACTGGTGGACCGGCTGCTGGCGTCGATCAATGGCAGCTGAGTCGGTACAGGCGTCCGTCCGGCGTCTGGCTTTCGGCGAGTCGCTCTCCGAAACGGAGGCCGCTGAGGCGTTCGGGGAGATCATGGCTGGCGACGCCACGGCGGCCCAGGTGGCGGCGCTACTCATGGCCCTGCGCGTGAAAGGCGAGACGCCCGACGAGGTGGCCGGGGCGGCCCGGGCGCTCCGCGGCGCCATGGTCCGCATCGCGGCCGATTCACCCGGCGAACTGGTGGACACCTGCGGGACGGGCGGCGGTTCGGTCACCACGTTCAACATCTCCACGGCCGCAGCGTTGCTGGCCGCGGGGGCGGGCGTGCGGATCGCCAAGCACGGGAATAGGTCCTTCACCTCGCAATGCGGCAGCGCCGACGTGCTGGAGGCGCTGGGCGTCCCTCTGGACGCGACGCCCGGATCCATGGAGGCGGTGCTGCGCACGGCGGGCGTCGTGTTCATGTTCGCACCGACCATGCATCCAGCCATGCGCCACGTGGGACCGATCCGCCGCGAGCTGGGCATCCCGACTGTAATGAACATCGTCGGGCCGCTGGCCAACCCCGCCGGTGCGGAGCGGCAGGTGGTCGGCGTGGCGGACCGGCAGCGCATGCCGCTGCTGGCAGGCGCACTCGCGGCGCTGGGCTCGCGCCACGTGCTGGTGGTTCACGGCGAGCCGGGAATGGACGAGGTGTCGCCGATCGGGATCACGTACGTGGCCGAGGTGCGCGAAGGGCAGGTGCGGGAATGGACCATTGAACCCGCGGCCCTGGGCCTGCCGCCGTTTCCGGTGGAGGACCTGGCGGGCGGCGGCCCGGCGGACAACGCGCGCATCGTGTCCGAGGTTCTGGGCGGCGGGGGCACGCCTGGTGCGCGGGCGGCGGTGATGTTGAACGCCGCCGCGGCGATCTATGTCAGCGGGAAGACGAACGACATGCTGGATGCCGTCCTCCGGTCCCGCTCGGCTCTGGAGGCCGGCGCTGGCCTGGTGGCACTGAACCGTATGCGAACGGCGTACGTTGAGCACCGCGGAGGATGAACCCGCGGCAGCCGCTCCCTGCGTCATGCACGTCGGGTCACCTGTCGCGGTTCATAGCCGCGGGCGGCTCGACAGGCCCGCTCGTTCAATACCGCCGAATGACCCCAACGACAACACCCTGCACCAGAATGTCGTTCTCGTGGACGTACATGGGGCTCAATTGCTCGTTGGCCGGTTGCAGGCGAATGCGGCCGTCGCGCTCGCGATAAAACTTCTTCATTGTTGCGCCGTGCCCGTTCAGCAGGGCGATGACCATTTCGCCGTTGTCTGCCGACTTCCTCTCGTTCACGATGACGAAATCGCCGTCGCGGATCTGTTCGTCGATCATGGAGCTTCCCTTGACGCGCAGCACATAGTGCTCGCCGCGACGCCTGACGAATTCCTCCGGAACAGCGACCGTCTCGGTTCCTTGCACTGCCTCGATGGGAGCGCCGGCGGCCACCCTGCCGTACAGCGGAAGCTCGACGGCGTGCCGGAAGACCTCCGACGGGAGGATGTTGATCGCCCGGCTCTCGTTGTACGAGCGCTTGATATAACCCTTCCGCTCCAGGTTCGTGAGGTGCTCGTGCACTGTCGCCAGCGAGTTATAGTTGAACTGCCGCGCGATCTCGTCGAAGCTGGGCGCGTAGCCGTTTTCGTCAGCGTATGCCTGCAGGAAGGTCAGGATCTCTCGTTGGCGCTTGGTCAGCGGCATGCTGAACCCCCGGGTGGAGGTGGTTTACGGGCGGCGACGACCGAAGATCAGCCGAAGATCACATTAGCCGAATAAGCACCGAAGTGCAAGCGCGAACTACCTGGTCTCCACCGGGCGGGGCCCTTGGCCGCCTGACCCTTGCCGCTCGGAAGCGGGCCGAATCGCTGCTCGCGTCGGACGGCGAGTTGCGCGTCAAGGCGGAGGAGGCGACACCAGGTCCCGGCCTGGCCTCCTCAATCGCTGACAGGGACACGGTCGCGGTCATCGGAGAGATCAAGCGGCGGTCGCCTTCGCGCGGCGTCATGGACCCATCAATGGATGCCGCGGCCCGGGCCCGGGACCTCGTCTCTGTGGGCGCGGCCGCGATCTCGGTCCTCACTGAGCCGGTGGAGTTCGGGGGGTCCAACGACGACCTGATTCAGGTGCTGGGTGCCGTGTCGTGCCCCGTTTTGAAGAAGGACTTTCACGTTCACCCGCTCCAGATCTGGGAGGCGCGCGCGCTGGGCGCCTCGGCGGCACTGCTCATCGCCCGGGCTCTTGGTCGTGAGGAGACCCGATTCCTTGCCGAGTCCGCCCGGGAGGCGGGAATCGAGGCCTTGATCGAGGTTCGCGACGAGAAGGAACTGGACTGGGCGCTCGAGGCGAGAGCGGTCCTGATCGGCGTGAACCGGCGCAACCTCGAGACGCTGGAGATGGAGTCCGATGTGCTGGAGCGTCTGCTGCCGCGCATCCCCTCAGGCTGTATCGCCATTGCGGAGAGCGGCATCTCCTCTCGGGCAGACGTGGAGGCTGTGGCGCTGCTGGGTGCCGATGCCGTCCTGGTGGGGAGCCTTCTCTCCACCGCCAGGGACGCGCGGAGCGAAGCGGCTGCGCTGCAGGGTGTACGCCGCGCCGCCCGCCGATGACCGACGTCAAATTCTGCGGCATGACGCGTCCGGAAGACCTGCAGAGGGCGGCTGCGCTCGGTGCCGCCTTCGTCGGCGTCGTGCTCACCAGGAGTCCACGGCGCGTCACACCTGATGCGGCCAGGGAACTTCTCGGGACACTGCAGGGAAGCGCGGTACGCCGGGTGGGCGTGTTCGGGGCTGAGCCCGTCGGAGAGGTTGTCGCGGCCGCGCGGACTGCGGGTGTGGACGTGGTGCAGGTGCACGGCACCCGACCACGCCAGGACTTCATGGTCCT
>DASWGU010000048.1:0-14606 GCA_036393555.1 Gemmatimonadaceae bacterium
GTTCAGGACACCAACCCGGTTTTCCCGCACCACGAGGTGCAACCCATCGCGCAGGGGCACGCTCGCCCCGGGTGACAGGGGTTCCAGCTCCAGGCCGTGCTCGAGCGCTGCCTCGGCATAGAGCCAGTCGGGTGGCGTCCACACGGGCTGCTCGAGTTTGCGCAGCACACTGTGCCGGCCGCGCGGGGTCCTGAATGTCCACGACCGTCCGGCGAACTCGATGGTCATTCCGGATGCCACCGCTGCTTCGGCGCGCACCAGAGTGTCGCCCTCCCTGATCACCCAGACCATACGGTCGAGCAGCGATACTTCGACGTGCAGCCCCCTCGCGACCGCCGCTTCGGCGCGGACCTTCATGGACGCGAGGCTGTCCGCGCTCGAGCGGTACGCGGGCGGGACCGCATCACCGGGAGCGTATGATCCGGTACCCGGTTCCTGCGCGAACATCCCGGTTGCGCCGCCCACGCATGACAGGAACAGGGCGACGCCGGTCCCGTACGTCGTGCGCCGTGACCTGCGGTCGCGCGTGTACGGGGCGTGACCCGCCGCGCCCGAAGACGCGGCGGGTCGTTCTGTCCGTGTCGTCATCGCATCGTCACCCCGACGATCAACGGAATCCAGCGAGCGGTCGTGTTGCGGGATCCGAAGATGTCGTCGAGTGCTGGATCCTCACGCGAGGTGAAGACGCTCACCAGACGCGATTCGACGAAGATCGCGCCGTTGCCGATGCCGAACTCCAGACCAGCACCACCGTTGACGCCCCACTTGGTGATTGTCGTTTCGTTGGCCTCGTCGTTCGGGTCGAGGACGTCATTGCCCAGGAATCCGGCCAGGGCGGAGCCGCGCCCGAAGTTGCGGAACATGTAGAGGCCACCACCGCCAACGAGGTACACATTCGACGTGCGCCGCTCATTGAATGGGAATCGAGCGACCAGATCCGCGTCCGCCGAGTAGATGGTCGGATCGGGGTTGGCAAACGTGACACCACCGCCCGTGAAGCTGGCTCCGTTCAGCTGGCTGTATCCCAGCAGGAGGCGGAAGCCCAGCACGTTCGACGGCTGATGCCATCCGAGCGGGACGGCGATGTTGAGCCCGTTGTCATACCCGAGGTCCCTCACCGCGCCGGTTGGCGTTGTCGCCCCGGCGGCAATGCCGTAGTAAAACGCAGCTGGCCGTCGCCGCTGCTGCGTCGTCATCCCCTGGTCGGTCACCAGGGCCGCCGCCGCCACCGAGTCGGCGGCCGCGATGGAATCCGCGCGCGCGTGCTCCGCCCGGGAGATCGAATCGGTGCGCATCTGCTCCATTCGGGCGATGGAGTCCATCCGGGCCGCATTGGCGATCGAGTCGGCTCGGGACGCGAGTCCCAGCGAGGCGGCGCGCGCGCTCTCCGCGGCGGTAATGGAATCGTTCCGTGCGCGGTCGAGCGCCATGATGGAGTCGTTCCGGGCCTGGCTGGCCTTCGTGATGGAGTCGGCGCGAGCAATGGAGTCGGCGCGCGCGGTCGGGGCCGGCAGCGCGACCTCACCGCGCGACTCCTTGCGGATGGGGATGCGTTGCGTCGATCGTGCGCGTGCGCTGGTGTCGCGCACAGTGGTGTCCGGCCGAGTGGGAACCTGTGCCTGGAGCGACGTGCCGACCGATAGTGCCAGAGCGGCGCCACAGAGCGCTCCGCGTGCCATTTCGCGTATCGTCATGAGTCATGTCCTCCCGTCACCGTGATGTCGGCGCTCACCGGTTTGCGGGACGTGAGCGTCTGGTGGACGTACCACCCGGATGGGCGCGAGTTTCGCGAGGCCATCCGCACGCAGTCGCGTCGGCGCGCAACGGCGCGCGCGCTGCATGCTGCACTCTATGCGGGGCGCGAGCACGCGGCAACGTCCACTGCAGCCGCCTCGACCATGCGCGTTAGGCGTGCTGATCGGGTGCGGGTAGAGCGCCCAATGTGACGGCGGTCACGTGGGGAACGTCCTGCCTCAGCTGGCGGCCTGAGTCGTGAGTGCTGGATGCTCGACCTGCTTCCTGGTCCTGGAGCTGGAGCTGAGCCAACCCCCAGCGCCAGCACGTGTCACCCGGCTCCAGCATCAGTTCCGAGTACTCAGCGATCTGGCCTGAGTGATGAGGGCGTCACTTCTTTCCCCTCCCCATCCATCACGCGCTCCGAGTTTAAGGATGGACACTACATCGGACGGACGGACGCAAACCCTCCCCAGGGCGGCAGGCGATGCGTCGGAGCCGGTCGCGGGCCGCTGAGGGGTCTCAGAAACGGAGCACGATGCCGCGGGCATCGAGGACGCCCAGGATCACCGCCCAAAGCAGCACGAAGCTGACCGCAAACGCCAGTGAGGCATCGCGGGGACCGAGCCAGGACGCGTAGGCGGCGCCGTGGATCACCTGCTGAAGTGACGCTGTGCCGCCGTCGTGCGGAATCTGTATGAGCGAGTAGATGGTGCGCGACATGGCGCCGGAGCCAAGGAAGGCAATCATCGGGTTGCGGCCGTACCAGGCGAACGGCGTGGTCCACCGTGTGAACCCCCGAACGTCAATCATCCAGATGCAGGTCGCGAGCACCGTTGCCGCCATCCCACCGGTGAAAAGGACGTAGGAGCTGGTCCAGAGCTGCTTGTTGATGGGGAACGACCAGTCCCACATCAGGCCCAGCACCATGCCGAGCGCTCCCGCGCCGAACAGCCCGACGAGTCGGTCGGCGAGCGGCGGTTCGCTTCCGATCCAGCGGCCGGCGAACACGCCCAGCATCACCGTGCCAACGGCGGGGACCGTGGAGAGCAGCCCTTCAGGATCCCAGGTGACGGAGGCGGGCCACAGATGCGACTGGAAGATCGCGCGGTCCAGCCACGCGGCGAGCGACGCCGATGGATCGTCGAGCAGGAGATAGCCCAGTCCGCCTCGCCCGGGTACCGGAAGCAATGTCATTGCGAACCAGTAGCCATACAGCAGACCTGCGAGGATGAGCACCTGCCGCCGCACCGATCCGCGCAGGGTGAGCAGCGCGCCGGCCAGGTAGGCGACGCCGATCCGCTGCAGGACACCGGGGAAGCGCATCCCGGTGATTCGCTCGATGGGCCACCATGGAAACGAGGCCAGGAGCAGACCGGCCAGCACGATGAGGACCGATCGCCGAACGATCTGCCTGACGAGCTCGGCCTCGGTGTCTCCTCGTCGGCGCCGCGCCTCCATGGAGAGGTGCGTGGTCACGCCCACGATGAACAGAAAGAACGGGAAGATCAGGTCGGTGGGCGTCCAGCCGTGCCACGGCGCATGCGCCAGCGGCGGGTAGATCGCCGACCAGTTCCCCGGCTGGTTGACGAGCAGCATGGCCGCGACCGTGAGGCCGCGGAATACGTCCAGGGCATGGAGGCGCTCGCGACGCTGGACGGAATGACTCAACGTCATCGCGACACATGGGCGACGATGGGGAACTCACCAGCACCTGCCGGCGTGCCGGGCTGGCGACCGCCACGCTGTCCCGTGAGGGCGAACGGAAGCGCCCGCACTGATGAAAGGAATGGCATGGCGCCCAATCTGGGGCGTCCAGGGACGGCGCGTCCAGCCGGGTTGCGGCAGCGCGCACCACAGCCAGCCCGCTGGTGACTTGCCGGCGGGCAGTCGTGCGTTGTCAGACGGCCATCCAGCGGGCGGAACGTGAGAACCGCCCGCCGGACGGGCTGCCGATCAGGAAACCGGGTCGACGGTGATCGTGAAGGTCACCGCGGTGAGCCCTGACACGGAGGCCGACACGGTTGCGGCTCCCTCGGTGGTCCCCGCGGTAAAGACAACTTCCGCGTTGCCATCGTCGTCAGTGACGGTCGTGGCGCTGCTCAGCGTGCCGTCGCCGCTGACCACGGCCCATGTGACGGTCGCGCCCGGCATCGGATCATCGTACTGGTCGAGCAGGGTGACGACCAGCGGATCGCTCGCGGTCCCGATGACCACGTTCTGGTTGTTTCCATCGGAGATGGCGAGGTCCGAGGGGGTCGACGGTTCCAGGGGGTCGTCGTCATCGCACGCCGCGGTCCCCAGCAACAACGTGAGCGCGACAGCAGTGCCCGTCAGCGCTCGGGACGTTCGGTTCAGCATCGATTGCATTCCAGTGTCCTCCGATTCGGGATGTCAGGTCAGCGCGATCGTCGCTCCCGCTGCGAATTGCGGTAACGACGCCGCCGCGGCGCACCATGAGCATGCATGATATGAACACCGCGGCACGATGGTTCCCTGATCGAATTCACCAGTTTGAGCGGACTCGTCAGGCAGAGATCGGTCCGCGACCGAGCCGATCTGCATCGCGCCTCGCGTGGTGGCGGCACCAACCGTCGATACTGCCGCAGCCGGTTCGGAGAATCGCCCTCGTTGCTCCAGCCAGTAGTGCCGTCACGCCGCACCGATACGTGGTGGAGCGGCAAAGAACGGGTCCGGCCGGGACTCGTATACCCATGGAATGCCGGTAGTGCCGGCGCGCGGCACCTAACGAGTCTCCAGGCTGGTTGTGTGGCGCTGTGCAGCCCGCTAGGTTGCATACATGCGGGGCGGCATGGGCCGGTCGTCCAGCAGTTGGCATCTGGCCTTGCCCGGAGGGCTCATGAAGCCCACGAAAGCGACCTCGCGCGACCCGCACCCGCGCGCACAAGGCGTCCCGAACGTCCCCGACGTCACGTCCGTTCCGGCCGCTGCCCGATCGAAGCGACCGACAAACGGCGAGTCACCCTACGCGCCGGAGCACGATCTCCTGGGGATGGCATCGACGGTGGACCGACTGAGCACGTTCGCGTCGGCCGTCCGCACGGCGGGACTGGCTGATCTCCTCGGCAGCAAGGGGCCGTTCACCATTTTCGCGCCGACCGACCGCGCGTTCGCCAAGCTGCCGGAATCAGTGCTCAACGAGTTGCTGGCCGATCAGGCGCGGCTGGCCACACTGCTGTGTCACCATGTGGTCCCTGGGCGAGTCAAGGCACCCAAGCCGCAGGCACCCCGCATGGCCCTGCCGGTCTCCGGTGCCGAACTCTCCCTGACCGCCGCGGCCAACGCGTTCCATGTCGAGGACGCCCGGCTCGTGAAGACCAACATCCGCGCGACGAATGGCGTGATTCACGCGATCGACACGGTGTTGATGCCGCGTTGATTCGAGTCCGCGGGCGCATACCAGGCGCCCGCACCATGACCCGTCCCGCCGGGGCGAACGGCCCGGGCGGGTCCCGCAGTGTGCAATCCGGCGATTCAGGCGCCTTTGGCCGCCTTTTCAACGGCCGAAACAGGTCGTACTATCGTGGCAGCGGCGGTCCCGCCGTAGCGTTCCGAGTTTTTGCAGGTTGGAGCACCCCGCATGACGACCTGGCCTTCCCGCATCGCCAAAACGGTCCTGCCATGCGCCGTAGCGGCGTGCGCGCCGTCCGCGGCGCCAGTTCACACCGGCATGCAACCTGGCGCGACAGATCGGGCCGCCGTCGCCGCGGCCGTGGCTCGAGCCGACAGCGTGCGGCGCACATTCACCGTGGCCGACGTGCATTTCATGTCCGGCATGATTCCGCATCACGCCCAGGCAGTGCTGATGGCACGATGGGCGCCCAGCCGCGGCGCGCGGGCTGACGTCCTGGCGTTCTGCGAGCGCATCGTCGTCGGCCAGGGGGACGAAATCGAGATCATGCGCACCTGGCTGGCGGAGAAAGGGCAGCCGGTGCCGGCCGCGACCGCCACGCACCACCGGATGCGGATGGGCGACACGGAGCACGACATGCTCATGCCCGGCATGCTGACCGACGCCGAGATGGCACAGCTCGACAGCGCCCGCGGTCCCCGGTTCGACCGGCTTTTCCTCACCTACATGATGCGCCACCACGAAGGCGCCATCACGATGGTCGAGGAACTGCTCGGGTCCGTCGGTGCTGCTCAGGACGAACTGATAATCAAGCTGGCGTCGGATATATACGCCGATCAGACGTCCGAGATCGAACGAATGAAGACAATGCTCGCCGGGCTGTCGTCCGGCGGACCGCCATCCTGATCACCTGCCCGACAACCCCAGCGGACTGACCCGTGACCACACCGTCGCTCTTCCAGCTCTCGACGCCACGCCGGCTGGCGGCAACGCTCGCCCCGCTCTCGCTCGTGATCAGTGCACTCTCCCTGGCCGCGTGCGGTTCCTCGTCAATGTCGGGCAGCGGCGCGCCCACACCGGCGGCCGACCTGTCGCTGTCGCCGCCAAGCCCGGATCCGCGGGTCGGACTCAGTCCCGGAAAGGTGGACAGCACGCGCCGCAACATCGAGAAGCGAGCCGGTGAAGCGATCTGGAACCTGCGTCTCCTGTCAAACTCACCGCCGGCCGACCCGTTCCGTGGGGTCACGAACTCTGATCTGGCATTCCGCGGGCAGTACGCGATTCAGGGGAACTACAACGGGTACATGGTCTGGGACATCTCCAACCCGTCGCGGCCGCGCATCGTTTCATCGTATCTCTGCCCCGCCTCACAGAGCGACGTGTCCGTCTACCGGAACCTGCTCTTCGTCTCGGCCGAGGCGCAGAACGGCCGCATCGACTGCGGCACGCAGGGCGTGCAGGATACCGTGAGTCACGACCGGATCCGCGGCATTCGCATCTTCGACGCGACGGACATTGTCAACCCGAAGTACGTTGCCAACGTGCAGACCTGTCGTGGTTCACACACCCACACGGTAGTGACCGATCCGAAGGACAGCAGCACCGTCTACATCTACGTCTCGGGTTCGTCGAGCGTGCGGTCGCCGAGCGAACTTCCGGGATGCCTCGATGGCGGTTATGACGACCCGGAGACGGCCCGGTTCCGCATCGAGGTCGTCCGGGTTCCACTGGCCGCGCCGCAGACGGCATCGATCGTCAGTTCCCCGCGTATTTTCCAGGATCTTGCGCCGGCTCCCCGCAACGCGGCTCGCGATTCCGCCGATGCCGCGGGAAGGGTCGGGCGCGGCGGGCGCGGCGGCCGCGGAGGTGCGGTCCAGTTGGGAGCCGGCCGGGGCGGGCGTGGTGGTGGTCGCGGCGGTGCACCGGCAGTCCGTACCGGACCGAACCAGTGCCACGACATCACGACCTATCCGGCCATCGGGTTGGCCGGTGGTGCCTGCGGCGGTTACGGACTCCTGCTCGACATCCGGGACGTCGCCAATCCGAAGCGCGTGGACTTCGTCGCCGACTCCAACTTCGCCTTCTGGCATTCGGCCACCTTCAACAACGATGGCTCCAAGATTCTCTTCACGGACGAGTGGGGTGGCGGCGGATCGCCCAAGTGCCGGGTCACCGACAAGATGGAATGGGGCGGCAACGCGTTGTTCACGCTGGCGAACAACAAGATGTCATTCCGGAGCTATTACAAGATGCCGGCTGCGCAGACGCCACTGGAAAACTGCGTCGCGCACAACGGATCGCTGATTCCGATTCCCGGCCGCGACGTCATGGTGCAGGGATGGTACCAGGGCGGCATCTCCATCTTCGACTGGACGGACATCGACCACCCGAAAGAGATCGCCTTCTTCGATCGCGGGCCGCTGGACTCGCTGCGCATGGTGAGCGCAGGGTCGTGGTCGGTGTACTGGTACAACGGCGTCATCGTGAGCTCCGAGATCGCGCGCGGGCTCGACGTCCTGGAACTGATGCCCAGTGCGCACCTGACGCAGAACGAGATCGATGCGGCGAAGACCGTGGTGCTCCGCGAACTGAACGCGCAGGAGCAACCGAAGATGGTCTGGCCGCCGAGTTTTGCGCTCTCGCGGGCCTATCTCGACCAGCTGGAGCGGTCGCGCGGGCTGGCTGCGGACCGGATCGCGTCGGCGCGAGCCGAGTTGGCGCGAGCGGAACGGCTGCGGGGGAGTGCGCGTCAGGATGCGCTGTCCGCCCTGGCCACGCGGCTGCACGGCGACGCCGCAGGCGCGACGGGCGAGCCCAAGGCGCATCTGCTCGCGACGTCGGTCGACGACCTGGCGAAGCGGTAGCGCGCGCGGGTTTCGCACGGGAACGTTCCGCGGACGGGCCTGACGATCGGCGCGCCGCGACGTAGGTTTGCGCGTCCCCGCCAGAGGTTCCCACCGGCATGGCGTCCGCGGTCACCGAACTCGAGTCTGTCCTCCAGAAGGAACTCGAGGGCGAGGTGCGTTTTGACTCCCACACCAGGCACCTGTTCTCCACGGACGCGAGCTTGTACGCCATCGAGCCGGTGGGTGTGGTCTTCCCGCGCCACGCGGACGACGTGGTTGCCACGGTGAGCACCGCGGTGCAGTTCGGCGTGCCCGTGTTGCCACGGGGCGGCGGGACCAGCCTGGCGGGACAGACGGTGGGCAGGGCGGTCGTGATGGACTTCTCCCGCCACATGCACCACCTGGTAGCGCTCGAGCCCCAAACGCGCACAGCGCGCGTGCAGCCCGGCCTGGTGCAGGACGAGCTCAATCTGGCTGCGCAGCCGCTGGGGCTCTTCTTCGCACCGGATACGTCGACCTCCAACCGGGCGACCCTGGGCGGCATGATCGGCAACAACTCCTGTGGCGCCCGCTCGGCACGGTACGGCATGACGATCGATCACGTGGAGGCACTCGACGTGGTCCTGTGCGACGCGAGCCGGGCACGGTTCCAGGCGATGCCGCCTGACGAGGCTGCGCGCCGGGCCCGGGCGACTGGTGTGGAGGGTCGGTTGTACCGCGAACTTCCGGCGCTGGTGTCGGCGCATGAACGGGCGATCCGCGAGGATTTCCCGCCGTACTGGCGCCGCAGCGGTGGTTACCGGCTGGAGCGACTCCTGCCTGACGCGGGTCCGATGAATCTCTCGCGTATCGTCGTGGGATCGGAGGGGACGCTGGCCGTGGTCGTCGAGGCGGAGGTGAAGCTCGTTCCACACCCCCGCGCCGTATCGGGCGTGGCCGGACACTTTCACTCGGTGGCCGACGCCGTTGCCGCGGTGGAGGCGGCTCGCGAATGCGACGCCGCCGCGATCGAGCTGGTGGATCGGTTCATCCTGGATCTCGCGCGCCGGTCTCCGTCGCATGCCCACCTGGTGTCGGTCCTGGAGGGAGAGCCCGGTGCTCTGCTTTGGACGGAATTCTACGGGGACACACCGGCCGAGGCGGAGGCCTGCGCCGACCTGCTCGTCAGGCGATGGAGCGCGACCCGACACGGGTACGCGGTGACTCGCGCATCGTCGCCGGCGCAGTTGAAGGCGTTCCGGGAGCTGCGTAAAGCCGGCCTCGGTCTGCTGACGGCCGCAGGGCAGGGGCGGGAGCGATCCATCGCCTTCGTGGAGGATACGGCAGTCGATCCGGCCCGACTGTCCGAATACACCGCGCGCTTCGCGGCCATCCTGGATCGGCACCAGTTGCGAGCGGGGTTCTATGGTCACGCCTCCGCGGGCTGCCTGCACATCCGGCCGTTCATGGATCTGGCCCGTCCGGGCGAAGTGGCGCGCATGCGAGCCGTGGCCGAAGAGGTCAGCGAGCTGGTGGTCGCGTTCGGAGGCATGAACAGCAGTGAGCACGGAGACGGGCTGGTGCGCGGTGAGTTCAGCCGGCGACACTTCGGCGATGAGCTGTACGGCGCGATGCGCGAGGTGAAACGGATCTTCGATCCCGACGGCCGGTTGAATCCGGGCAAGAAGGTCGACACGCCGTTGATGACGGAGAACCTGCGCGACCCGGCGCTGCCCGAGGCAGTCCCGCTGACAACGGCGTTTCGATTCGACCACTCCGATGGATGGAGGGGCGCGGCGAACCGGTGTGCCCGCATTGGCGCCTGCCGGAAAGGGCCCGACTCGGGAGGGACCATGTGCCCCTCCTTCATGGCGACGCGGGACGAGCAGCATTCGACCCGCGGTCGCGCCAATGCACTGGTCCGGGTGCTGTCGCTCGCCGATCCGCGTGCCGCGTTAGGTGAACCCGACCTGCACGAAGCCCTGGACCTCTGTGTCGGGTGCAAGGCCTGCAAGCGGGAGTGCCCGCTCTCGGTTGACATGGCAGCGATGAAGGCGGAGGCCCTCTCGCACTACCATAGAGTGCATGGCGTCCCCTTGCGCACCAGGCTCTTCGGGAACGCGCGGACGGTGAACCGGCTCGGCGCCGCGCTGGCGCCGGTCTCGAACTGGGTCGCCGGGGCGCGGGCCGGAAGCGGCCTTCGCGAGCGACTGACCGGAATCGATCGACGCCGCGCGCTGCCTCGATTCCGTCGGGAGACTCTGTCTCGGTGGTTCGCCCGCCGGATGCCGGTCCCACAGGCGGCGAAGTCACGCGGCCCGGTTGTCTTCCTCGCCGACTCGTTCACCAGCTACTCCGAGCCGGAGATCGGGATCTCGGCCATTGAACTGCTGGAGCGTGCCGGCTACGAGGTGCGTCTGGAGAGCGACGTTTGCTGTGGGCGATCACTGATCTCCAACGGCATGCTCGACGAAGCCCGGACGCAGCACGCCCGGTTGATCGGCCGCCTGGCGCCGATTGCGGCGCGAGGTGTGCCCATCGCGGGCTGCGAGCCATCGTGCGTGTTCACGCTCAGGGATGAACTGGTGTCACTCTCGGGCGATATGGCCGGCGCGGACGCCGTTGCTCGTCAGGCCGTCCTGGTCGACGACCTGCTGGCGGAGGCACTGGATGACGGCACGCTGGCTGTGCCGCATGAGAGCACGGGCGCCGCACATCCGGTTCTTCTCCACATGCACTGCCACCAGAAGGCGGCCGGAGCGACCGGTGGCAGCGCCGCGCTGCTGCGGCACCTCCCCGGCGCGAAGGTGACCGTCCTGGATGCCGGCTGTTGTGGCATGGCGGGTTCCTTCGGCTTCGAGCGGGAGCACTACGACCTGTCCATGCAGATCGGGGGCATGCGGCTCTTCCCCGCCGTGCGCCAATCGGCCCCGGAGACGCTGATCGCCGCGACCGGGGTGTCCTGCCGACAGCAGATCGCACACGGCACGGGACGACCGGCGGCACATCCCGTGGTACTGCTTCACCAGTCGATCATCGGACCATGATCACGGAAAGCGCCCTCATCGCGATCGGCGGCCTGCTGGCGATCGTGGCCCTGCTGTTCCTCACCATCGCGAAGTACAAGTGGCATGTCTTTCTCGCGCTGCTCGTGCCGATCCTGCTGTTCGCCGCCATTCCGGGTATCGATCGGAAGGTGTTCATCACCGCGTTCGAGGTCGGCTTCGGCAAGACGGTGCAGAGCATCGCGGTGGTCATCGTGCTGGGCTCGATCATCGCCGAGGCGCTCAAGCACACCGGAGGGATCGAGCGCATAACGACGTCCATGATCCGGCTGGCGGGGGAACGCCGGATGCCGCTCGCGCTGACCCTCAGTGGCTTCATCATCGGGATCGCGATCTTCTCCGACGTCGGATACGTGATCCTCAACCCGCTGGTGCACTCGGCCGCCCTGCGCACCGGTCTCAACATGAGTGTGATGTCCACGGGATTGGTGGGCGCCATGCAGCTGACGCACGCACTGGTCCCGCCCACCCCGGGCCCGCTGGCCGCCGTCGCGCTTGTCGGGGCCGACATCGGCAAGGTGATCGTTTTTGGCGGACTGGCGTCGCTGGCAGCCGCGTTGGCGGGATGGTGGTACGGCCTCCTGGTCGGCCCCCGGATCGAGTCGCCGCCATCCACGGAGTTCGTGGGCGCGTCGTTCGCGGATCGCGGGATGGAGTCGCAGATGCCGACGACGGCGCGCGCCTACGCGCCCATTCTCATTCCGCTGAGCCTGATCGCAGGGCAGAGCGTCACCGCCTTCACGCTCCCCGCCGACCACGTGGTGAATGGAGCCATGCGATTTCTGGGGTGGCCGGTAGTGGCCCTCTGCATCGGCGTCCTGCTGGCGTACCGCAACAGCACCCGGGAGCAGTCGGCCGCGCGCACCGGGGAGTGGGTCGAGAACGCGCTGCGCACGTCCGCGATGATCATCATGGTCACGGGTCTGGGCGGATCGTTGAGTCAGATCCTGCGCGAGACGCCCGCGGTGGACGCAATCGCGGAGTTCGTCCGGTCAACGGGGGTGCCCTCGATCTTTCTGCCCTTCGTGCTCGGGATCGTGGGGAACATGGTCACCGGCTCCACCACTGTTGGAGTGATCACCGCGGCGTCGATCGCAGCCCCGATGATGGGGACACTGGGGCTGACACCGGAGGCCACCATGCTGGCCGGCGCGGCCGGCTCGATCATCGTGAAGTACGTCAACTCCAGCTACTTCTGGGTGTGCACGTCGCTGTCGCGCATGCCGCTCCGTTCGGCTCTGATTTCGTACGGCGGGGTGACGCTGGTGAACGGCATCGTGTCGATGGGGGTCGTGTACGTGCTGTGGTTGACCGGAACGATCTGAAGCAGTGCGGCCCGGAGTGGAGGGGTCCGCGTCGGTTCGCTGGGACTGGACAGGACGTGTGCCGGTGCGCAGGCTGGAGCTTCAGCGGCCGTACCGCCTGCGACCACAATCGCGACTCCCGGCCAACCGACCACCGGTCACTTCTGAACGTCCCGCGCGAGGTTCCGGTTTTCATCATTGCCGTCATCAGCGCCGTCGCGCTGGGGGCGGTGGTGGCGCGTTGGGCGCGGCGGTCGGCCCGGCGCGCCGTGCATCGCCACCGGGTCCGCATCGATCGGTACAAGCTGACCCGCAAGCGGTTTGTCATCGATCAGGTGCTGGTGGATCCCGCCGTGGCAGACGCGGTGCGCGCGCACGCGGTCGTGCACGGCCTGCCTGACGACCAGGTCTGGAAGCGCGTCCGCAGCTACCTGCACGAAATCATCCCCTTCTTCAACATCCTGGCGTACTACCGCCTGGGATATGGCCTGAGCCGCGTGCTGCTGCGTCTCTTCTACAAGGTCTCCGTCGAGTACGAGGGTCTCGATCCGTTCCGCGGCCTGCCGCGCGATGCGATCGTGGTCTACCTGATGAACCACCGCTCGAACGCCGACTACGTCGTGGTGGCGTATGTGCTCATGGGCGACGTGTCCATCTCGTACGCCGTCGGCGAGTGGGCACGGGCCTTTCCGCTCGAGTACCTCTTCAAGAGCTTCGGATCGTACTTCGTTCGCCGCCGATACCGCGAACCACTCTACCACGCGGTGCTGCGGTCCTACGTCCAGCTCATCACCCGCAACGGGGTCACGCAGGGCATCTTCCCCGAAGGCCGCCTGACGAGAGACGGGACACTCGGACCCGGCAAGATCGGATTGCTGGATTCCATCCTCGGGGTCGCGGCCGATGCCGAGGCACGCGCCCGCCTGTACGTGGTGCCGGTGGGGATCAACTACGACCGGGTGCTGGAGGACCGTACGCTCCTGCGGGAGCTGGAGGCCGGTCAGGGGCGTCCAGTGACGTCGCGCCTGGCGCAGTCCACGGAGGTGGGGCGGTACCTGGCATGGAACGCCGGTCGGCTCCTGACCCGCCGCTGGAAACGGTACGGGCGCGCCGCGGTCACCGTCGGCCTGCCCGTATCGATCGACGCGTGGCTGGAGGAGAACGAGGCCGCGGGGATTCGCGTGCTCGACCTGGATCGCCCCGAGCGCCTGGCGCACGTGCAGACGTTCTGTGACTCGATGCTCGCGCGTATCGGCGCGATCATTCCCGTCACGCCGGTGCCGCTCGCCTGCGCGGCAGTGCAGAGCTTCGACGCCGACTTCATTCCGCGGGCAGCGCTGCTGGAGCGCATGGAAGCCATGCGCGACGTGCTGGTGGAGCTCAGCGGCCGCGTCGTTCGGGCTGATCGTGACATCGGCGAGACCTTCGAGCGCGCCTATCGCATGCTGCGCATGCGCAAGATCCTGGCGCGTAGCGGCGAGGGATTTGTCGTCCTGCCGCGCGGTCGTCCCCTCGTCAGCTACTATGCCAACAGCGTCGTTCACCTCCTGGGCCCATTCGCCGCCGGGGTGCGGGAGCGAGACGCGCTGCCGGCGGATCTCGTCAGCCGGGAGTCGTGAACGGACGGTGCCTGGCTGAAGTCCATCCTGAAACTCGGAGCCCGTGATGGATGGGGAGGGAAAGAGAGCGACGCATCCAGTCACCACTCAGGCCGGATCGCTGAGTGCTCAGAACCGGGTGCTCGAACTGGCTGACAGGTGCTGGCGCTGAGGTTGTGCTCAGCACCAGCTCCAGCTCCAGGACCAGGAAGCAGGTCGAGCATCCAGCACTCACGACTCAGGCCGGCTCAGCCAAGCTAAAGAGCCGCCCGCGCCGCCGCTCCCGCGCACAAGCGGCACCGGCGGGGGACCCCGGCGCCGGCCATGGGAACTTCCCCGGTTGACAATCGGACGGCCACCCTGCGACTTGCAGGTGGTGCCGCCGCGTGGGCGCGTCACAAACGTTAGGCGACCGGGCGGCCATGCGCCAGGGAGGCGAGCATGAACCCCAAAGTGCGGAAACTGGTCGACGGACTCAACGAGGATCTGGCCGGGGAGCTCGGAGCGATCATCCAGTACCTGACCTACGCGGCCAAGGCGACCGGGCCCTTCCGACCCCAGCTCGCACAGTTTTTCCTGACCGAAGTCGCCGACGAGCAGCTCCATGCGCAATTCCTGGCCAACAAGATCGTTGCCCTGGGTGGTGAGCCGACGACGGTCCCGAGGCCCGTGCCGCCTGCCTTCACGAACCGGGAGATGCTCGAGGC
>DASWGU010000049.1:0-35503 GCA_036393555.1 Gemmatimonadaceae bacterium
GCGGATGATCGTGCCGATCGCCAGTAATCCCCAGGTCGCGAGCAGCAGGTACTCGGCCGGCCCGATGCGCGGGATGATGGGTGCGATCAGCGGCAGCACAGCGATGAGCACGGCAACGCCGATTGTGGAGCCCAGCGCCGACGCCGTCGCGGATGCCGCGAGCGCCGTCCGGGCCATCCCCTTCTGCGCCATCGGATATCCGTCGATCAGCGTCGCCGCGTTGGGCGCGGTGCCGGGGATGTTGAGCAGGATCGCGGTGACCGAGCCCATGAACGTCGCGCCGCCGACCAGCGCGCCGTAGAGCAGCATGACGTGCAGCGGGTCCCAGCGGAAGGTGAGCGGGATCGCGAGTGCCATAAGCGCCGCGCCGCTCAGGCCGGGCAGCAGCGCGACGATCATCGCGGCGAGCGTGCCGGCGACGGGATACAGGATGTTCGGCCACGTGAGGACGAGCGTCAGACCTTCCCACGCGGCTGCCAGGACCGGCGCCATCAACGGATGCTGCGCGCGGCGGCCGCAGCCACGGGCGCGATCGGCAACACCGCCGCCATGGCGGCGGGGAGCTGCCGCCGGACTTCGGCCCCCGGCATCACATCGATCGAGCGACCCGCCCGCCGCGCTGCGGCGGCGAACCCCGGGTCCCGCAGCGCCCGATGGATGCCGCTCTCGACGCAGTCGCGCAGCTCCTGCGCCATGCCGGCAGGTCCCGCGAAGAGGCGGCCGAACTCGAGGTACGCGGTGATCGCGGCGGCGAGTGCGTGTGCCCGCGACGGCTCCCCAGCGAACAGCTCCGGCTCGACCGTGATCAGTCCGGTCGGGCCGGTAAGGTGTGGCACAGCCGCGATGCGCTGGTCCGGCGACCGCTCGGGCGTGATCTGGAGCACGGGGCGCGCCGTTTGCAGCGCTGGCGCCTCGATGAACGTTTCGATGTCGAGGGACGTGATGTCGCAGTCGCCTCGCTGGAGCCCGAGGATCACCTCGGTGGTCCCCGGATAGCCGGCCACGAACTCGGTCCGCCACCCGAGAAGGTCGGTCACCGCGGCAAGCGACGCGAAGTTCGAGCTGTCGATAGCAGTGATACCTGCGACGAGTGGCCTGCGGCGGGCCAGCGCGATGAGATCGTAAATCGATTCCACGCCGGCCCTCGCGCCCGCGATGATGACCTGCTGTCGCCGGCAGACGCGGGCGAGCACGGTGAAATCGCGCGCGAGATCGGCCGTCGGGTTCAAACCGGGCGCGCGGTCCCACAAAAAGCCCGAGCCGTTCAGGATACCGAGCGTCCGGCCGTCCGGTCGCGAACGCGAGAGCATCAGCGCGCCGACGCGGCCGCCCGCCCCCGGCACGTTGTCGATCACGATCTGGGCGCCGAGCGCTGCCTCGATGAACGGCTCGGCCAGCCGCGAGTATGTGTCGAACCCGCCGCCCGGCGACCAGCCGACGATCCAGCGGACGCGCGCCCCGTCGATGCAGGCGCGGGCCGGCAGATCCGTGAGCACGAAGCCGCCGACCAGCGCCGCAGACCGCTCGAGCAGCCGCCGGCGTGTCATGCGCTCAGACATGTTTCGACGCCTCGATGGTGGCGCGCCGGATCAGCGACGGCTGCTTGCCCCGCGCCGTGGTGTACGGCTCGCCGCGGCGCAGGCGGAACGTACGACCCTGCTGCCAGAACGCGCGCGCCACGTCGGCACCCGCGCTGACCTCGCGCAACGCTGCCAGCACCGTGTCCACCACGCCGTCCTCGTCGGGGATGCTCACGCGCGGACTGACGACGAGCGTCAGGCGGGTCTGGCCGTCCTCATCGCTTTCCTCGAGCTGATAGTCGAGCGGTGATCCGCCGAACCGCGACGGCAACACTTCCTCCAGGATGTACGACATCTCGCTGCCCAGCAGCGAAACGCCCTCACCCACGAGCTTGCCGAAGCTCCGGATGCTGCGGACGTGCGTCGTCAGCCCCAGCGAGCCGAGCGGACAGCCGCACGTCCGCTCCTCGAAAATGCCGCAGTCGTCGAACTCGACGTTAAGCAGCATCTTCGGCGCGGAGGGATGGATCGCCGTCATATGGAACGACGTCACCAGCTCGCCCGTGGCCGGCACCTCGCGCGGCCAGGGCAGCACGAAGTGCGTGTCGAGCGTGACGTGCACGTCGCTCTCGCTGACCGGGCGCGCGCAGCCCAGCCCGATCCGGCCCGACTCGGCGGCGCCGTAATCCGTCATGCAGCGCGCGCCCGAGTCCGCGATGAGCTTTGCCTTCGACGGCGTCAGCGGCTCGCCGGCCAACCAGAGCGTCGTGCCGGTGAGGTCCAGCCCGGCGTCCCGCGCTGCGACGGCGATGCGCACGCCGTTGCTGACAGTCGTGTTGAGCAGCGCTGCGCCGTGTCGGTCGCGCGCGTCGGCCAGCCACGACGCGATGCGATCGGCCCGGTCGATCGGTACCGCTTCCGGCCACGGCAGGCGCGCGCCGTACATGCGCCCGAGGGCGATCGTCGTGCTGTTCGCAAGGCGGAATCGCAGCCCGGGCCGGAAATCGCGGTGGACCAGCGGCGTGAACCAGCGATCGGGGGGCGCGCCCCACTTGGCCGCGCGCAGCACCGCGTTGATCCCACTGCCGGACGGCAGCGGCGGCCGCCAGATCGCGAACGGGATGCCGGTGACGCCGTGCGCAGCCATGAGCACGAGTCGCTGCTCGGCCTGTACGGCGAGGTGCGTGAGGTCGGTCGAGACGCGCGTGGCCGCGCCGGTCGAGCCGCCGGTGCGCGTGCCGTAGTAGTACGAGAGGTACGGATTGTCGAACTGATCCTGCGCCACCGCGATCTCGCGGCCCGCCCGCACGACCGGCTCCCTGCCCTTGAACTCCTCGAACGTGAAATGCACGCCCGCCTCGCGCAGCGAGCGCAGCGCGGCCGCGATGCCCTGGCTCAGCACGAGCGCGCGGAAGTCGGCGTACTCGCACCCGGCGATCGCCAGCAGCTCGCGGTACGGGCTGCGCGGATGACCGAAGAAGCCGCGCGCGGCCACGCGCAGAAGCAGCTCTTCCCGCTCGGCAAGGCGCCGCTCGATGGCCTCGCGCGAGCGCGCAAGGTCGGTGGTTTCCCTGAGGAACGGGCGCAGTCCGGTCAGGAAGCGGCCGTGCATGCGCAGCGCGAGGATGGTTCGCCTCACGGCAGAAGCCCCCGCGTCGGCCGACCGGCGGCGATCAGGAGGGACCGTCCTGAGCCGACGGCGTCAAATCCTGCATCCGCGCGACGCGCACGTACTGCTGCACGGTCGCATCGCTGAAGAAGCCGGCGTCCCTCAGACTCGCCGCGGCCTCGCTGACGCACCGGACGTAGCGTTCCCGCGTGAGCGGCTCACGCGGCCCCAGCAGACCGAGGCGCCGCCACGCTTCGGTCGGCGTCTCGCGGAAGTCCCACGCGCCGTTGCGGTTCATGTCGACGAAGATCGACTGCCTGTCGAGCGGCTCGAGACCCTCTCCCGTGAAGCCGGCGAACGCCGTCGAGCCGGACCCGTTCTGCGGATACGGGTAGAAGACGCCGAGCGGGCAGGTGACCTCGGGATACGAGAGCGCGGGGTTCTCGATCACGCCGTCGCCATCGGCATCGCCGATCGCCGCCCAGTCCGACCTCGACGGCTTCGGCACAGCGCGCCCTTCGACCAGCGCATCCAGTATGTCGATCGCGCCGTCCATCACGCGCGAGACGTCCAGCACGCGAACGCTGCCCGCACGGCCACCCTCCGGCATGCCTTCGCCGCCATTGTGGGTCATCTGCCGGATCTCGAACATCCGAAACTTCCCGCCCAGACCCTTGTCCATCAGGATCCTGGCGTTCAACCGCTTGTTGGCCAGGTACGAGGTCGACACCCAGTCCGGCCGTTCGGGCGCGCGCTCCCAGATGCTGTTGTACATCTGGTGGACGATCTCGATCTGCGGCCTGAACGCGGCCCTGTCCGCCTCCGTCGCGAACAGCACGTCACGGCCTTCACGCATCACCACCGGCAGCCACAGCCCGGTCGCGGAATCATCGAGCAGGAACCCGTCGATCACGGGCTCGCCTCGCGCATCGGCGTTTAGGCCCGGCGTGTAGTTCAGGCTCCGGCCGATACGCGCGCCCGCCGAATGGCCGTACAGGTAGGTGCGCGCGGGCAGTTCCCCGAGCCGCCGCTCGATCGCCGCCTCCCCAACCCGGGCGTAGTCCATGATGATCGCGGCGTTGTCGTTGAACGCCGCCCAGTCCACGACCGAACCGTCCTCGAGCGTAGCCTCGATCTCGCCAATGCCCTGCTCGGAGGTCCGCTTCGTCACCGCGACCGCGTACCCCTTCGACAGCATAACCCTGTGGATGCGATCGAACGCGGCCATAGGATCTGCCGCATCGAGATAGCGGTCCCAGACTCGCAGCGCCCCGTTCCGGAACGACCGCCCCCTGCCGTGCGCCGTGACGAACAGCTTGCCGTTCCACTCGGCCCGACTCGCGGGCAAGAGGAGCAGGATCGCCGCACCCTTCGCACGCTCGTAGCGGGCAATCGCCAGCCGGCGCTTCCCATGGTTCCCGGCCTGCTCGAAGGTCTGGTCCGGCCCGTTAGTGAGGTACTCGTGATCGGTGCCGCTGTCGATGACCCAGCCCTCCGCGGTCCCGTCCAGGCCCAGGTCGAGGCGGAAGAACTTCCGCCCCTCCCACGTGACTTCGGCCTCCAGCATCCGGCAAGACTCCGGTCCCACGGCCGCACGCTCGAGTCGACGGCGGGGCGGCAGCAGGTCGTCGCACGAGGCCGGGTCGCGACCCTGCGCCTCGACGACGCCGGGCACAACCAGGGCAAGGGTCAGCACGACGGCGACCTGCGGGATAGTCTGCATCCAGGTGCTCCTGCTGTGCGCGTGCATGGGCCGGAACAAGGGCGCGCAGCGGCGGATCCAAGCTATGATCGGCGCTCTGCCCTGTCCATTGCGGCCGCCCGCTGGCGGCCGTAACCTCCCTTTCTGCCGCGTCTTGCGGCGACTGCCTGCTCTTGTGGTTGTGGTTAACTGGATGGCGGAACTCCGGCGGAAGCTCGAGGAACAGCGGTGAACGAGCGCTCCGGCGGGCAGCCATTACTATCCCGCCGCAGCTCAGGGCTGCCCTTTCCGAGCGGTACCTCATCGAGCGAGAGCTCAGCGCGGGGGGCAGGGCCACCGTGTACCTGGCCGAGGACCTCAAGCACAGCGCAAGGTCGCGCTCAAGGTCCTCAAGCCCGAACTCGGCGCCGTGCTCGGCGTGGAACGGGTCCTGGCCGAGATCGACGTGACGGTCAACCTCCAGCACCCGCACCCCCTGCCGCTGTTCGATTCGGGCGAGGTGGGCGGCTTGCTGTTCTACGTCATGCCGTTCGTGGATGGGGAATCTCTGCGTGCGCGGTCTGACCGCGAGAAGCAACTGCCTGTCGATGAAGCCGTGCGCTTCGCGACGGCGGTGGCGAGCGCGCTGACATCCGCACACGAGCACGGCGTCATCCATCGGGACCTGAAGCCCGAGAACGTGCTCCTGCAGGCGGGTCAGCCGGTGATCGCATGCGGGGGCACGCGATGAGCGGGAGTCCGGGCCGCGTCACGGCACGAGTGGTGAGACGTCGCGCCACCGCGCATGGTTGACCATTGCGCCGTATGGCTTGAGCGGCCATACTCGTACATATGAAGACGACGCTCAACCTGGACGACGAACTGCTCGCCGAAGCTCGGCGCCTGTCGCAGATCGAGGAGAAAACCGCCCTGGTGCACGCCGGGTTGCGGGCCCTGATCGCGCGTGAGAGTGCCCGACGGCTGGCGGCACTCGGCGCAACCGAACCAGCGGCGACCGTCACACCGCGGCGTCGGGGGCGGCCCCGCCGGGCATCGTGATCCTGGTCGACACATCCGTTTGGGTCGATCACCTGCGACGCGGGAACGCCCGGCTGGCGGGCCTGCTCGGCGATGGGGTCGTGGTGTCTCACCCCTTCGTCCTTGGTGAGATCGCCTGTGGTTCGCTGCGCCAGCGCGGCAGGATCCTTTCGCTCCTGGCGGAGCTGCCGGTCGCGGCGACTGCGACCCACTCCGAGGTGCTGGCATTCATCGAGGCCCGGCACCTGATGGGCCGAGGGTTGGGCTATGTCGATGTCCACCTGCTGGCCGCGGCATCGATCGAGGGGGTACCACTGTGGACTTTCGACAAGCGCCTGGACGCTGCTGCGCGAGCGATGGGAGTTGCCCCCTGAGCGAGGGATCTGCTGCCGCCGTAGTTGGCGACCTCGCTTGCGAGGGGAGTGCACACGTTGGCGCCTGTGTTTCCAACGACACGGTCGCGGCCGAGATCCTTGTGTGCCTTGCTGACGCGGGTACGCAGATGAGCATCTCGGAGAATGGTGGGTACAATCCCGGGCGCTGGAGCAGCGCCTTTCCTCATGGTTGAATCCTGCTAGTGTACACGCTATCATTGATAGCATGGCGGCTATCAGATGGGCTGAACTGCTCAAGGAGGCACGAAGGCGTGCCGGGCTCTCCCAACGCGACCTCGCCGCACGAGCGGGAGCTACGCAGTCCGTCGTCGGCCGCATTGAAGCGGGACTGGGCTTGCCGAACGTGGCGACCGTGGAGCGGCTGCTCGTCGCCGCCGGATTCCAGTTGCGAGCCGAGCTGACCGTTCTCGAATCCAACGACCCGGTCGTCGCTGCCTACAAGGCGGACATCGACCGCACGATGCTGCGGGAGAATCTGCTCAAGACACCAGAGCAGCGCGTCCGCGCGCTGCAGGCGCTCTCTCGCCTGGCCGAAGAAGCCCGTCGGGCGGGCGCGAGGCTGCGCCGGACGCGATGACCGACTTCGCCAGGTTGCTTCGTGTCCTACATTCCGGGCGTGTGGAGTGCATCGTCGTCGGAGGCCTGGCCGCGACGATCCACGGTTCCGCGCGGCTCACGCAGGATATCGATGTCTGCTACAACCGGTCAGCGGCGAATCTCAACAGGCTCGTCCGGGCACTCAAGCCGCTCAAGCCGTATCCCCGGGGAGCGCCACCGGGCCTCCCGTTCGAATGGTCCACCGAATCGCTCCGGGCGGGTCTCAACTTCACGCTCACCACGACCGCCGGCTCACTTGACCTGCTTGGCGAGGTGACCGGAGGCGGTGCATATGACATGCTGCTTCAGCACACTGTAGTGGCCACGCTTTTCGGCCACGACGTGAAGTGCCTCGACCTCGAGTGGCTCATTCGGACGAAGCGGGCGGCAGGAAGGCCGCGCGACCTTGAAGCCATAGCGGAGCTGGAAGCGCTCCGCGAGGAACGCGGTGCATGATGCAATGCGCGATGGGCGACAGGGCTGGTTCGATTCCCTGGCGCGACGCGTGCGGCACAGCCTGGCAAGCAGACGTAGCCATACGCCTTCACCAACTCGCTTTCAGCGACAATCGGGCGGGCAGTCCTGTTCACCCACCATTGCCCGGGTCACGGGCCGCCTGCTGCCTGCACCGCGACGTTGGAACGTCAGAGGCGGGCCGCTGATGGTTGTCGATGTTCCTGCCGGTTCGACGCTCGCGCCGGCGTGCCGCGACCGCTCTTCCCGATTGCCGGGTATCGCGGGGCGGCGAATCGGCAGCAGGATGACGTGGCACCGGACGGCCAGCGATTCCTGATGATCCGGCAGCCACCAGGCAATCCTCGGCCGGAACTCATCTATGCGGAGAACTGGTTCGAGGAGCTGAGCGCCAGGATGAAGGGGAGTGACGCGTCAGGCTCCATCGCGCGCCTGACTATTGCCCTCACCGACCGTTGATGAACGTGCGGCGCCAGGCCGTCCCAGGCACGTTGCGCCTCGCCGGGTTTCGCCCAGATTCTCGCATACTCGGGCTCCAAACCGGAGAGTGCCCATGAGACGCCTTCGCCTTGCCATCGCCTGTTGCGCCGTTTCCCCGTGTGCGCCGCTGCTCGCTCAGGGGTCGGGCGCTGCGGGTCATCCTGCCGGAGGTGTGCGGGAGCACATCGGACCGCCTGCTGCCGAACATCGGGCCGACGCCGGGTGGTCGGAGATGCGGCGGTCGCTTCCGCAGAACGACGTCGCGACGGAACTGCGAAGCCTCTTTGCTCAGGTGAGCGGCTGGGTGTCCCGGGCCGCGGAAATGGTCCCCGCCGACAAGTACTCATACCGACCCATGGAAACAACTCGGACCTTGGGGCAGATGGTTGGGCACATCGCCGATTCATACAACTGGTACTGTGCGAACGCGGCAGGACGGAACGTGGAGTGGTCCGAAGCCATCGAGAAGGGGGCCACTGACAAGGCCACAATTACCCGACGGCTGGCGGAAGCACAGGAGCTGTGTACTCGAACGTACGCTGGACCGGGTCAGGTTCGTGCGTTGATCGGCAACATCGGTCACACGAACCTCCACTACGGCAACATCATCACCTACATGCGCCTGCTGGGACTGGTTCCTCCCTCGAGCTGAGCGGCAATCGCCGCGGCGTACCCGAGGCCACCCCGGGAGACACCCGCCGGCGCGTCCCCCTTGTTGGCAACGATCAGGGGTATCGCTCCCGCAGTCGCGCGAACAGCCTCTGAACCGCAGCCTGTGTGCGCGGCAGCGCGCTCAACTCCGGGCCGAGTATCGAGAGCACATGTGAGAGATAGATGCGCTCAAAGGACGGACCGTTCACCACACGTTCCAGGCCTGTGACGGCCGCGCTGTCCATCCCCAGCGCTCGATAGGCCGCTGCCGCGAACTCCGGGGCGGTCGACGTGTCGGCGATGCCGAGCAGCGTTGCGCGTCGGGAGGCAGGATCCCGGATGCCACTCGTCACACGCGCTGCCTCGCTGCTGTCCGCGCCCCACCCGATCGTGGCCCGACCGACCAGATCCGCCGCTCGCTCGAACTCACCGTTCATCAGGAAATGCAGGCCAACGAACCAGTCCGTGAGGAACACCTCGGGATACCGCTCGAGCACGCGCTCGTATTGAGCCCGGGCAGCCTCGTTCCGACCCACTGCATCCAGCAGTTCGCCCACTTCCACGCCGATGACCAGTGAAAGCGGGTCGAGTTGCTCCGCTGTCTGCATCTGCTCCAGGGCCTCGCTCATGCGCCCCGTGCGGGCAAGGTAGGTGGTGGCGTGCCATTGCCGGGCGGTCGGATATCGCGGGTCGAGCGCGATGGCCCTCCGATAGTTCTCGCCCGCTTCGTCCATCCGCCCACGCTGCACCGACACGAGACCCAGCGCTGCGTGTGGCTCTGCAAGGTGTTCGTCCAGGGCCAGAGCCCGAAGGGCGGCTCTCTCGGCGAGAACGAGGACCTCCGCCGGTGCGAAGGTCCTGATGTCGTACTCGGATGGTCCAAACAGAGCATACGTGCCGGCCAGGCCTGCCCAGGCGTGCGCAAATGTGGAGTCCTCGGCGATGGCATCCCGGAAGTAGTCTGCTGCTCGCTGAAGGTCTGCTGCGGAGCGCTTGTTCCAGAAGAACAGGCCCTGCAGGTAGGCATTATATGCAGGCAGGCTCTCCGTGCCGTTGTCTACCACCGGTGCCGAGCCGTCACCCACAAGCCGGACCTCGAGCGCGGCCACCACAGCACGGGCGACTTCATCCTGGACGGCGAAGACATCGGACATGTCGCGGTCGAAGCTCTGCGACCACAGCTGAAAGCCATCGGCCGCGTTCACCAGCTGCGTACGGATGCGAAGCCGATCTCCCGCGCGCTGCACGCTTCCCTCCAGCACGGAGTTCACACCCAGTGCGGCGCCGATCGCGCGCACGTCCTCCGCGCGGCCCTTGAAGGTGAAGGTCGACGTGCGCGCCGCCACCCGAAGTCCTTCCACGGCCGAGAGAGCATGAATCAATGTCTCGGCGATGCCGTCGCCGAGGTACTCGTCAGGCCCGCCGGAGAGGTCGACGAAAGGGAGGACCGCGACCGACGGGATCCCCGGACTGGCTGCGGTGTCGGGCCCGCGCCTGAGGAGCGCCACACCTCCCAGGACGACCGCTCCAACCAGCAGCGCGGCAGCGGTCATCAGGGGCCATCGCATTGCGCTCGGTCGCGTCGCCGCACTCGCCGCCGCTTCCATGGTGAACGCGCCCGGCCGGATCGCGTCGACGAATTGGGCAACCGGGTTGAATCGATCGGCCGGGTTCTTTGCCAGTGCCCGCTGCAGGACCGCGGCGACACCGGCGGGAACGGCCGGCCGGATCTGCGTGATCGGCCTTGCCTCGGCCACGAGGTGCTGGTGGACCACGCTCTCGACCGTGGGGCCGGTGAAGGGTGGCTGCCCGGCCAGCATCTCGTACACGACGCAGCCTAACGAATACAGATCGCTGCGGCCGTCGAGGCTCTGCTCCCCGGCTGCCTGCTCCGGACTCATGTACGCGGGCGTGCCCACGGCCACACCCGCCTGCGTGATCGTCTCCTGGCCGGCCACGCTCACGGCCTTGGCGATCCCGAAGTCCGCCACCACCGCGTGGGCGCCCTCCAGCAGGATGTTCTCGGGCTTGATGTCGCGATGGATCACCCCGCGGTTGTGCGCGTAGCTCAGGGCGTCGGCCACCTCCAGGGTAACCTGCATTGCATCGTCGAGCGGGAGCTGCTTCTCGCGATCGAGGCGGTCGCGCAGGGACTCGCCCTCCACGAACGGCATCACGTAGAACAGGAAGCCGTCCGCATCACCGGAGTCGTACAGGGGCAGGATATGCGGGTGGCGGAGGTTGGCCGTGGTCTCGATTTCCCGCAGGAAGCGCTCGGCACCAACAGCTTCCGCCAACTCGGGGCGCAGGACCTTGACCGCGACGCGGCGGTGGTGCTTCAGGTCCTCGGCCAGGTAGACCGTTGCCATGCCACCCTGGCCAAGCTCGCGCTCGAGAGCGTAGCGCTCGGCCAGCGCCTGCATCAGGCGGGTCGGGATGGCGGAGGCATGCACCGTGCCAAGATGCGGCGAGCCGGGATTGCCCGCCAGCGGCGACGAGAGCAGTCGAATCGGTGCCGGTCCGTGAGATGCACCTCCTGAAGGCGGCTGCGGCCCGTCCCATCTCTCGACCGGCCGTTTACAGGATGATGTCCGCCGAAATCCGCCGGTCCGATTGCTGAAGTGCGCCGGCGCGGAAGCGCGGACGATCGTCGGGCACGATTTCGCGCGCGAGGTCCGCGAGCAGAACGTCGAGAGGCGCTGACCCCGGTTACCGGTCACCGCACCGGACCGCATCTTGGGGTCGTGTTCCGACCCACACGAACGGCTCCATGGCCCGCCGGGGTACTCCTGTGCTGCGTTGCCGCGGCGGCCTCAGTCGCCGCGCAGGAGCGCGTCTCCTTCCGCCACCTCACCATAGCCGACGGGCTCTCGCAGAACGCGGTGTCGGCGATCGTCCAGGACCGGCGCGGCTTCATGTGGTTCGGCACAAAGGACGGCCTCAATCGCTACGATGGCTACCAGTTCGTCGTTTTCCGCCACGACCCGTTCGATTCCACTTCGATCTCGGACAGTGAGATCACGGCACTCCATGAGGACAGCCGCGGGCGCCTCTGGGTGGGCACCCACGGTGGTGGCCTCAACCGGTTCGACCGCCAACGTGAGCGGTTCGAGCGCGTCGCGACCGATCCGGCGCGTCACGTTACGGCGATCTCCGAAGACAGCGCCGGAAATGTCTGGGTGGGCTCGGCCGGCCAGGGGCTCTTCCGCCTGACAATTGGAGCGGCGGACACCGTCAACGTCGACCGCCACGTGCATTCGCCGTCAGACTCCGCCACCCTCAGTGACGACCGGGTGTTGGCGCTGCTGGTGGATCGCGGCGGTGAGTTGTGGGTTGGCACCGAGCGCGGACTCGACCGGCATGAACCAACGCGCGGTGGTGCCACGACCTTCACGCACCTCACGGCGGACGGGGGCGGGCCTGTCGCCCTGATGGACTCTTCCGTCACGGCGTTGCACGAGGATGCGCTGGGCCGCCTGTGGATCGGCTCCATTCCCGGAATCAGCGTCCTCGACCCCTCGCGAACGCGCATCCGGCACCACTACCACCGGTATCGCACGTACCGGTACGGCTGGGGCGAGGCGATCGACATCGCGGCCGACCCGTCAGGAAGGATCTGGATCTCGACCAGATCGGAGTTGATGCGCTTCGATCCAGCGACCGGTGGGTTCACGTACCTCCGGCACGACCCGCAGGATGCGCAGGGCATCAGCAGCGACCTCCCCACGGCGCTCTATCGCGATCGCTCGGACGTGCTCTGGGTCGCGACGAACGGCTACGGTCTCAACATCCACGATCCGAAGGCCACGCGATTCCAGACGTTCCGGCGTCCAACCGGCCGGCCGTCGCGCCTGTCGGGATTCAGTGTCTACACGATATTCGAGGACGCAGCGGGCGGGGTCTGGGTCGACGCCGGGCTGCTTTACCACTGGAACCGAGCCACCGGCGCCACGAGGAGCTTCGAGACGACCTCGAGCCGGCCGGATGATTTCGGCAACACCGGCGTCTGGGGGCTGGTGGAGAGTCCGCCCGGTTTTCTGTGGGCGGCCACGTATCGCGGTCTCTATCACTACGACGTCTCCACCGGGCGCGCACGACAGTACCGGCACGATGCGTCGGACTCGGGCGGTCTGCCCGAGGAGGTCGTGTACGACGTCTTCCGCGCCCGCGACGGCGTCATCTGGGCTGTCACCGAGAACTTCCTCGTGAGGCTCACTGACGTCTCGCGCGGACGCTTCGACCGCTGGCGGCACAAGGAGCGACCGACCACTGGGCAGTGGATCTTCCCTTCGCTGATCCAGGACCGGCAGGGTATTCTCTGGTTCGGTTCCGACCAGGGACTGTCGCGATTCGATCCGCGGACCTCGACATTCCGTCGCTTCAGTCACGATCCTCGACAGCCGTCGAGTCTCAGTCACGACGCCATCCGCGGCATTCATTCCGATCCGCGCGAGCCGGACCGCTATCTCTGGATTGCCACGGCAGGCGGGGGGCTCAATCGCCTCGACGTGGACTCCGGAACGTTCGTGCACTTCAGCGAACGCGAGGGCCTTCCCAACAACGTGGTGTACGGCGTGCTCGCAGACACCAGCGGGCATCTCTGGCTGAGCACGAACAACGGCCTGTCGCGGTTCGATCCCGCCACGCGGCGATTCCGCAACTACGACGCCAACGATGGGCTGCAGAGCAACGAGTTCAACTCCGGCGCGGCGTTCGCGAGCCGGAGTGGTGAGCTTTTCTTCGGCGGCATCTACGGGTTCAACCACTTCCGGCCGGAAGAGATCCGGGATAACCCGCACGTTCCGGTGGTGGCAATCACGGGTTTTCGCCGCGGCAATCGCTACGAGACCGTGCGTGACACCGGCACCGTTCTGCGCGCGACCATCTCGGAGACCGACTCCCTGCGCCTGACGTACCGCGACGCCGTCCTGACGTTCGAGTTCGCCGCCCTGGAGTATTCCGCGCCCGCCAAGAATCGCTACGCCTACCGGATGGTGGGTTTCAACGACGACTGGTTCGAGGCCGGGTCGGTGCGGGCCGCAACGTACACCAACCTTCCACCGGGCCACTACACCTTCCAGGTGCGGGCCAGCAACAATGATGCGGTGTGGAACGAGCAGGGTGCCTCGCTCACGATTCTCATAACACCACCCTGGTGGCGGACATGGTGGGCGTACGCGCTCTACGCGCTGCTCGGGCTGGCGACGCTGTACGCGCTGCGGCGGTACGAGATGAACCGGTTGCGCCTCAAGAACAGACTGGAGATCGAGCGCGTCGAGGCGGAGCAGCTTCGCGAGCTCGACCGCGCCAGAAGCCGCCTCTTTGCGAACGTGAGCCATGAGTTCCGGACGCCACTCACGCTGACCATGGGACCGCTCGACGACCTGCGGGCCGGCCTTCATGGTCCGCTGTCGCCGGCGATCGCGGAGCAGCTCGATCTGGCGCGGCGCAACGCTGGTCGGGTGCTGGGTCTGATCAACGAAATCCTCGATCTCGCGCGCGCCGAATCCGGGCGCACCACGCTGCATGCCCGGCGTCTCGACCTCGGCGCGTTCGTCGCGAGCGTCGCGCGTAGCTTCGTTCCGCTCGCGGAACGCAAGGCTATTGCCTACGACATCTATTGCCCAGCCGGCCAGGTAGCGGTCTGGGGCGACCCCGACCTGCTCGAGCGTGCGCTGTCCAACCTTCTCTCGAACGCCTTCAAGTTCACTCCCGACGGCGGCGCGGTGCGCGTAGCGATAGCGGGGAGCGAAGAGGCGGCGCGGATCACCGTTCGCGACAGCGGTCCCGGCATCCCGGCGGCCGAAGTGGCTCGTGTCTTCGATCGTTTTCACCGGGTGGAGTCCACCGCGAGTACTCAGCCCGGCACCGGAATCGGCCTGGCCCTGGCGCGGGAACTGGTGGCCCTGCACGGTGGGACGATCACCATCGAGAGCGAGCAGGGGTTCGGAAGCATGTTCGTGGTCACCCTGCGCACCGGACGCACTCATTTCCCGGTGGAGCAGGTCGTCGACGAGTCCGAAGCAGCCCCGTGGACGCCGCGTGACAGTACCGCGCTTGCTCCGCCTGACGATGCGGCCGTGCTGGTCGACGTCGCCGCGTCGGATGCCGATGTCACCACGGTACTGATCGTCGACGACAATGCCGAAGTGCGCGCCTATATCAAACAGCACCTGTCGCCTCGCTATCGCGTGATCGAGGCGGCCAACGGTGAACAGGGTCTCGAGGTGGCACGCCGCAGACTGCCTGACCTGGTGCTCTCGGACGTGATGATGCCGGTGATGGATGGATACGCGCTATGCCGTGCATTGAAGTCCGATCCGGAGACCGAGTTCCTGCCTGTCATCCTGCTCACAGCGCGTGCCGAGGCCGAGGATAAGCTCGCCGGTCTCGAGCAGCAGGCTGACGACTACCTGACGAAGCCGTTCGATGTGAGGGAACTGCTGGCGCGCATCGCCAACGTGGTGGCGATACGCCGCCGGCTGCGGGAGCGGTTCTCGGGGGCGCCGCTCGCCATGCATCCGACACGCGTGGATGTGGAGCCGGCTGATCGGAAGTTCATTGAACAGGTACGGGCGTCGATCGAGGCCAACCTGGGCGACGAGGCCTTCACCGTGGAGAAACTCGCCAGCGACGTGGCGCAGAGCCGCGGCAACCTGCACCGGCGGCTGCGCGACCTTGTCGGGGAATCCCCGTCAGATCTGATCCGTCGCATGCGACTCGAGCGCGCGGCGGAGATGCTGAAGGCCGGCGCCGGCTCGGTTGGGGAGGTTGCTTACGCGGTCGGTTTCAAGAGCGTCGCCCACTTCTCCAACGCCTTCAACGACCTTCATGGCGTACGCCCCTCCGCGTGGCGCACCCGCGGTCGAGCGGAATCCGGCGCGGAATCGGTGTCAGACTCCGATCAGGGCTGAAATCGGAGTCTGACCCCGATTCTCCGATGCTTGCAGCGACGTAGCCAACCGTTGCATCCACGTCGCATGCGACGCCGCAGCACGAGATTGCCGCGTCGTCGCTAACGCCACGTCCATCGCAGACACCACTTTGGCGCCTCAATCAAGCGACGGCGCCAATGACGATGGAGCGACATGACAATGAGCCCGTTGCAGTTCCGGGCGAGCCGCGCTTATAGCCACGTGGTCTTTCCCACACGGATCGTGCTGGTCGTCGATGATGACGCCGACATGCGGCTTTACCTGCGGAGCTGCCTTCGGGGCATGATTCCGCCCTTCGACCGGATCATCGAGGCTGCGGACGGGCTGGAAGCACTTCGCCTGGTTCGCACCGGCGAGGTCCACCTGGTAATCAGCGACGTCGGGCTGCCTGGCCTGGATGGACACCGGCTCAGCCGAGCCATTCGCGACGACGCCGCGCTGCAACACGTCGCGGTGCTGCTCATCAGCGGCTATGGGGCATTGAGGGAGAGCAGCGCCCCCGACGGCTTCCTGACCAAGCCGTTCAACAGCCAACAGCTCCTCGCTGCCGTCGACCGCCTTCAGCCAAGGCAGGCAGCATCGCCGGAAGTCGATAGCTGACGCACCGAGCAAGATCACCCAGCCCTGTTCGAAACCTCAAGGAGGAACCTCATGAAGCTCCCCGGAAAGAATCGCATCGGCGCAGCGTTCGCACTGCTCTGTCTCGCCGCCCTGCCCCTGGCCGCCGAGGCACAGGACGCCGCGCTCTCCCAGCCGCTGCAGGATGTGAAGAAGCTGCTCGAGAAGTACAACGACCCGATAGTCGCCGTCCACGACGGCTATCTCTCGTCGCTTGGCTGCATCGAGTATCCGAAGGGTGGCGCCGAAGGCGCGATGAAGTACGCCCCGGGAGGGATGGGTGTGCACTTCCTCAACCTGGGGAACGTCGGACCCGCGCTCGATCCAGCGAAGCCGCAGGTGCTGATCTACGAGCCTGTTGGCGACAAGCTCCGGCTGGTCGCGGCCGAGTGGTTCATGCCGGCGGAGGTGGCGGCCGGTGGCAAGGCACCATCGATCTTCGGCAAGGAGCTTCAGGGGCCGATGGAGGGCCACAAGCCGCTGATGCCGGAAGGCTTACATCACTACGACCTCCACGTGTGGCTCTGGAAGACGAATCCCGAAGGCGTCTTCTCGCCGACAAACCCGGCGGTGAAGTGCCCGAAGACCGGGTACTCGTTCGCGGAAGACGCGCCGAAGATGGTCCACAAGCACCAGTAATCAGCGAATGGCCGCCATTCCTCCCGCGTTGAACTCGGTGCTCGCCGATCGCTACGGATCGAGCGTGAGTTTTGGCGCGGGCGGTATGGCGACGTCTGGCGTGGGTACCTGAAGGTCGTCGCGGGAAGCGAGCCGAGGTTGCCGTAGATAGCGATCACACCATCGCGAGAGCCGCGAGTGTCCGTGACCGCTCGTCAGCGCGGCGTTAGGCGCCGGTCATCGACGTCCGCCGCCACGACATATGCGGGCTCGGCTTGATGGCCATCGTGTGCAGCGTCCCGTGTGCTGTGGAGACCGTGCTGCCTGGGGTGCAGGTCGGAGTCGCCGCATAGGCACGCCGTGCGATGCGCTGTACCCATGCCGTGAAGCCGGACGCGGGCTGATCTCCGGTGCTGCCTGGTACCTGCCCGATCCGGTTCCCACCCGCGAGGCCGGTCTTCGGGCGGGTGACTCCCGTCCGGCGATCCCAACCCTTCGGGCCACGTCGGTGTCTGAAGGACATCCTCTCGGTAACCGAGAGAAGGTCCCCGGAGAACGACCTCATGCGCAACCTGGTGGTGAATGTCCGGTACGCGATTCGTGTGCTCGCGCGTGCCCCTGGTTTCACCGTCGTTGCAGTGTTGGCGCTCGCGATCGGCGTCGGCGCCAACACAGCTGTCTTCAGTCTCGTGCACGCTGTGCTGCTCCGACCGTTGCCGTACGGAGAGCCTCGCCGCCTCGTCCTCGTGACAGAGGGTCCCGGCACCGGAAACGTGTCGCCGCCCGAGTATCTCGATTGGCGTGGCGCTGACGGCCCCTTCAGCAGCCTCGCCGCGTACACGCCGGTGAGTCACACGCTCAGTGGAGTGGGAGATCCCGAGCGTATCGTCGGCCTTCGAGCGACGTCGCAGCTGTTTGGCGTGCTGGGTGTTCCGCCACACCTGGGCTCTCCACCCGGCGAGGAGAGCGACCTGGCGGGCGGGCCGCGTGAGGTGGCGCTCAGCGCGGAACTCTGGCGGACACGTTTCGGCTCAGATCCCACGATCGTGGGCCGTACCCTGGTGCTCGACGGCGAGCCGTTCACGATTCGCGCCGTGATGCCTGCCGGATTCTCCTTTCCTGCCGACGGCGAATCCCTCTTCTGGATGTCGATGGGCTTTACGCAGACCGAGCAGGTGGCACGAGGAGCCCATTTCCTCACGACGATTGGCCGTCTTCGCCCGGGCGTTTCGATCGAGGCCGCCGGGGACGCGATGACCGCCCTGTCCGAGCGCCTGCGTTCGCTCCATCCGCAATCGAACGCCAACGCTTCCGCCACGGTTACGCCGCTAGTGGACGCGGTCGTCGGGGAGGCGCGACACACGCTCCGGCTGTTGTGGGGCGCGGTGGGGTTTGTCCTGCTCATCGCCTGCGCGAATGTGGCAAACATGCAACTCGCACGGACCGCCGAGCGCCGTCGCGAGATCGCCGTGCGCATGGCGCTCGGCGCCGGTGCGCGGCGCATCGTACCGCAGCTGATCACCGAGAACCTGCTGCTTGCCTTCCTGGGTGGTCTCGCGGGACTGGGCGTCGCGTGGATCGGCGTCAGGCTCCTGACGTTCGCGAACCCCGGCGGGATCGCGCGGTTTCAAGCCGTTGGACTGAGCCCGGTGGCGTTTCTCTTCACGCTGGGCATCTCCGGTCTGGCGGGCCTCGTGTTCGGTCTGGTGCCGGCTCTTTCGCTGCGTCGTACCGACGTGCAGTCGACGCTGCGCAGCGCCGACCGGAGTTCGACCGGCGGGAAGCTTGATGAATGGTATCGGACAGGACTGGTCGTGGCCGAGGTGGCGCTCGCCGTCGTGCTGGTAACGGGCGCCGGCCTCCTGATTCAGAGTCTGCGCAACCTGGTCACCACCGATCCCGGCTTCGATCCGGACCGGGTGCTCACCATGACTGTCGAGCTGCCTCGGACGGCGTATCCCGGCGCCGCGGAGCGTTCGGCGTATTTCGGTCAGGCCCTGGAACGGGTGGCCGCTAGCCCGGGCGTTGAGGCGGCGGGCGCCATCAGCTTCCTGCCGATGGCGTTTCAGGGCGGGTCGGTTGGGATAACCGCGGAGGGCAGTGACCCGCCGGCCGATGGTGAAGCGTCGGCCGTCGTCTTCCGGGTGATCACACCGGGCTACTTCCGTGCCATGGGCATTCCCATCCTGAATGGCCGCGCATTCGATTCGCGCGATCACGCCAACGCGCCCGCCGCCATCGTCAATGTCGCGATGGCGGAGGCGCGGTGGCCTGGTCAGTCGCCCATTGGTCGACGCCTCAAGCTCGGCTCGCCGGAGTCGAGCGCGGCGTGGATGAGCGTTGTCGGCGTTGTCGCCAACGTCCGTCAATTCCGAATGCGCGAGGCACCCCGGCCGGAGGTTTACGTGCCTGTGAGCCAGCCCCACGCCGCATGGCTCTCGCCGGGGTCCTTCGTCGTGCGGGTCAGCGGGGAGCCACTGAGCGCTGCTCCCTCCGTTCGCGCGGCGATCCGCTCGGTCGACCCGAACCTGCCGGTTTCGAACATCCGGCGGATGGCCGACGTGGTGGGCACGTCAACGGCGGAGCTCCGGTTCTACTCCGTCCTGCTCAGCCTGTTGAGCGGGACGGCGCTAACACTCGCAGGCGTTGGTATCTACGGCGTCATGGCGTATGGCGTGAACCGACGCGGCAGGGAGATCGGTTTGCGCATGGCGGTCGGTGCGAGCCGCGCCGCGATCGTCCGTATGATCATGCGCCAGGGCGTGTCGCTTGCCCTTGCCGGGTTGGCGCTGGGACTCGGCGGTGCGCTGGCACTGACGCGGTACCTGACTGCCCAGCTGTACGGCATTGGTGCATCGGACGGGACGACCTTCGCGTTGGCAGCGACGGTGCTGCTTGGCACCGCGGTGGCGGCGTGCGTGATCCCCGCAGAGCGTGCGGCATCAGCCGACCCGATGCGTGCGCTGCGGTCGGAGTAACTCGCGGCGCGCACCCCTCCAATGGGCCCTGCACCGAGCACGGGTTCTACAGCGCGTGGTTCCATGTAATGGAGCTGCTGGTCGGCGGCCTCCGATCAAACCAGGGTGCGGCCTGTTCCAGTTGACTGGCCAGTCGGAAGAGCGTGGCCTCGTCGCCATAACGCCCCGTGAAGTGCACGCCGATGGGAAGGCCTTCGGCGTTCCACGACAGCGGAACCGACATCGCCGGCTGGCCGGTCGCGTTGGCCAGGGGCGTGTACGCCATCCACTCGAAGACCGTCCCGGCGGCGCGCTCCAGCGCGCCGGCCGCCCGCATCAGCCGGCCCGCCCGGAGCGCGCCCAACGCCTTCAGCAGCGTCAGCTCGGACGATGGCGGCTGCAGGGTGCCGTGCGCGAACGGCGGCCCGGCGACCGTGGGCGTGACGTACACCGGATAGCGTTCGAAGAAGCCGGCAACACCGCGTCCCACGCGCTGGAGGTATCGCACCGCGCCGGTGTACTCCGGTCCCGAGATCGTGCGACCCAGCAACGCCACCGCCCAGGTGGACACCTCGACCTCATGGCGGAATACACGCCGCTGGAGCAGTCGGGCCGCGTCGTCCAGCTCAGACGCTGCCTCGCAACAGATAATGGTCAGGAACGCGCGGTTGAACGCCTCCCGGTCCACCGGGAGCGACGCCTCCGTGACGTCGTGGCCCAGGCCCTCGAGCAATTGCGCCGCGTCCGTCACGGCCCGAGCGCAATCGACGTGCACCGAGGTGCCGAGCATAGGTTGCGTGCTGAACGCGACAGAAAGTCGTCCGGTCGGTGCACTGCATTCCTCGAGAAACGGGCGCGCCGGAGGTGCCGCGAAGTACGGTGCGCCAGGATCCGGCCCCGCGATCGCGTCCAGCATGGCCGCACTGTCGCGCACGCTGCGGGTCAGCACGTGCTCCACGACGGCGCCGCGCCACAACTCGCCCTGGTCCGGCCCGGTCGGTGTGCGCCCGCGAGTGGGCTTCATGCCGAACACTCCGCAACAGGAGGCGGGGATCCGGATGGACCCGCCGCCGTCGCCGCCGCCCGCCATGGGGACCATGCCGCTGGCAACGGCCGCACCGGAGCCACCGGACGATCCACCGGTGGTGCGCTCGTGGTTCCACGGGTTGCGGCAGATGCCCAGCAGCTCGGATTCGGTAAAGGGGACGAGGCCGAACTCCGGCGTGTTGGTCTTCCCGATGACGATCACGCCCGACTGCCGGTAGCGTCGCACCACTTCGGAGTCATGTGGCGCAATGAAGCCTCTGAACAGCCGGCTGCCGCTGGTAATCGGTTCGCCCTCGTACCAGGCCAGTAGATCCTTCAGCACGAATGGCACGCCGCGGAACGGACCATCGGGGAGCGGACCGTCCGCCAGCCGCAGTGCTGCCTCGAACATCGGGTGGACGACGGCATTGAGCCGGGGGTTGAGCGCCTCGACGCGCTCTATGGCTGCCCTCACGAGTTCGCGCGGAGATGCTTGTCCCGCGCGCACCAGTTGCGCCATTCCCGTGGCATCGTAGTCGACCGACATGAGTGAGGAGTGAGGAGTGAGGAGTGAGGAGTGAGGAGTGAGGAGTGAGGAGTGAGGAGTGAGGAGTGAGGAGTGAGGCAAAGTCCGCCCGCGACGGTCGGTACGCCAGAGTCGGTGTGGACAGGGGAGGTCCGACGACACACGTTACAGACGCCCGAACCTGGCGACCTCCGGCTCCCTTCCATGGCGGTCGGGCCCGTCGAAGCGGTTCATACGGCAATAGAGGCCATGCACACAACTCCTCCATGCACGGCGAAGGGTCGCCGCGGGACGCGTCGACGTCCTTCGCACACGGATCGTCCGCGGCATCCATCGATCATGAGGGTGCTGTGGCTGCTGCTGGTTGGCGGAGCCGCATCGGCAGGCGCGCAGACGCCGCAGTACGACCTCGTCATCAGCGGCGGCGTGGTTGTCGACGGCACCGGTGCAGCGGGGTTCCGGGCGGACGTGGCAATCACCGGCGAGCGGATCGCCGCCGTGTCACGCACGCCGATCGACGCCGCGCTGGCACGACGCCGGATCGACGCGTCGGGACTGGTGGTGGCGCCGGGCTTCATCGACCTGCACGCCCACCTGGAGCCGATCCTCTCCATGCCGGACGCGGAAAGTCACGTCCGGCAGGGCGTGACTCTGGCGTTAGGCGGCCCGGACGGCGGCGGTCCCGCGCCGATCGGTCCCTACCTCGCCAGGGTGGCCGCCATGCCGCTCGGCATGAACGTCGCGTTCCTCACCGGCCACAACACCATCCGGCGCGCCGTGATGGGAACCGCCAACCGGGCGCCCACGGATGCTGAAATGCAACGCATGCGGGCCATGGTCGCGGAGTCGATGGGGCAGGGCGCGTTCGGACTGAGCACCGGCCTGCGCTACGTCCCCGGCTACTACTCCAGGACGGAAGAGGTGGTTGCCCTCTCACAGGTCGCCGCCGACTCGGGCGGGATCTACACGTCGCATCTGCGCGAGGAAGGGATTGGGCTCCTGGACGGCGTCGCGGAGGCGCTGGAGATCGGGCGACGCGCGAAGATCCCCGTGGTGCTCACGCACCACAAGGCGGTCGGGCAACGCATGTGGGGCAAGAGCGCGGTGACGCTGGCCATGGTCGACTCGGCTCGACGTGCCGGGACCGACGTGATGATCGACCAGTATCCCTACACCGCCAGTTCCACCGGCCTGAGCGTGCTGATTCCGCCCTGGGCGCTGGCCGGGGGTGATTCCGCGTTCCGCCGGCGGCTGGAAGATCCTGTGCTCAACGACAGCATCGAGCGCGGCGTCATTGACCTGCTGATCAACGACCGCGGCGGAGGCGACCTGCGGCGCGTGCAGTTCTCGCGGGTGAGCTGGGACTCCACGCTCAACGGCAAGACACTGTACGATCTGGTCACGCGACTGAACATCGAGCCCACGGTGCAGAACGCGGCGCCCGTGGTCATCGACGCGCAGATCAGGGGCGGCGCCTCCATGATCTACCACGTCATTGACGAGGCGGACGTGAAGCGGATCATGGCTCACCCCATGACCATGATCGCGAGCGACGGTCGGTTGAACCGGCTGGGTGACGCCATGCCGCACCCACGGGCATACGGCACCTTCCCGCGCGTGCTCGGCCGGTACGTGCGCGACGAGCACGTGCTCACGCTGGAGCAGGCAGTGAGAAAAATGACCGGCATGCCTGCCGCGCGTCTCGGCCTCACTGATCGCGGTTGTCTGCGCGAGGGATGCGCGGCCGATGTCGCGATCTTCAATCCGATGACCGTTCGCGACGTCGCCACGTTCACCGACCCGCATCACTATCCCGAGGGTATCCCGTACGTGATTGCGAACGGGGTGCCGGTTGTCGACAACGGAACCTTCACACGCGCGCGTCCGGGGAAGGTCCTGAAGCGGACGCCAGGCAGACAATCCGGAGGACACTGAGCATGCGAATCACGACACGAGTCGGATCAGCGGCCGCGTTGGTGGCGGTCACGGCGGGCGCGGCGGCGGCTCAGATCAGCCTCGACACGGTCCAGGTGCGCACCGTGCCCGTGACCGCCGGCGTGTACATGTTGCAGGGAGCCGGCGGCAACATCGGACTGGCCGTGGGAGACGACGCGGTCTTCGTGGTGGACGACCAGTACGCCCCGCTGACGCGGAAGATCCTCGACGCCATCGCCACCCTCACGCCGAAGCCGGTCCGGTTCGTGCTCAACACGCACTGGCACGCGGACCACACGGGCGGGAACGAGAACCTGGGGCTGGAGGGGGCGTTGATAGTCGCGCATGAGAGTGTGCGCCGCCGCATGACGTCCGGACAGTTCATCGAGGCCATGAACTCCCGCGTGCCGCCCTCACCGCCGGGCGCCCTGCCGGTCGTGACGTTCACCGATGCGGTCACGTTCCACATCAACGGAGACTCCGTCGCTTCGTTCCACGTGGCGCCGGCGCATACCGATGGCGACGCCGTCGTGTTCTTCACGAAGGCCAACGTGGTACACATGGGCGATGTCTTCCACAACTCCGGCCTGCCGTTTGTGGACCTCTCCAGTGGCGGCTCGATCCACGGTATCATCGCGGCGGCGGACAAGGTCCTCGCAATGACCAATGCGCAGACGAAGATCATCCCCGGGCACGGGCCCTTGGGCGATCGAGCTCGGCTGAAGCTTTATCGCGACATGGTGGTGGCGCTACGGGATCGCGTGCGATCATCGATCGGCATGGGGCGGACCGTGGAGCAGATTGTGGAACTGAACATCGGCGCACCCTTTGCGAAGGAGTTTCCCGCCGGGCATGAGCGGTTCGTGCGGATGGCGCACCAGGAGCTGGCGCGGCGGCGGTAGGGTTTCGTCGGCGTCGGTCGGCGCAACCTGGAGTGCCTACCGGTATACCCGGCTCGTGTATGCAATGCCGTCGGGAGTCGGGCCGGCGGGAATGTGTCCCACGACCGTCCGCGTGTTCATGTCGATCACGACCACGCGCGACTGGGTGCTGAGCGACTCGAACAGATAGCGCCCGTCCGGTGTCATCGCGACTCCCTGCGGTCCGGCGCCAGCCAGTGCAAGCCGGGAGAGTTCCCGCCGGCTGGCGCGGTCGACGAAGCGGACTTCGTGGTTCCGGAGATCAGGCAGGACCACTGTCTTCAGGTCCGGAGTGAACAGCACGCGATAGGGCCAGCTCACGCCCTCGGCGACGGTGGCCACCGTGCCCGTCGCGGGATCGACCACGCTGACCCGTCCGGTCTGATTGCTGCCAACCCAGATCTCGCTACCATCGGGGGTGACGTTGATGGCCTCCGGCTGCGCGGGAACCGGGATGGTCCGGATGAACTCGCCCGTGACGAGGTTCAGTTCCGAGACGGTGTGATCAGACATGTTGCCGGTCCATCCGCGCGTGCCGTCCGCGGTCACTCCCACCATATGCGACCCACCCTGCGTAGTCGGGATCGCCCGGCGGATCGCTCCCGATGGAATGGCGACGATGACCACGTGTCGGCTGGCCTCCGAGGTTACCGCCACCAGGGAATCGCCTGGAAGCCAGACGATGCCGTGCGGCCTGGTGTACTGGCCAAGGGCCGCCGTGTGAAGGACGCGCTTCGCCGGGACGTCCATGATGGTAAGCGTGCTGCCCGGCGCGGGCCCAGTTCCGTAGTCGGTGACGACGGCGATGCGGCCGTCGCTCGACAGAACGATCTCATGCGGACCGTTGCCAGTGGGTAGCGAGGCGAGGGCACGCCCCGTCGCGACGTCGATGATCGTGGCGCTGGCCGTCGACTTGTTCGTAACCACGAGCGTGCCGGTGAGCCCGGCGACCTGAGCGGACAACGACAACGTCGATCCGGCAAACGCGGCGATGGCGAGAAGGACGTGGGAGCGGGTCATGCTGGCGGCCTCGGTGGGAATCCGGGTTGCACCCGGCAGTTTGACCCGGCGGAGGGTGACGCGGCGGCGGCGGATTGGCAATGGAGGCGGGACGGGACGTTCCGATGACCGCGCGGATACGTAGATTCCGCCCGGATACCAGCAGGCCGGAGTGAACGCGGATGACGGGCAGGCAGGCACGACTCGGGGCCATGGCGGCGGCGCTCCTGGCGCCGCCGGTGGCGGCGGCACAGACCCTCACCCCGGTGGAGCGACGCATCGTGGCCGCCGTCGATGCGGGCGCGCCCGCAGCCACGGCGCTGCTCGAGCGCCTGGTCAACATCAACAGCGGTACGCACAACTTCGAGGGCGTGCGTGCGGTGGCCGACCTGCTGGCACCGGCATTCCAGGGGCTGGGCTTTGCGACCCGCTGGTCGGACGGCGCTTCGTGGAACCGGGCGGGACACCTGATCGCGGAGTGGAAGGGGAACGGGACCGGTCCGAAACTGGTCCTGATCGGTCATCTCGATACGGTGTTCGAGAAGGACTCTCCCTTCCAGCGCTTCGAGCGGACTGCCGGCGACTCGGCGCGCGGGCCGGGCATCGCGGACATGAAGGGTGGCAACGTGGTCATGCTGCTCGCGCTTCGGGCGCTGCGGGAGGCGGGCGTCATGAACGGGCTGCAGGTGACCGCGGTCTTCACCGGCGATGAGGAGGACAGCGGCCGGCCGATCGCCCGGGCCCGTGCCGACCTCACCGCCGCGGCCGACTGGGCCGACATCGCGCTAGGCTTCGAGAACGGTCCGGAGGCGCCGCACGTGGCCGTCATCGCGCGTCGCGGGTCCACGACTTGGTGGCTGCGCACGTCGGGCACGGCGTCGCATTCCTCACAGGTCTTCCGTCCCGAGGTGGGGAGTGGGGCGATCTACGAAATGGCGCGCATTCTGGCTGCGTTTCACGATTCGTTGTCGAACGATCCCCCGCTCACGTTCAATCCCGGCGTGATGGTGGGCGGCACCGCCGTGACGTTCGACCCCGTGGAGAACCGGGGCACGGCGTTTGGCAAAACCAACGTCGTCGCGGAAAGCGCGTATGTGGCCGGTGACCTGCGCGCCCTGACCCCGGAGCAGCTGGCCCGAGCAAAGGCAACCATGCAGCGCCTGACGGCGCGGCATTACCCCCGCACCGGCGCCGAGCTGACCATCGACGACGCGTACCCGCCGTTCGCGCCGACGGATGGCAATCGGCGCCTCCTTGCCCTGCTGGACCAGGGCAGCCGCGACGCCGGACTGCCATCCGTCGGTCCGGTCGATCCGGCGCGCGCCGGCGCGGCCGACATCTCCTTCGTGGCGGGTCGGGTCGAGATGGCACTGGACGGTCTGGGTCTCAAGGGCCGTGCCGATCACACGGTGAACGAAACCGCGGATCTGACCATGCTGCCGGTGCAGGCGAAGCGCGCGGCGATCCTGATGGCCCGGCTGGCAGCCGGTCGCGGGACGTGAGCGCGACACGGCGGGAGTTCGTGACCTCGGGCGCCGCCTCGCTGCTGGCGCTGGCGGGCGCGCCCACGGTGGTGAGGCGCCGCCCGGCACACGACCTTGTCATCCGCGGTGGCACCGTCATGGTCGGGACCGGATCGGAAGGCATCGAGGCGGACGTTGCCATCGCCGGTGGACGCATCGCGGCGGTCGAAGCCCGCCTCACGGAGCGGGGCACCGACGAGATCGACGCGCGCGGTATGGTCGTCGCGCCGGGCTTCATTGACCTGCACTCGCACGGCGACGGGTCGATGCAGGAAGACCCGCGGATGGAATCGCTCGTCAGGCAGGGCATCACCACCATAGTCGCCGGACAGGATGGAACGTCGAGGTCGGAGGCTGGAGGTCAGAGGTCGGGGCAGAGCGCGGCCGGTGCATCGTTTGCGGCGCTGTTTCAGCGAATCGACACCATCGGGCCCGCAGTGAACGTTGCGTCGATGATCGGCCTGGGCACGGTGCGCGGGCGCGTGGTGGGAAACACCGACCGGCCCGCAACGCCCGATGAAATCGGCGCGATGGTGGCCATGGTGGAATCGGCGCTGTCCGACGGGGCTTGCGGCGCCTCGTCCGGACTCGAGTACACCCCCGGAGCGTTCGCGTCCACCGAAGAACTCATCGCGCTCTGCCGCCCGCTCGCGGCCCGCCGGCTGCCGTATGCGACGCACATGCGCAACGAGGACGACCGACTCCTGGACTCCATTGACGAGTCCATTGCGGTGGCGCGCGGAGCGGGATGCCCGCTCCAGATATCCCATCTGAAGACGCAGGGACCCCGGAACTGGGGGAAACTCGACATGGTCTTCGCGCGAGTCAAATCCGCCGCGGGCGACGGCATCGACGTCGCGTTCGATCGTTACCCGTACGTCGCCTATGCGACAGGACTCACCAACCTTTTTCCGGTCTGGAGCCGCGACGGCGGCACCGATGCGTTCCTCGCGCGCCTGGCCTCGCCGGACACGGCGGCGCGTATCCGCGCCGAGACCCTCGCCAAGGTCGACCTCATCGGTGGTTGGGGAAACGTCCACATATCGTCCGTCCGCGTCCCGGAGGATCGCGCCGCCGAAGGGAAACGGCTGGGAGCGTACGCCGGGTCGATCGGCACTGATTCGTATGACCTGACCGTCGCGATGCTGCAGCGGAATCGCGGCAGCATCGGCATGGTCGGTTTCGCCATGAGCGAGGAAAACCTGGAGCGGATCCTGGTGCATCCACGCGGGATGGTGGCGAGCGATGGCGGTTCGTTCGCCATCGAAGGACCCACGCGCCGCGGGAGCCCACATCCCCGCGGGCTCGGCACATTCCCCCGCGTGCTGGGCCGTTACGTACGGGAACGGAAGGCGCTCACGCTGGCCCAGGCGATTCACAAGATGACGGCATTGCCGGCGTCGCGTATCGGGCTGACGGACCGCGGCAGGCTGGAGCCCGGCCTCGCGGCCGACATTGTGGTGTTCGATGCCGCAACGGTCGCAGATACCGCGACGTTCGAGGACCCGTTCCACTATCCCGCGGGAATCAAGGCCGTCGTCGTCAACGGCGCCGTGGCCTTGCTGGACGGTCAGCGATCCGCACAGGCAACCGGTCGATCCCTCCGCGCCCGATCCTGAGAACGTCGCGTCATGAACACGTTTGCCCGCGGTATCTGCCTCACTGCACTTGCCGTTGCTGCGCTGGCCGGCACCAGTTTCACCACAAAGGCCAGATCGCTGAGTGCTCAGAACTGGGTGCTGGAATAGCGGACACGTGCTGGCGCAGGGGTTGGCTCAGCACCAGCTCCAGGACCAGGAAACAGGTCGAGCATCCAGCACTCACGACTCAGGCCCGGCTAGCTTGGCTTGGCTACTGCCTTTGATCGGACGAAGGACGGAAAGACCCTGATTCTCACACAGGAATCAAGAACGCATCGATATGACTGGTGGACAGACCGGTATTCTGCATTGGCGCTTTGTGGCGCTGCCTGTGCTGGCGTTTCTGACAGCGTCGGGTGCGCCGCGCACCGCCGTGGCACAGGCGCCCGCGGAGAAGTGCGCTGGTCACGCCGCATTCACCCGGCTGGATTTCTGGTTGGGCGACTGGGTGGTTTTCGTCGGCGCGCAGCAGGTTGGTGAAAACCGGATCCAGAAGGTCCAGGACGGCTGCGCGATCACCGAACAGTGGCGTGCGGCGGGTGGTGGGACCGGACAGAGCCTGTTCTACGTCCATCCAGCAGACCTGAAATGGCGCCAGGTCTGGGTCACTGCAGGGGCATTGTCGCCGGGTGGCGTGAAAGAGAAGCAGGAGGCTGATCTGGTCGGCCCGGGGATGCGATTTCAGGGAACAGTGTCTGACACCGCCGGCCGCCAGTGGCTCGACCGGACTACGCTCACACCCAATCCCGATGGCAGCGTCCGACAGCACATCGAGATTTCGTCGGACAGAGGCGCGACCTGGCGGACGACGTTTGACGCGACGTACAAGCGGAGATAGCGGCAGCGTCGTGCCCCGTTTCCGCTGTAGCGTCTGCGCCGACGCGCGCGGCCCGGCGTACCCCATCTGCCTGTCCCCACGCGCGCCTCGACGTGCTATGGCCCGTGGTATTCGACAGCGGTAGATTTGCGCGCCGGTCAGCCTCCCACCGCGACCGGCTCCGCGTCAGTCCACCGTCCATGCGCCTCATCTCCCTCACCACTGCCGAAGTCCGGGCGCTTGCCGAGCGGCTGGCGACTTACGACTCCATGAGCAGCCTCCCGCTTATCGAGCGGGAATGGCTGGTTACGAACGGGGAGCTTCGGGCCTACGAGGAAGGAGAAAAGCTCGTCGCGGTGCCGGATGAGGCCCAGGAGATGATCGTCGTCCTGTCCGGACGGGTCGTCGTCTACTTCGGCCACGGCGGCGGGCGCCGCCATTCCATGGAGTCGCTGGCTGGCAGCCTGTCCGGCGTCCTGCCTTACTCCCGGCTCAAGCGGCCCCAATGGGACGTTCTGGTCGAGGCGCCGACCGAACTGATCGCCATTCATCGCGACCGCTTTCCGGCAATGATCCGCGACTGCCCGGTGCTCACCGAATCGCTGGTGCATGCGATGCTCGATCGCACCAGACGGTTTGCCGCAGCGAACTGGGGGGATGAGAAGGTGATGTCACTGGGCCGGCTCGCCGCGGGCCTGGCGCACGAACTGAACAACCCCGCCGCGGCGGCGGCGAGCGGCGCGAAACGCCTGGCCCGCGCTCTCGCCGACATCGGTGATGCCGCGCAGGCCGTCGGGGCCGCGCCACTCAACGATGACCAACGGGCCCGGGTGAATGCGCTCGTTGAACGTTGCCAGCGTCCGCTCCGAACGGTCGCGCTGAGTCCCATCGAGCGAGCTGACACGCAGGAGCGAGTGGCCGAATGGCTCGACCGCCATGAACTGGATGCGGAGCTGGCGACCACGCTCGTCGACGGCGGAGTGGGTCTCGACGAGCTGGAGCCGCTTGTTCCGCTGTTGTCGGACGAAGCCCTCGCGGCCGCAGCGCGATGGGTTGCCGCAGCTGCCGCGGCGGCGGTCGTTGCCGCTGACTTGGAGCGGGCCACCCGCCGCGTCAGCGACGTCGTCAGCGCGTTGCGCGGTTACACCTACATGGATCGCGCGCCGGTGCGCGAACCTACCGATGTCGGTCGTGGTCTCACAGATACTGTCGAGGTCATGCGTGCCGAGGCGAACCGCAAGGGCGCTGCCGTGCGGCTCGACGTGGCGCCTGAGCTGCCGCTGGTCTCCGCCGTCGGCCCGGATCTCAACCAGGCGTGGGCGAACCTGCTCCAGAACGCGCTCGACGCGGTGTCATCAGGTGGTGAGGTCGTCGTGATCGCGTCAGCCGTGAATGGGTCGGTGGTCGTACGAGTGATCGACGATGGCCCGGGCATCGCGCCCGAGGTGCGGCCCCGGATCTTCGACCCTTTCTTCACCACGAAACCCGCGGGCGCCGGGGTCGGGCTGGGGCTGGACATCGTGCGGCGCGTCGTGCGATCGCACGCCGGTGACGTGGAATTCGAGACGGAACCCGGCCGCACGGAGTTCCGGGTTCGGCTGCCACTGGCCGCGACAACCAGCTGAGCCAGTCGGCCTGAGCACATGTCACACAGTTCCAGCACCCTGTATTGAGCGAGCACTCGGCGATCTGGCCTGAGTGGTGAGTGCTGGATGCTCGACCTGCTTCCTGGTCCTTGGGCTGGTGCTGAAACAACCCCAGCGCCAGCACGCGTCACCCAGTTCCAGCAGCCAGTACTGAGCACTCAGCGATCTGCCCTGAGTGGTGCGTGCTGGATGCTCGACCTGTTTCCTGGCCCTGTAGCGGTGATGCCTTGCCCGGAAGGGTTCGTTGGGCGATCCTCAGCGGTCATGTCTTCGACCCCAACCGGACGTTTCGATCGTTCTATCGTCGACGGACCGATCGGACCGGCAGTCTGGCGGCTTGCCTGGCCCACCATGCTGCAGAACGTCTTCGGCGGGCTGCAGGGAATCGTCGACCACGTTATGGTCGGCAACTTCGTGGGGTTCACGGGGAACGCGGCCATCGGGGTTTCGTGGCAGATCTTCCTGGTGGTCATGGTCTTCGTCAGCTCGCTGTTCACCGGGATGGCGGTCCTGGTCGCGCGATTCGCCGGAGCGGATGAGCCGGAAAAGGTGAACCGCACGGTTGCCCAGGCGATGATCACCGCAGTGGTACTGGCAGTAGGCATCCTGGCGCCAATCGGCTGGTTCGCTGCGCCATCGTTGCTGCGGCTGGTGAATGCGGAGGCGGCGGTGCAGGCGGAGGCGCTGCCTTACCTGCGCCTCATGTTCGGATTCAGCATCGGCATGATGGTGTTCTTCATGCTGGGCGGCGCGCTCCGTTCGGCCGGCGATGCCCGAACGCCCATGCGGCTCGGAGTGGCGCTCACGCTACTGAACATCACGGCGAACCTGATCCTCATCCCCGGCCTGGGCCCCATCCCCCGGCTCGGCACATTCGGAGCGGCGTTAGGCACCATCGGATCCGGCACGCTCGTCAGCCTTTATGCCCTGTGGCGACTGTTCTCGGGACGCTGGGTGATCGACCTGCGCGGCGCCGACTGGCGACCGGACTGGGGGATCATTCGCGCGCTCTTCCGGTTCGGGTTGCCGACGGGGGTGCAGGGCATCGCGATGAACGTCGCCGGCGTGCTGCTCCTGCGGTTCATCGGGTCACTGCAGCAGAGCGCCGAGGCGCAGGCGGCCTTTGCCGTGGGCTACACGGAACTCTTCTCGCTGATCACCTGGACCTCCGTCGGGCTCATGGGCGCGTCGGCCGCGTTCGCGGGGCAGAACCTGGGTGCCGGCCATCCCGACCGGTCCATTGCGGGAGTGCGCGTGGCGTCGTACGTCGGGTTGGGGGTGGCCGCGGTCGTTGCACTGCTGTTCCTGACTGGCGGCCGCGTGCTGCTGGGCGGATTCGGCATGGATGATCCCGTGGTGACCCGGATCGGCGTGCAGCTCCTGACCTTCCTCAGCGCCTCGGGGTTCTTCGTGTCGGTGGCGCTGGTCTACACCGGCGGGTTGCAGGGAACCGGCGACACCCGCGGACCTCTGTACATCTCCGTGATCTCCCAGATCGTTGTCCCGCTCGGCATGTGCTCCATCATTCAGTCGACGCGTGAACTGCAGCCGGCCGACATCTGGACGGCGATCCTGATCGGGCACGCCACGCGATGCACACTGAGCATGCTCCGATTCCGCCAGGGAAAGTGGCGGGACATTCGCGTGGAAATCGAGCCGGCAGGTACGTAAAACCGGCTCGTGCCGGCGGCGGGGCAGGTCATCCCGCCGGCCCCGGCTCCTCGCATGAAACCCGTATTGCGGGTTGGGAGCCATCTGACCAGAGTTGAGCAGCCCGCAGTCCGCCATGTGGCGGCCGGGCGCGCACACCGACTCCGGGCGGCTCGCTGCCCGCGATCGCACAGCCTTTTCCCTTCGGTTCCAGGCCCATGATGCCGCGTTCCGTTTCTGCGCCCCACCGGCGCAACATTCTCCTCCTGATCGCTGCCCTGCCCCTCGCACAGGCTGGGGCACAAGCCGATTCCACCAGGCCGACTCTCCTCGCCAACGGGAAGAAGGCGCTCACCGTGGCGGACTACTCCCGGTGGCGGAACATCGAGGGCGCAGTAATTGCCCCGGACGGTCACTGGGTGGCGTACACGCTCCGATACGCCAACACGCTCCCCGCGCAATCCAAGCCCGTTCTCCGAATCAGGAACCTGCAGTCCGACCAGGAGACCGAGGTCGCCAACGCGCACGACGGCCAATTCTCGTCGGACTCGCGCTGGATCGTGTACCAGATCGACTCGGTGCCGGCAGTGCGCGGGGGACGCGGGCGGGGCGGGGCGCAAGGCGCCGACACCGCCGACACCGGCGCCCCTCCACCGGCCGCTCCCTCGACCGCGCAGAGCGGCACCGGTCGCGGGACGAGCCCGCCGGCTGTACCGCCGAAAGTGGAACTGCGTGAACTCGGAACCGGCCGTACGCAGTCCTGGCAGCGAATGCAATCCGCGGCGTTCAACACCAGGTCTACCCACCTGATTCTCCAGCGTCGTGCCCAGGGCGGTGGCGGTCGCGGCAGGGGTGCCGCCGCCGGTCCCGCGCCGGCACCCGGCCCGGCGCAGGCTGCTCGTGGCACCGACGCGGTGCTCCACGACCTCGCGACCGGTCGCAGCCTCTTCCTCGGGTCCGTGGGCGAGATCTCCTTCAACCGGCAAGGCGACCTCCTGGCGTACGCGGTCGACGCGCAGGTCCGCGATGGCAACGGCATCTTCCTCATGGACCTGAAGAGCAGCCGCACGCACGTGCTCGACAACGACACACTGACCTACGCGCGGTTGTCCTGGAGCGACGACGGCAACCGGCTGGCCGCGCTCAAGGGCCACGCAGTCGAGAAGATGCGCGAGCGCGACAATCATCTCATCGCGTTCACCAACCTCCGCACCTCGCTCGATGATCTCGAGTTCGCGCCGTCCGTCCTGGACCGGGCCAGGGTGCTCGGCTTCCCCAAGGACTTCGTCGTGAGCGAGCGCGCCCCGCTGTCGTGGAGCGAAGACGGTCGACTGATCTTCCTCGGCATCATCCCGCAGCGGGCGGCGCCGGACACCGGCCGCCGACCGGGCACGGATTCGCTCGCCAACGTGGACATCTGGCGCACGCAGGATGAACGCATCCAGTCGGTGCAGATGATCCGCGCCGAAGCCGACCGCAACTTCACCTTCCGCCAGGCGTTCGATGTGAACGAGAACCGCTATGTCACGCTGACCGATTCGGCGATGCGGGACCTGGAGCTGTCACCCGACGGGCGATGGGCCGTGGGCCGCGATGCGCGGCCATACACGTCGGACCACGAGCGGCCGGCCGCCGACCTCTATCGGGTAAACACGTCGACCGGCGAGCGCACGCTGATGATCAGGAGACAGCTCGTTCAACAGCACATCCTGGGCTTCTCGCCCGACGGAGGCCGGTTTCTGTACTGGAAGGACAAACGGTACCAACTGTACGACATGGACGCGGCGACAACCCGGGCGCTGGCCAGCGTGAACGGGGGAAGCGGCTTCGCCAACATGGAGTACGACTACCCCGGTACCAGGCCCTCGTACGGCATCGCGGGGTATGCCAGCGACGGCAGCGGCATCATCGCCCAGCATCGCTACGACCTCTGGCTGCTGCCGCTGGACGGATCCACGGCGCGCAGTCTGACGCGCGGCGCCGGGTCGAGGGGTGAGATCCGCTTCCGCTACCTGCGCACCGAGCCGATCGACTCGGCGGCTCCACGCCGCGTTCGTACCGGCGACGAGATCGACCTCTCGAAACCGGTCACGCTGTCGGCGTATGGCGAATACAGCAAGAAATCCGGCTTCTTCCGCCTCGAGGGCGGATCACTGAACGTGCTGGTGTACGAAAACGCCCTGTTCAGCACGCCCAGGCGCGCGGAGAAAGCCGACCGGTTCATGTTCACACGTCAGACTTTCGCCGAGTTTCCCGACCTCCGTGTCTCCGGTCCCGGTCTGGCCGACACAACGAAGATCACCGACGCCAACCCGCACCAGGCCGAGTACATGTGGGGGCGGCGCGTCCTGTTCGACTACCGGAACAAGGACGGGGTTCGCCTGCAGGGCATCCTGGCCCTGCCTGACGATTACCAGCCTGGCGAGAAGCGGCCCATGCTGGTGAGCTTCTACGAAAAGAATTCGCAGAACCTGCATCGGTATTCCGCGCCGTCGTTCATCACCGGAATGGGCGCGCTGCCGGTGGAGGCGCTCAGCCGTGGGTACATCACCATGCTGGCGGACGTGCACTTCCGGACCGGATCGTCGCACACCGACATGCTGGAGTGTGTAGAGGCGGCGACGCGCAAGGTCATCGAGCTGGGGTATGCCGACCCGAAGCGCATCGGCGTGCACGGGCACAGCTACGGCGGCGAGGGCGCTGCGTTCATCGGTACCCGGTCGAAGCTCTTCGCTGCGGTGGGCATGGGTGCGGGCGTGACGGACCTCTATTCGGACTTCAGCCAGAGCTGGGGCTGGTCGTACCAGGTGACAGGTGGCAGCGGCGCGAACGGCAATCAGTACTACCTGAACGGGCAGGGGCGCTGGGGGAAGTCGCCCTGGGACGACCCGAACCTGTATCGCAGCGAGAGCGCGCTGGCGCACGCGCCGAACGCGTCGGCGCCCTTCCTGATCATGCACGGCACCGCGGATCCGACCGTTTCATTCAGCGAAGGCATGAACTTCTACAACGCGCTCCGCTACAACGGGAAGAGCGCGGTTATGCTGGCCTATCCCGGTGAGGGACACGGACTGCGGGGCCTGGCTAACCGCCGCGACCTGACGATCCGGTACTTCCAGTTCTTCGATCACTTCCTGAAGGGTGCGGCGGCGCCGAAGTGGATGACCGATGGCGTGCCGTTCATCGTGAAGGAGACGGTCCGGGGCGACGCAAGGTAGGCAGCACGGATCGCGCCGGGCCGGAAGCCG
>DASWGU010000050.1:0-12865 GCA_036393555.1 Gemmatimonadaceae bacterium
AGATCAGGGCGGTTGCCACCACGCCGAGCGCCATCCACCGCTCCCGGTCCGGCCTTCCGCCAACCCAGATAGCCAGGAGCGAGAGCGGAATAGCGCGGAAGAGCGCCTCCTCCCAGATCGCCGCCTGCAGCGACAGTCCGATGCCCGCCACCCAGGGCATTTGCGTGGCGATCTGGTTCGGGTCATCGAGCATCTCGCTGGGCACCCACCACCCCAGCCAGGACCGCGTGACGAGATAGAAGGTCGCGATATACGCGAAGCCCACGGCCGCCATGGCGTAACCACCGAGCACCTGCTGCCCAACTTCGCGGGTACCCCGCCAGCGCCACAACTGCCACCAGTCGGCGTGCCAGGGGAAGGCATGGCGGGTGAGTGCCTCCGCCGCGGCCAGCGTCAGGCCGACCAGCATGACGGTCGCCGCGCCGCCTGCCAACGCGGTCATGACGCCCATGAGCTGGTGAACCAGGGCGGGAGCCGCGGTGTCGTACGTGAACCAGCTCGCCGGGAGAACATTGAGGACGCTGGCGGTGGCGAAGGCCCCGATCACTCCCGCCACGAGCAGTGGTGGTCGCCAGCGCACCAGCTTGCCCCGCGCATAACGACGCAGGGATACCATCCCGGCGATGCCCAGCGCGAGCAGCCCCAGGCTCGCGCCCAGCGCGAGAAGGTCATTGGCGGACCGCATCTCGCTGTATCGCCGGGCGAACGACTCCGGGATCACGACATACGGCCGCGCTTCGGCCACCAGATCCCCGGCGACCACCACGTCCATCCGGAGCGGGGCGCCTCCGATGGTGCGGTCCGGCCGCTCGTAGGTGTACGTGCGGTCCAGCCGCCTGCTGGGCGCCCGCGTGGCGTACGAGGTCCCGATCAGTTCCCAGACCGGTCGCGGCTCGCCAAGCCACGATGCCAGGACCTGGTCGGCCAGCTCGCGACCCGCCACGGAATCAACCGCGGGCCTGACGAGGGAATCGGGCAAAACCCGCCGGAAGCCGAGGACGCGTCCGTCATGCGAAAGCCTGACGCGCGTTTCAGTGACCTCGCCGGGTACGAACAGCCGCACGTTCCAGCTGAACAGCGACACGTCACCCGCCCGTAGCAGGGCATCCAGCGTGTCCTTCCCGCCGGCGCCCAGTTCGACAAACGTCCGCAGCGAATCGTCCGACATGAACAGCGTGGCACGCCTGGATTCCTCCATTGCCAGGCCATGCGCCGCGAAGAACGAGTCAGCGCGTTGTTCAGCGTCTTCACGTGTAATCCGGTTCTCGATCGCCAGGATCGGGAACGCGCGCGGAAACAGCCATGCCGTCACGACTGCGGCGACCAGGGTGACCAGGACGAGAATCAGGGACGTTCGTCGCACGTATGGGGGCGCCAGGGACAGGGAATCAGGCGATCGCAGGGCCAATCTGCCTGGCCGGCGCGTACGACGCCATGTCCGCGCTCCGGCGCGTTGCCTGCGGGCGTCGGCGGCCGATACTATCTTCGGAACGCCTGCGACGGCGCCCACAAATGTTCCGACCTGCCATACGCCTCGTTCTGTTGCTCGCCCTGGGAGGATGCCGTTCCGGCGAGCCGGCGCTCATCGGCAGTGCCTACCCGCTGCCGAGGTCAGAGACGACCACGATTACGCTGGTGGAGACCGTGCTGGGTTCACTGCCGGCCAGCACACCGGTCTGGATCGAGCCATGGGTCCCCGTGAGCCCCAATGTCGAGGGCCATGCGGAACAGGCGGATCTCTTTGCCGCCAACCGTTCCGTGGTTGGCGTGGTGGGACATGGTGGCAGTCGCGATGCGCTCATTGGCGCGGCGATATACAACCTGGCCAAGGTCCCGCAGATCGTCCCAACCGCCACAAGCCGTCAGCTGAAGTCCGTCGGCGCCTGGACCTTCATGATGGTGCCTGACGACTCGGTGGAGGGTGACTTCCTCGCTGCCTGGGCGCTGGACTCGGCCGGCGCCCGCCGGGTTGCCGTGATGTACGTCGGCGATGAGTATGGAATCGGCATCCGGGAGGGCGTGCGGCTCGGCCTGCAGTCCCGCGGGGTCGATCTGCTGGACAATACCGTGATTCCCACGGGCGAATGCCTGACCGCGGTCGGCGCCGACGTCTATCGGATGACTGCCCGGGCCGCGATTCAGCGAGCCACACCGGACGCCATCGTCATTGCTGCGTCGTCCCCCACTGGATGGTGCATGATCCGCGAACTGCATGCCGCCGACTCGTCCATCTGGATCCTGGCCGCGGATGGCGTTGAGGTCGGTTACCGGGCGCCCATCGGCGGTTTCAACTCCGCGCGTGTCCGCGGGGTGGCGTTCTGGCAACCGGGCGTGGACTCCATCAGCATCGACTTCATCGTGAAAAGCCGGCAGGTCCTTGGCCGGGAGCCGAGTGCCGCAGAGGCGCTCATGTACGACGCATTTCTCCTGTTCCACCATGCTGTGCAGGAGGTCGGGGCGGACCGGCGCGCTGTTCGAGCGTTCCTCGAATCGCTGGGGCGCACGCGCGCTCCGTGGCGGGGGGTCACCGGCCCGGTGTCGTTCGAAGCTCCACGGCTGGATCTCCTCCGGATGGACGCACCCGGGCACCTGGGCATTCGCCGATGACAACGCCGGAATCGCCGCCCGTCGGATGGTCGCTCCGCACGACGCTGCTGGCCATCAGCATTGCCGCGGTGGCGTATGTCGCCGTCCTCGGCGTGGTCATCATGACCCGGATCGAGCCGGCCACGCAGACGCTGCGGGCGCGGAGCGACGCGGTGCTCGCCGAGTACCAGGAGAGCGCGCTCCGGGTGAATCGCCTCGACATGCTGCTCACCGACCTGTGGCGGCTTCTGGGTCGGGCACGAACCGAGGCCCTCCCGTTGGATACGCTCGAGACGGCGCGCGCCGACCTGCAGGACCTGGCCGAGCGTACGGGCATGGTGGCGCGGATCACCGCCTCAACGCGCGGCGACACGCTGCTGCGCCGGATACTGGGCGTGGCGCTCCGCGATGAGGAAGCGTTCCGGAACGTGCTGCTGGGCGCGGTGGCGGCCCTCCAGTTAGGCGAGGTGGGAGCAGCGGAACGGCTTCTCCGTCGTGCGGATTCGCTCGATACGCCCCTGACCGATGCACTGAATCGGGCGACTGTCGCCGCCCTTCAGCAGGTTACCGCCCACGAAGCGCACCTGTCGGATGCGCTGGCGGCGACCAACCTCGTCGTCTGGATCTGGCTGCTGATCGGAGCACTCGGCGTGCCGCTGCTGGCGATGTTCATCCGCCGCCGGCTTCTCGCACCCCTCAAGCGCCTGGACGCGGGCCTCGACAAGCTCGACACCGGCAACTTGAACGTGTCGCTACCGGTGGAGCGCGGTGACGAAGTGGGCCGCCTCGTCGAGCACTTCAACCGGACCACCGCGCTGTTGCGTCGGCGCGCGGCAGAGGACGCGCGGCGTGCGGAGGATCGCTCGGTTGCACGGACCCGCATGGTGCTCGACGCCGCCCTCGATGCCGTGGTTGTCGCGGACGCACAGGGAGTCATCCGGGAATGGTCCCCGCAGGCAGAGGTGGTGTTCGGGTGGTCGCGCGCCGAGGCACTCGACCGCCGGATCGCCGAGACCATCGTGCCGCCCGAGTATCGGCCGGCCCACGAAAGCGGATTGGCGCGTTTCTCCCGGACCGGCGAGGGGAGCATTCTGGGCAGGCGCCTGGAACTCGTCGCCCTCCGGAAGGATGGGACCCGGTTCCCTGTGGAGATAACCATCACGCCCCTGCGGAAGGGTGACGAGATCGAGTTCGGCGCGTTTATCCGGGATATCACGGATCGACGCCAGGCCCAGGCGGCGCTCGCGGCCAGTGAGGAGCGGTATCGAACGGCCTTCGAGCAGGCGGCCGTCGGCATGGTCGAGCTCGATCTGTCAGGGATCTACCTCCGCGTGAATCGCGCGTTCAGCGAGATGGTCGGACGTCCCGTGAGTGAAATCGTGGGGCGTCACTTCGCAGAACTCACGTATCGCGAGGACCGGGCACGCGACGAATTGACCTTCGCCCGGATGCTGAAGGGCGAGCCGTTCGTTCGACGGCAGAAGCGATACGTTCGCCCCGAAGGCGCCCTGGTGACGGTGGACCTGACCGCGGCGCTGGTGCGCGACCACGACGGCAAGCCCCTGTACGCACTGACTGTCGTCCAGGACGTCACGGCGCAGAAGCGCCTCGAGGAACAGCTTCGTCAGGCGCACAAGATGGACGCGGTGGGAGAACTGGCCGGTGGGGTGGCGCACGACTTCAACAACATCCTCACAGCGATCATAGGGTTCGCTGACTTGCTGCGCCGCACCGATAACATCTCGGCCGAGGTTCGCGAGGACGCGACATCCATCCTGGCGACGGCGGAGCGCGGCGCGAGCCTCGCGCGCAATCTCCTCACCCTCTCTCGTGCCGCACCGCCGCGGGAGGAAGGGGTCGATCTCCACGAGGTGATCGGCGAGGTGAGAGACATTGCCACCCGGACGTTCGACCGGAGGATCTCCATCCGCGTGGACCTGGCCGCCTGTGCCCCGGTGGTGACGGGCGATCGCTCCCTGCTGGTCAACGCGATCCTCAACCTCGCGCTGAATGCCCGCGATGCCATGCCCGGGGGGGGACAGCTCACCATCCGGTCGCGGGACGTGGAACTGACCGCCGAGGATTGCGAGCGCCTGGCCCGACTGGTGACTCCTGGCACATACGTTTCACTGAGCCTGGCCGATACCGGGACTGGAATGTCTGCGGACGTGCGCGAACGAATCTTCGAGCCGTTCTTCACGACCAAGCCGGCTGGCAAGGGAACGGGGATCGGACTCGCCATGGTCTATGGCACGGTGCGATCGCACGCGGGGGCCATTGAGGTCCAGACCACCGAAGACAAAGGCAGCGAGTTCTCCATCTACATCCCCGCGCGCTCCGCCGAGGTGAGGGGCAAGTCGGCCATGACCCCGGAAATCCAGCGTGGAAACGGCCGCGTCCTGCTGGCCGACGATGAGGAGATGGTGCGCGACGTTGCCTCGCGCATGCTCCGGCGGCTCGGCTATGACGTCCAGGCGGTCCTGGATGGCGCCGAGGCGGTTGCCAGGGTTGCCGAGGCGCCGGACTCGTACGATCTCGTCATCCTCGACGGCAACATGCCTCGGATGACGGGACGGGAAGCTGCCGTGTTGATCCGAGAAGTGAATCCCGGGCTGCCGCTCCTTCTGGCTACCGGCTACATCGAGCCGGGAGAAGCCGAGAATCTCGCCCGGTATGGATTCACGGCGGTCATCGCCAAGCCATACAACCTGAGTGAGCTGTCGCGCGTGGTGGCGCTGCAGACACAGGTAACAGGAAAGGGGTAACGGGTGCGAGCCTGACGCTCCCCCGTTACCCCTTTGCTGTTAGCCGTTATCCTCAGTGGAGGCGCGGGGATTCGAACCCCGGTCCGAGATTGGATCTACCACGGCCCCTACGTGCGTATCTCGTCGTTCATGGTCTCCGTCAGCTGGCCGACGAGCCGCCTACTGCCGGACAAGCCCCCTTGGCCTTCGCCCGGCGGTCGGAGGCAATCCGCCGGACTATCCCGATATTGCGATACCCATGAAGCCGCCTCGGGCGGGCTTCGACATGGGCAGGTGCGGTAACGCTTTAGACGTTACGCAGCCAGTGCCAGGTTGTTGTTGGCAGTTGTGATTTTCCCGAGGGTTTTACCAGGGCTCAGGAGGCCTGGGCACGCAGCCACAGCTTCACCGACCCCGTCGAAGCCAAGTCGCCCCCGGAAGTCGCAGACGGTAAACTAGCGGCTCTCCAAGGCCGCCGTCAACGGATCGGCACTTGCGAAACTACGCGAGATCTGGTGGAAAATGAGTTCCATTTCAACGGCTTACCGAATGTGCCACATGCGGAACATCAGAGGAGGTGAACCGCGTTTTCTGACTTCGATTGCCATCAGCCTGGCCTGCTCTGCCATAATGGGTTGCGGCGGCTCGAGCGGGTCGGATGCCGCAGCCGCCACTTCCGATCGGGCGACACTTGGTGCTCGGACAATCAACGTACGTGGAAACCGTGACCTTGTGGAAAACTCGGCCGCGGTAACGAGTGTGATGCAGCCCGGGGTGATCTTCGGGATCAACGACTCGGGGAATGACCCGGTTCTCTATGCCCTCGACACGCTCGGCCGCGACCGGGGAAGCTGGGTTGTCGCGGGAGCGCGGAACGTTGATTGGGAAGCCATGTCCCAGGGACCCTGTGGCACGGGACGGGCCGGGGCAACTGATGACGGGTCCCTCGCGCAGACCACGCCCGCGAGGGTTTCCGACTCTTGCTTGTTCATTGGCGACATCGGCGACAATGGGTCCGAGAGACCCTCCGTGACACTCTACCGCGTTCCGGAGCCGTGGGCGACTACGGGGAGCCAGCCAGGCGTCCTGCGGCCCGAGCGGGTCCACATGAGTTACCCTGAGGCCAAGCCGGATGTCGAAGCCATGTATGTTGCCGCCAACGGCGACACTTTTCTGATCACCAAGCGGCGCATGGTTGGCGCCGACGGCAGCGTTCGACCCGCGCTGGTCTACCGGCTCGACGCGTCCGCATGGGAGACGTCGGACACGGTACTCGTGGAACTGATCGACAGCCTGCCCATCTATCCTGGCTCTGCGCGGGGACGCCAGGTTACCGATGCCGCATTGTCGCATGATCGCCGGCGGCTGGCGGTGCGCACGTATGCCGAGGTATTCGTCTTCGATGTCGACTCAATCTCCGGCCGGCTTGCCAGGGGAGCCCGCTGGTGGTCGTGCCCCGTCGACCAGCTCGAGGAGAAGCAGGGTGAGGGGGTTGCCTGGCTGGGCTCGTCCATCCTGCTCACCAGCGAAGGCCGCGATGCCCCGATGCACGTGATCCGTTGCGTTCCGCCGCCGCCCTGAATTGTTTCGCTCCGTTGGCAGACCCACTGATTGCTGGGAGCCGCCGATGTCCGCAAGGAAGAAGAAGCCGTCCAAGTCGACGACACCGGTCTCGCCCGAGCCTCCCCGGCGCGAGCCCGAGCCGCCAACTCCCACTCCCACTCCCTCGGCCAGCGTCTCGCGCCGGGCACCCGTGGACCTCGGCAACGCGCTGGTACACGCATGGAAGGTGAACGAACGGATCAACCAGGAGCTGCTCGACATTATTGCACCGCACATCTGGCGGGTCTTTCCCCCATGCTCGAAGCGGCGCAACATCGCCACCAGCTTCGCGCACATCCACAACGAGCGCTGCATGCGGATCAAGATGAGTCACTCGAGTGTCGCTGTCCCCGAGCGACTCGACCGCGACGACGTGACGCCTGATACGGTGCGCACGGCTCTGGCCGGCAGCGCGGAGGCGATGCTGGCGCTGATCCGTCTGGGAATCGAAGCGGGCGGGCTCGTGCCGAACTATCGGCCGGACGTGGTCGCCATGACCTGCGGCGCGATGGTCCACGAGGCGCACCATCGCGGTCAGATTGCGCATTGGGCACGCGAGCTGGGCGCCCCGATCAGCCCAGAGCAGTCACTCAAGCTCTGGGAATGGGGGAAGATCCACAACCAGGTGAATCGCGTGACCTGAGTCGGCCGGCGCCGCACACCGTAGCGTGCCTCCAACTCACTCCAGTCTGCTCACTCCTGCGATTCTCGTCGCCGCGGCTGCCGCGCCGAACCCGTTGTCGATGTTCACGACCGTCACACCCGCTGCACAGGAGTTCAGCATGGTGAACAGCGCGGCCAGTCCGCCCAGACTCGCGCCATAGCCCACGCTGGTGGGAACCGCGATGACGGGACAGGCCACCAGTCCGCCCACGACGGAGGGCAGCGCGCCATCCATCCCCGCCACCACGATCGCTACGGTCGCGGACTGCAGTGCATTGCCGTTGGCCAGCAGCCGGTGCAACCCGGCCACGCCGACGTCGTTCAGCCGTCCAACCACATTCCCCATCGCCAGAGCACTTTCGGCCGCTTCCTCGGCAACCGGGAGGTCGCTGGTGCCGGCGGTGATGATCAGAACCGTCCCCTTCTCCTTCCCGGCCGCGGGCCCGACCCGCACGGTTCGCCCGACGGTGTTGACGATGGCTTCCGGAAAGCGCGCCTGCATGGCCAGACGAGTTGGTTCATCGGTGCGCGTCACCAGCGCGCCGCCGCCGTGTGCCAGCGTCCGTTCCGCGATGGTGACCACCTGGTGAGGCGTCTTGCCCTCGGCGTAAATGACCTCGGGGTACCCAAGCCGCAGGGCGCGGTGGTGGTCGATGGTGGCAAAGTCGAGCGTCTCGAACGGCGCGTGTGCCAGCCGGCGAATCGCGTCCTCGGCGCTGACGGACCCAGAGGCGACGGCCTGCAACAGGGCGAGCACTTGCGATCGGTCCATGATCCTCGCGTCATGTGCTGCTCGTATCCCGGCCATCGCCGCGTGACGCGAGCTGAGGAAAAGTTGAACCACAGGGGTGACAGCGGTCGGGCAGAACGCACTCACGGTGGAGCATTCGTCATCAACCAGGACATGAGGATGACGCGTTCCTACGTGGCCTCTGTGTCCCCCCGTGGTTTACATCGGTGCCGAGATCATCTCGTGGGCGGAGGCGAGCAGGTGTGCCTGGTCCGTCAGATACTCCTCGAAGATCCGTTCCACCTCGCCGAGTTCGTTGACCGCATGGAGGCGACGGCGCAGGTCGGCCGAATCCGGCAATCCCTTCACGTACCAGCCGAGGTGCTTGCGGAACTCGATCGCAGCGCCGCGGCGGTCGGGCTCGAAGTCGGCAGCCATGCGCGCGTGCTGGAGCGCGACCGCGAATCGCTCCTCGACCGAAGGCGTCGCCGGAACCTCGCGGCCCTCGAACATCGCGCGCGCCTGGGAGAAGATCCACGGCTGGCCGAACGAGCCGCGCGCGACCATCACGGCATCGCACTGCGTATGGCGTTGCATGCGGAACACGTCGTCGGGCGTCCGGATATCGCCATTGCCGATAACCGGGATGTCGAGCGCCTGCTTCACCGCGGCGATCTCGTCCCAGGCCGCCGCACCCGTGTACATCTGGGTTCGCGTGCGCGGGTGCAACGCGAGCGCGCGCGCACCAGCGTCCTGGCAGCGCAGCGCGATGCCCACAGGATCACGCATGACCTCGTTCCATCCGCTCCGGATCTTCACCGTTACCGGCAGATGGGTGCCTGACGAGACGGCACGGATGACTGTCTGAACAAGCCCCGAGTCCTTGAGGCAGCCTGAGCCGCCGTTGCGCCTGACGACCTTCTTTACCGGACAGCCGAAGTTGATGTCGACGAAGTCCGGCTGGAAAACATCGGTCACCAGACGCGCCGCGTCGCGCATGGCGTCCGGCTCCGACCCGAAGATCTGCACCCCGATCGGACGCTCGTCAGGGCCGAACCGGAGCTTGTCCAGCGTCGCCGGATTCTCCCGCCGGATCCCTTCGGCCGAGAGGAACTCGGTGACGACAACATCGGCCCCCCACGCGCGACAAATGCGGCGGAAGGGTGACTCCGAGACCCCGGCCATCGGGGCCAGGATCAAAGGAACGTCGTGCCGGACGGGATACGGGAAGCGCATGACAGCGGAACCTAACCGGAGCGGGTATGCTGCTGCAACGTAAAGGTTTGACAGCACTCGGCTTATTGCGGTAACTTGCCGCGCTTGGCTGGCGCAGCGACAGGTCGTCAGTGACGCTCCGTCGCGACAGTCCTGCCTCCGCCGGTCGTTTGTGCATTCTCCCGTCTCCCGTTCCCGACCCGACTCGTCCCGACATCATGGAACTCCGCGAGTTCTTCACCGAAGATGCCATCAAGCTGAACCTCGAGGCCGAGACGAAGGACGACATCCTCAAGGAACTCATCGGGCTGCTCGGCCTGGACGAGAAGAACCAGAGCACGCTCTTCAAGATGCTCAAACGGCGGGAGAACCTCGGCTCCACCGGCATCGGTCGTCAGATCGCCATCCCCCACTGTCGTTCGCTGGTGGTGAACCGGCTTCGGGTAGCGTTTGGCCGCAAGGCGTCGGGCGTGGACTTCAAGGCGATCGACGAGAAGCCGGTGAGATTCTTCTTTCTCATCGTCGCGCCGCCGCTGGAGGTTTCCAACCAGTACCTGCCGGTGCTGGGCAAGATCGCGCAGTTCAGCAAGGAGCCGGAGATTCCGGATCGGCTGCTGCAGATCACCGAGCCGGCGCAGTTCCTTGCTCTGCTGGAGGAGAAGGGAGTGTGAGTGGATCAGGCGTGCCGGGTTCAGGCGCGTGTGCGGCATTCAGAGTGCGTCATGGCACCGGGCCGCAGGAATTACCCGTTGTGCGTTGCCCAGGGAGGTGCCCATGACCGGCCTGGTCTGGTGGATGCGCGCGGTTGGGGCCCTGTACCTCTTCCTCTTCGTCGCCTGCGCCGTACTGCGCCTGCCGATCAAGGTCGAGGGCCCCCGTGGCATCGTCGAAGGCGCCGCGTCAGGCGACCCGGTGGCACGCTACGTCCTGGACTCGTGGGTCATGATCGGCCTGATCTTCATCGTCCTGGGCGGCGCGCTGATCGTCGCGTCCTGTTTCGAGCTGCATCATTCACTCGGCCTGGTCTGGGCCGTGATCGCTCTGGAGTTCGTTGCCTTCATGGGGATCGACGTCTTCAAGCTGTTCCGGAAGTATGATCCGAAGGCCCCAGCCATCTGGCTGGTGATCCATGCCGTGGTCGTCGGGACGGGGCTCTGGTTCATTCACCACCCGTAGGGCGTCGCCCGGCGTGGAGCCCCCGCGCCAGGAGGGCCGGAGGATAGCGGGGCCGCGGAGCCGCCGGCTCGGTGCCGGAGTCGTCCACCGCGGTCAGCCCGTCGGCGCGAGATCGGCCCTTCGGAACAATGCGGTTCCGTCGGTCACCACGCCTGGGGGGCTCGCGTGCCCGGCCCAAGGGTCGCAGCCAATGGACGGGCTGTCCGGGCCGACGAGGAAGAACGCGTCGGCCCGGCGCGGACTCCGCCCGCAAGCGGTCTAGCGTTTGCCTTTGGCCCTGGCGGTGCGGCGCGGCCTGGCCGACGACTTCTTCCTCGAGCTTCGACCTGCTGGGGCCCTTGTCGGTCGGCGTGCCGTCGTCTTCCGCTTGGCCTTTCGCGCGACACCCGGTCGGCCCTTGGCCTTCCTGGCGGGTCTGGCACGCTTCGCTGCTTTCTTCACGGGCTTCTTCGCTGCTTTCCTCACGGCCTTCTTCGGTGCCTTCTTCACGGCTTTCTTCACGGCTTTCTTCACGGCTTTCCTGGCGGCTTTCCTGGCGGCTTTCTTCGCGGCTTTCTTCACGGCTTTCTTAGCGGCAGCCTTCACCGGCTTCTTCGCGGGCCCGGCCGCCTTGTTCGCGGCCGACTTCTTCGTCGGTTTCGCGACCGTTTGCTTCGCGGGCGCAGCGGCAGGGACCGGCGCGCTGACATGATGTACCGCAATGCCGGCGCCTTGCGGGTCGGCCAGGATGGCGATGGAGCCACCCGGGATGTCCATCTGTGGTCGAACGACCACGGCTCCGGCCGCGGTCGCAGTCGCGACGGCCTTGGCGACATCCTTCACATTGATGTACAGGAGCCAGAACGGATGCATGCCTTCCATCTCGGGCAGGCGATTGAACATGCCGCCGAACGGCGCGTCGTGGCCGAACAGGGAGTACATGTTGCCCCCACCCATGTCCATCTCCCCGGTCTTCTCCCAACCGAAGAGCTCATGGTAGAACTGGAACGCCTCCACGTGATCGGTGGTCATCAGCTCATGCCAGGACACGCGGCCCACCACGGGCGTCCCATCCCACGCCCCGGACGCGGTGTTCGACTTGTAGACGCCGAACGTCGCACCCTGCGGGTCCTGCAGCACGGCGAACCGGCCGGTTCCGGGAATGTCCGCTGGCGCGACGACCACGGTTCCACCTAACGATGCTGCCCGGTCCGCGGTCGCGTCGACATCGTCCGACTCGACATACGGCATCCAGTTCGGCGGCACGCCTTGCTGGCGCATCTCGTCATTGAGGCGGAAGATGCCGCCCATCGGGACCCCGCCATTGGTCCACATCGAATAGTCATTGTCGAATCGCTGAATTCCCCAGCCGGTGATCCGCGGGTAGAACTTCTTGGCCGCGTCGACATCGGGAGTGGTGAGTTCGTACCAGACGAATTGTCCGTGCATCGGATGGTTGGTCGGAGGGAGATTGCGCCAGGAGCCGGAGAACCTGAAAGAGAGCGCATGTTCGACAGCGCGTCCAGCCGTCCACCGACCGTGGCCGGGCGATCGTCATGCGTCAACCGCCGCCCCAGCGCGGATACGGGGACGCCGACAGCCCCGCCGCGTCGGGCGGTCAGTCGGTCCGAAGGGCCGAAACCGGGTCTGCCCGCCCCGCCCGCCAGGCGGGCGCGAACGACGCCCCGGCCGCCACACCCAGGAGCACCCCGGCCGAGACCATCATCGCCAGTGGATTGTCGGGTGAGACCCCGTACAGCAGTGAGGCCACAATCCGGCCCATGGCGAGCGTCAGCACGATCCCGGCCAGGATACCGATCGCGACCACCCGCACTCCTTCGCCCACCACCTGGTGGATGATCTTCCGGCCCGTGGCGCCGAGAGCTACGCGCACGCCGAATTCGTGGGTCCGCTGGCTGACCGCGTAGCTCACCGAACTATACACACCGATAGCGGCGACCAGCGCCGCCAGAGCCCCGAACAGCGTGAACAGCGTGGCCCCCAGCCGCCACGGCCGATACTCCGGCTCCATCTCTGCGGCCATGGTGTTCGTGGTGACCCTCCTGTCGGGAAACTCGGCACGCAACAGATCCCGGACCCGGGCAAGCGTCACCGTCAGGCGTTCGGGGTCCAGACGCAGCACCACGTCGCCAACGCCCCGGCTCTCGAA
>DASWGU010000051.1:0-22776 GCA_036393555.1 Gemmatimonadaceae bacterium
CAAGCTGAGTCGTGAGTGCTGGCTGCTAGACGTGCTTCCTGCTGCCTGGAGCTGAGTGCGGTCAGTACCCAGCATCCAGCATCCAGCATCCAGCATCCAGCATCCAGCATCCAGCATCCAGCATCCAGCATCCAGCATTCAGCATCCAGCATCCAGCACCAAGCAGCCAGGTCCAGCCCCAGTTCCAGGAAGCACGTCTAGCACCCAGCACTCACCACTCAGCGGAGCCGCAGCTCAGCCCACCCGGCCTCACCACTCAGCGCTCCTTCCCGCGTCCATGCGCCGCGGCCAGTTTCCGCGCGATCCCCCGGTAGAACGCCGCATCGTCCAGCTTCCCTTCCGATTCCAGCGCCATCGCGGTCCGCTCGAGCGCGAACAGCAGGTTCCCCAGATACAGCTCGGCAATGGCGCCGACCGACTCGTCGGTCATCCCCGCTGGCTGTCGGGCCGGTCGGGGAGCGCCGGACTCTCCTGCGTGGGAGTCTCAGTGGACGCAGCACTGCCCGTTGGCACCACCTGCACCACGATCGCCGTGATGTTGTCCAGACCACCCCGATAGTTCGCCTCCGCAATCAGCGCATCGACAATCCGTCCCGCCGAGGCCCGCGAGAGCAGGAGTTGCTGAAGGCGGCGGTCATCGACCATGCCGGTGAGCCCGTCGCTGGCCACCAGGAAGACGTCACCGGGACGGAACTCTCCCTGGAAAGTGTCGGCCTCGACTTCCTCTCCAGCCCCGACGCACCGCGTGATGACGTTGCTGTAGGGGTGATAGCGCGCCTGCTCCGGCGTCAGCAGGCCGGCATCGACCTGCTCCTGGACGTACGAGTGGTCCTTGGTGATCTGCGAGAGCGCGCCGTCGCGCAGCAGGTAGATCCGGGAATCGCCGACCTGGCCAATCAGCCACTTCCCGGAGTCGGCCAGCATGAGGACCGAGACCGTTGTGCCCATGCCCTGCTTGTCCGACTCCGCGATGGTCCGCTCGTAGATGGCCCGATTGGCATCCTGGATGGACGTGGCCATGCGATTCCGCGGGATCTCACCCTCCACGTTCTGCAGGTCGCCGAGCTCCCGGGCGACGATCTGAACGGCCATCTCACTGGCGACCTCTCCGGCCGCGTGGCCTCCCATTCCGTCCGCCACGATGAACAGTCCGACGTCCTTGTTGGAATGGGCGTAGAAGGAATCCTCGTTCCCCGATCGCACCATCCCGACGTCGCTGCGGGCCGCTACGTGCATTTCCCCCTTCACGCGCGTCCCGGGATCGGACCCTTGCCCCGCGCCGGCCGTCGGCTCGCTTTCCTCCGTGCTCCCGCGCGCCCCGGCATGGTCGTTCTGGAGGTCTGATATGAGTGCATCACGGCTCGAGCATTGGGTCGGCGGGAGAAGTTACGCGCGACAGAAGCCTGCCGCGACACCACCGCCGCCCGCGATGGGAGCCGGAAAGTATCCGGCCTGCCGGGATGGCCGCAAGCTGTGGTGGCGAAGGGACTTGGAGCGCGGAACCTGAGAGGGGCCTCATCCTGCTTTAGCTACCCGGACGCGGCGTGGCCGGCGTGCTCGAACCACCCGAAGCCGACCCAGCCCCAGAAACAGCACCCAGGCCAGAGCACCTGTCACTCAGGACGCAGCATAGTTTCTTGTCGTGAAGGACGCGATCCTCGTGCGCGGTGCCCGCCAGAACAACCTGAAGGGCTTCGACGTAGCCATCCCTCGGCGGAGCCTAACGGTGATCACGGGGCCGTCCGGGTCGGGCAAGTCGTCCCTGGCCTTCGATACCGTGTACGCCGAGGGACAGCGGCGCTACGTCGAGTCGCTGTCCGCGTATGCCAGGCAGTTTCTGGAGCGGATGGAGAAGCCGGACGTAGACGGCGTCGACGGTGTCTCCCCGGCGGTTGCGATCGAGCAAAAAAACCCGACCCGCACCTCCCGGTCCACGGTCGGAACCGCCACCGAGGTCTACGACTACCTCCGCCTGCTCTGGGCCCGGATCGGTCGCACGTTCTGTCCCGTCTGTGGACGGGAACTCCGCCCCGACACGGTGCAGTCGGTGACCAACCGTCTCCTGGAACTGCCAGCGGGAACCAGGTTTGTCATCGCCTTTCCGCTGAAGGTGTCGTCGGCAGTCACCGACGCAGTGGTTGTCACCAACCTCAGGGCGCAGGGGTTTCTGCGGGTGATCGCGGACGGCGAGATTCTGACGCTCGTCGACGTGGAGTCGGGCGGCATATCGCTTGTCCGCGCCAGGGAGTTGCTGGTGGCCGTAGACCGGCTCACCGCGTCGCCGGACGCGTCGGGCCGGATCGCGGAGGCGGTGGGGACGGCGTTTCGAGAGGGCGATGGGGACTGCGCGGTACTGCTCAGGCCTCAGGTCCCGGCTCTCACGTCCCAAGGAATGGATGTCGACGTCAGCGGTCAGAGGACGGAGCGGACCTCACTGGTCACAGGTCTCGGATCTCGGGTCGACCGGGCAGCGGTCAGTCTGCAACCCGGCGAGCCTGTCGCTGAGCGACACGCTGACCTCGACCCTCAACCCTCGGCCCTTCGGTTCACCGAGCGATTCGAGTGCCCCGATGATGGGCATCGGGCACCGCAGCCCACGCCACAGCTCTTCTCGTTCAACAACCCGCGCGGCGCGTGTGCGACCTGCAACGGCTTCGGCGCCGTGCTGGAGTATGACGAGGCACTGATCGTGCCTGACGCGGGGCGCACGCTGCGAGAGGGGGCGATCGATCCCTGGACCATGCCGCGATACGACGGCCGGCGGCGGACACTGGCGGAGTTCGCGGGGCGTGAGGGCATCCCGATGACGCGGCCGTGGCGGGAGCTGACGGAGGAACAGCGCGGGAAGCTGCTGCACGCGCGCACCCGGACGTACAAGGGGATTCTCCCCTTCCTCGCCGACCTCGAGGAGAAACGGTACAAGCAGTACATCCGCGTTTTTCTCCGCCGATACCAGAGTGCAAGGGAATGCCCCACCTGCCACGGCACGCGGCTCAAGGCCGAGGCGCTGAATGTGCACGTGGGGGGCGAGTCCATCGCCGCGGTCGCCGCGCGGACACTGGAAGGGCTGCGCGATTGGCTTGGGTCGCTGTTGCTCACCGAGTTCGAGCGCGGCGTGGCACGCCACATCCTGCGCGAGGCGACGGACCGGGTGGAGTTCCTCTGTGAGGTCGGCCTGGGGTATCTCACCCTCGACCGCGCGACGCGGACGCTGTCGGGCGGCGAAGCACAGCGGATCACGCTGGCCAATTCACTCGGGGCCCGGCTGGTCGACACGCTCTACGTTCTCGATGAACCGTCGATCGGGCTGCACCCGCGCGACATGGGACGGCTGCTCTCACTTCTGGCGCGATTGCGCGACAGTGGCAACACCGTGCTCGTGGTGGAGCATGACCTGGACGCCATCCGGCGGGCCGATCACATGATCGAACTCGGTCCGGGGAGCGGCGAGCAGGGCGGACACGTCGTGTTCGAGGGCTCCCCCAGTCGGGCGTCATCCAGTCCCCTGACCGGCAAGTACCTCTCGGGAGAACTGAGAATCGAGGTTCCCCGGAAGCGCCGTCCCGGCCGACGGCGCCTGCTGCTGCGCGGAGCGAGGGAGCACAACCTGAAGGACGTGGACATCGAGATCCCGTCAGGCGCGCTCACGGTGGTCACCGGCGTGTCGGGGTCTGGTAAGAGCACGCTGGTGCACGACGTGCTGTACCGGGCGCTGGAGACGGCGATCGCCGGCACGCACTCGGCTCGCCGGCACCTCGGCGAGCGGGTCGGGGCCTACCGCTCACTAAGCGGACACGAGTCACTGGATGCCGTGGTGCTGGTGGACCAGGAGCCCATCGGGCGGACGCCGCGGTCGAACCCGGTGACGTACGTGAAGGCCTATGACGAGATCCGCAAGCTATTCGCGGCGCAGCCGCTCGCGCGACAGCGGAAGTACACGCCCGGAACGTTCAGCTTCAACGTGGCGGGTGGCCGATGCGAAGCGTGCGAGGGCGCCGGCGTCGTGCAGGTGGAGATGGTCTTCATGGCCGACGTGTTCGTGCCGTGCGACGAATGCGGTGGCCGGCGCTTCAAGCCCGGCGTGCTGGAGGTGACGATCAAGGGGAAGAGCGTCTACGACGTCCTGCAGCTCACCGTGGACCAGGCCATCCGCTTCTTCGCCTGGGAGGCCAAGCTGGGCCAGGCGCTCTGGCAGTTGCAACAGGTGGGACTCGGCTACCTGCGGCTGGGGCAGTCGGCGACGACGCTATCGGGCGGTGAGGCGCAACGGATCAAGATCGCGCGCGAGCTGGCACTGGGCGACAAGAAGGGCGGGAGGAAGTTGTACATCATGGACGAGCCCACGACCGGACTCCACATTGACGACATCCGGAAGCTGGCCGGTGTGCTGGACCGGCTGATCGACGCGGGACATACGCTGGTGCTGATCGAGCACAACCTGGACGTGATCAAGCTGGCGGACTGGGTGATCGATCTGGGGCCGGAGGCGGGTGAGGGAGGCGGGCGCGTCGTGGCGATGGGAAGCCCCGAGGACGTGGCGCGAACACCTGGCTCGCACACCGGGGAGTGGTTGCGACGGGTGTTGTGAGAGCGCGCAAGTCGTTCCCCTTGTCGAAGGACGCTGAGATGGACCGACTCCTCAAGGACCATCCCGACGTCTTCGTGATCGCCTGCGGCAGGCCCCTGGTTCCTCCGCGCCCCGCGGCCTCCGCGTGACAAGCAGTGGGTCAGCGCTGATTCTCAGCGCGCTGCTCGAGCGTGTGCCTCCGTCGTTCTTCCTGAATCGCTCTGACGGTCCGTAGCGTGCGAGTGCGCGGAGTGAATCGGGCCAGGAGGGCGGCGATTCTGTTCTGAAAGCCAGGTATGACCACGCGATTGCCGTTCAGCATCCCCTCGATTCCCTGGCGAGCTACCTCGTCGACAGAAAGCGGATCAGTCCCACTGGAACGCGCGCCGGGAGCGATCCCTGCCCTGCCCTGGAACTCCGTGCGCACCAGACCTGGCGCAAGCAACGTGACGGAAACACCGGTCCCGCGACATTCTTCCCAGAGCGCTTCGGAAAAGGACAGCAGGAAAGCCTTCGACGCGTAGTACATCGCCATGACCGGACCCGGCGCGAAGCCGGACATCGAGCCCACGTTGAGGATGCGCCCGCGGCGCTTCTCGAGCATCCACGGGAGGATGCGCTTGGTGAGGTGCACCGGCGCCCCGCAGTTCACGTCGATCAGCTCCAGCTCCGTTTCAAGATCGGTCTCGTGGAAGAAACCGTGCGTGCCGAGGCCGGCGTTGTTGACCAGAACGTCGAGCCGGTGGCGCTCGGCTTCGAGCTCATCGCAGAGTCGATCGCGCTGGGTGCGCAACGCCAGGTCGATCGCGTAAGTCGTGCATTGGACGTCATGCGTAGCCTGCAGTCGCTCGGCGAGCCGGAGCATGCGGTCCTCGCGCCGCGCCACCAGGGCGAGATCGTAGCCGCGTGCGGCGAGTTGTGCGGCGATCTCCTCGCCAATGCCGCTCGAGGCACCCGTCACGACGGCCAGGGGCCGCAGAGGTTCGTTTGGAGTCATGAGTCTGGGGTTCGCCGGTGGGGAGCTGGGGTCTGACGCGGGAGCGCGTCCGAAACCTGTTCCGACGCGAGCGTGGACCGCCACCGAGTGGTGTGCCCTGAGACTCGTGACTTGCGACCCGTGACCCCTGCCTCCGACCTCTGCCTTCCGGTTGCTCAGCTTTCGGAAACCGTCTACTTTTCCGGTCCTTCCCGAGTAGCTCAGTTGGTAGAGCAGGTGACTGTTAATCACCGGGTCGCAGGTTCGAGTCCTGCCTCGGGAGCCTTGTAGAACAGCAACTCAGCCCGCCCTCGACAGTGTGGGCTTTCTCGTCAGTAAGCCAGAAGTCTTCACCGACTTCACCCGCGCGCGCTTGAGCTTTCGGAGGCGTCGACGTTCAAACCGCGGCCGGAGTTGCCGAGGTAGCTCCCAGAAGCTACCTTGTGACTATGCGAACCGTCGGGCTCAAGATCCTGAAAAACAAGCTCAGTGAGTACATCCGCGTCGTGGCCAGTGGCGAGACCGTGCTCGTGACCGACCGCGATCGTGTCGTCGCCGAGCTCCGCCCACCTCAGGGCCGCGGTCCGCTCACCTCCGACGCTCTTCTGGCCGAGGCTATGCGGCGCGGCTGGCTCTCTGCGCCGATGGTGGTGCGCGAGGAGCCACCACCGCGAGCGCCGATCGCGCCGCTCAACGAACTCCTTCGCGAACTCGACTCGGACCGTCAGGACCGGTGATCTACCTCGACACCTCGGTCGTGCTCGCGCACCTGCTGGCCGAGGACCGTGTTCCGCCAGCGACAATCTGGGCCGAGACCCTGGTCAGCAGCCGAGTCCTCGAGTACGAACTCTGGAATCGGCTGCATGCCCGCGGTGTCGCGGCGTCGCACGGGGAGCCCGCTCGCGAGATCCTCCAGCGACTCGCGTTCCTGGAACTGGCCCCACCCGTGCTCGCCCGTGCGCTGGAACCGTTCCCGGTGCCGGTGCGGACGCTGGACGCGCTTCACCTCGCATCCATCGAATTCCTGCGCGCTCAGCGAACGGACGTCGTGTTGGCGAGTTATGACATCCGTCTGCTGCAGGCCGCGAAGCGCCTGCGCATCCCCTCCGTGCCCATCTGACTCCCGGCCTCCAGCGAAGCACCAGCGAGGATGTGGATGATCGCGAGCCGGGCTGCCGCCGCCCACCGCTCAAGACCATCTCACCCCCGAGACGTACGACCTCCTCAGCTCACCGACTCGTACGCCTTCTCCAACGCCGCCACGTCGAGCTTCTTCATCTGCAGCATGGCGTCAATGACGGCCTTCACCTTCCGTGGGTTCCGGTCCCCGATGAGTTCGATGAACCGCTTGGGGACGATCTGCCACGAGAGGCCGAACCGGTCCTTGATCCAGCCACACTGCGTCTCGGTGGCGCCGGCCTTAAGGAGCTTGTCCCAGTATTCATCGACCTCCCGCTGATCGGCACAGTCGACGAAGAGTGAGAAGCCCTCGCTGAAAGAGAAGTGCGGACCGCCGTTGTAGCCCATGAACGACTGGCCGCCCACAACGAACTCGGCGGACGTGACGGGTCCGTCCCCGCCGCTCCGGGCCACGTTCAACACCCGCGAGTCGGGAAAGGTGGCCGTGTAGAACTCGATGGCGGCATCGAGCTGGTCGTTGAACATCAGAAACGGAGTCACTTTGCGCATTGATACAGTCTCCCTGGTTTGTCCGGCGATGCTGACGGGCCTGCCAGACCTGGCTCCTGACAGGCGGTTTCACAGTCACGTCGTAGCCGGCCGCCTGATCTCGACATTTCCCACCCGACCTGACGACGAATCGGGGAAACCCTTACGTTGGCCCCGTCCCGTGCCGGCGACCTTCTGCGCGCGGTACCTGGCAACCGGCCCTCGTGGGTGCGCGGGTTCTCAACGATCGCGAGCCGTTCCGCTGCCCTCTGTCACACCGTCGACTCCGGAGTTCCCTGCATGCGTCGCACGCTTTCCCTCCTCCTCCTGGTGACGGTCGTCCACGGCTGCAATTCGGCCATTCCCGAGGACGGGCGAATCTCCCTGGACCAGCTCGCGGCCGGCGCCCCCCTGACCGGGACCATACTCGAGCACCTGCCCGCCGGGCAATACGTCTACCTGCGCCTCAAGACCGCCAGTGGCGAAGCCTGGGCGGCCGTCGAGGCAGCACCTGTCGTGACCGGACAGCGCGTCACGATCGTGAGCCCGATGCTGATGAAGAAGTTCGAATCCACCGCCCTGCAGCGGACCTTCGATGAGGTGTACTTCGGCGGGCTGGCCGGGGCGGGGACGGCACAACCCGGTGCGGACGCCAATCCGCACGAAGGAGGGATGCAGGCGCCGCCGCCGGTTAACGTCGGAGCGGTGGAAAAGGCGAGCGGCCCGGACGCGCGGACGGTCGCCGAAGCATGGGCGCAAAAGGAAAGCCTCGCAGGGAAAACTGTCTCGATACGCGGGGTGGTGGTGAAACTCACCGAGGGCGTCATGGGCAAGAACTGGCTCCACTTGCAGGACGGCAGCGGGGACGCCGCACAGGGAACCAACGACATCACCGTCGTGTCCACCGAGTCCGCTGCGAGGGGTGAGACAGTCACCATCACAGGTACCGTTCGCACCAACAAGGACATAGGTGCGGGTTACCGCTTCGCCGTCATGGTGGAGGATGCAAAGGTCGTGAAGTAACAGCAGCGTCTCAGCAATGACATGCGCGGCGCAGGATCCGCGACAGATCCGCAGGACGCGGTAAGAAGATCACCTCGCGACACCCGACGGCAGCATCGTCTAGAAGTCCAGGAACTCGTCGTCCGCGAAGCAGTACAGCCACCGCTCTCCCGGCTCGGCCGAGGCCACCACGCCGTGGCTGGTCTCGACCGAGTGTCGGCGTGCATGCCGGTTGGGCGACTGGTCGCAGCAATGGGTCACGCCACAGGTCTGGCACGTCCGGAGGTGCACCCAGTTCGACCCGATCTTCACGCACTCGGTGCACTCGTATCGTTCGGCTTCCCTGACCGACTTGACGGCGGCGAGGTGCGCGCACGCTGCTTCGTTCATGGTCTCACGTTGTTGGTGGCTGGAACCTGGCGCAAGCCCACCAGAACGCCCGGCTCCAGCAGTTCCACGCCGTACCCCAGGCGCGACAGCCGCTCCCGGCTCTCGCGCTCCAGGTCGTCACCGTGCGTCGAGAGAATGATGGCGGGATGGTGCTTTCGGAGAATCGAATCGGCGCCTTGCAGGACCAGAAGCTCAGCGCCTTCCACGTCGACCTTGATGAACTGCGGAACCGGGACCTCGCCTGACGCGACCATCTCATCGATCGCGCGGACTCGCACCACCAGGCCGCCATCGGCCGACAGGTGGCCGACGCCCGTCCCGTGGGAATCGTCGAACCGCGCGGTCGACGACCGATCGCCGACGCAGACCTCGACTATGCGAACGTTGTCGCAGCCGTTCATCCGGACGTGGCGGCGCAGGTAGCGGAGATTGAGGGGCACGGGCTCGAAGGAGATGACCTGCCCCGTCGGACCCGTCAGGACCGACGACAGCACGGTGTAGTAGCCCACGTGTGCGCCGACGTCGAAGACGACGTCCCCTGCCTTGATGTGGCGCTGGAATGCGGCCGACTGAAGCGGTTCGTACGTCCCCTTCACGAACCGGCTGCCGCTGGCGATGACCCAACGCCGGCCCTGCAGCGCCCCCCCGCGAATGCGGGCGGTGAATGGGCTCACCAGGCCCTTCATCAGGTGCTTGAAACGCATGCGCTCCCGGTTTGCATTCGTGGCCCTCCCTGCGGGCGGTCAAGAGTGATCTCAACCAGGCACTTCCCGCAAGCAGGGCGCCTTCGCCAGGGAGCGGCGCTGGTCGCTGGCAGCATGGCGACCTAGAATTCCCCGGGCCATGAGCGAACGGGTCAACGTCATCTGCATGAAGTGGGGCTCGCTGTACGGGCCCGAGTACGTCAACCATCTGCGGAGCGGCGTGGCCAGGCACCTCCACCGGCCGCATCGATTCGTCTGCTTCACAGACGAATCCAGCGGACTCTCCCCGGACGTCGAGGCCCTTCCCCTTCCCGAGCTCGGCCTCCCGGCCGGTCATGCCGACCGGCGCTGGCAGAAACTCGCGGTCTTTCGTCGCCAGCTGGCCGACCTGCGTGGCACGACCCTCTTTCTGGATCTCGATCTCGTCATCGTGGACGACCTCGATCCGTTCCTCGAGCTGCCCGGCGCGTTTCGCATCGTGCGTGACGACGAACTGTTCCGCTTCAAGCCGCAGCGCATGCTGAAGCCGGCCCATGACCGCTTCCTCAAGACCGTAGGCAACTCGTCAGTCTTTCGATTCGAGATCGGCGAGCATGCCTACATTCTCGATGCCTACCTCGCCGATCCCCGTGCCGCGACGCGCGGCTACCGGATCTCCCAGCAGTTCCAGAGCGCGCAGCTCGCCGCGCACGGTCACCTGGAGTACTGGCCGCCCGGCTGGTGCGTGAGTTTCAAGAACGCGTGCGTGCCGCGCTACGTTCGGAGCTACTTTGCCGACCCGAAGATCCCGCCGGGGGCACGAATCGTGGTCTTCGCCGGCAACCCCAAAATGAGCGACGTGCTCGCCGGCCGGGGACACAAGTGGTATCGGCGGATCGGTGACGTCACCTGGCTCCGCCAGGCCTGGGCCAGTTGACGACTCAGCGCGGAGCCCTGGCGTCGACGCCGGAGTTTGACGACACACGGCCGTGGGGCGCGTATCGACCGGGCACCGGCGTGACGATGCTGCTCCGACTCCTGTACCGCGTTCCGCGGTGGTTGCCGCCACTCGTCAGGCTGCTTCGCCGACCAATCAAGTACGGTGTGCACCAGCCGGTGGACGTCATCATCTGGGACCGGAAGCTCCGGCTGATGCCACGCGGCAACATGTCGGAGCAGAAGCTGCTGGTCGCCCCCCGGTTGTTCGATCCCGGCGAATTCGACCTGCTCGCGGATCGCCTTCGCCCCGGCGACTGCTTCGTAGACGTGGGCGCGAATGCCGGGGCATACAGCCTCTGGGCCGACCGCTGCCTGGCGGGGCGCGGCCGGATCCTCGCGGTGGAGCCCGACCCGGAGATGCGGCGGCGGCTCGCCTTCAATCTCGCCACCAATCGGATCACTTCGGTGGAAATCTGCCCGGTCGCTCTCAGCGACCACCGGGGTGATGCCGAACTGCTCGTCAATCCGGCGCAGCGCGGCGAGAACACGCTCGATGCCAGGGAGGCCAGGCGCGCGGGCGGCGACCGCGGCGCGCTGCCCGTTCCCGTCGACACGTTGCTGAATCTGCTGACCGGGCGCGGCATCGCTACAGTCAGGGCACTGAAGATCGACATCGAGGGACACGAGGCTCGGGTCCTGCGTCATTTTTTCGCGCACGCGCCTTCATCGCTCCGGCCCGGGATCGTCATCGCCGAGGCCAAGGCGTCTGTCGCGGTGGAGCTGGAATCGATGTTCGCCTCGGCCGGGTATCGGCGATGTCTGACAACCCGGCTGAACGTGGTGTACGAGATCGGGAATTGAGCAGCCGGAAGGCGCGGGAGGTGTTCGAACGCGGATGACTCCATGACGCCGCGCGTTTGGTTCCCCATGAACGCCGGTGTCCGATTCGTCATCGCCGGATAACGGTTCATCATCCGTTAACCGTCGTCAGGCGCGTGCCGTCGGGGGAGCCTCGGCACGCGGTGTCCTATCGGGCGACAGGGAACCAGCACTCCGACGCGACCATCAGATGAGGACCGTTCGATGACCCGCAAGACCCGACCGACATTCGCCCTTGCCATTCTCGCGACCCTGGCGCTGGCGTGCTCCGACAACCCGACAGCGAGCGAGAACTCGCCTCTGGCGGGGCTCACCTTGCGCGAAGGCACCGACAGCGTCGGCAATCCCCCGCCCCCCGAACCGACGAACCCGACGCCGGGCAGTTTCCACGGCACGGTGCTGGGTCAGTCGGAACCAGGCGCTGGCAATGACAGTTTGATAACCGCGCCGCGAGTGGCCGACGTTGTCGTGACGGTATTTCCCGTGACCGGTGGAGAGCCGGGTGCGCCCACGCTGGGTACCGCAGAAGCCACGGTGACAACGGGCGCTGACGGGAAGTTCCAGCTCCCCACGCTGGCAGGCGGCATGTACGTCGTGACGTTCAACCCGCCCGGCTCCAGCATTTACGGCGGCGTGTGGGTGACCGCGGCCACGTCCGCGCAAAGCAACGACCATCCATGGTGGGTGGTGCTCTGGAAGAAATAGAACACGGAGGTCAGAGGTCAGCGGTCAGGCTGCGACGCTCCTTAACGCGATCGTAGTGTACGGATCTTGCTGACACTTCAGGCATTGGACAGCTCGAGCAGGGCGTTTACGAGCACGTCGAGTTCGGAGGTTGTCGTGTAGAGCTGGGGTGTGACGCGAACACCGCGCACGCCGGCGTTGTTGATCGCCACGGTCCACACCTTGTACTTGTCGAACAGCGTACGGGCGAGGTCACCCGGCAGCATGCCTTCGATACCCACGTTGGCGATGGCGCAACTCCGCGCGGCATCGCCCGGCGTGTTCAGCACGATCCGGGGCTTGCCGCGCACCTTCGTCGTCCAGTAGCGCTGCAGCCAGCGCAGCCGGGCTTCCTTGCGCGCTACGCCGATCATTTCATGGAAGCGGATCGCATCCTCGATGGCGAGGTCAGTGTGGCATGGATGCGTCCCGGTGTGGTTCAGCTTCCCGATGGAGTCCGCGGCAGCGGATTCCTCCCCATAGATCGGCCAGATCTTCTCGATCTTCTCCTGCCGCACGTAGAGAATGCCCGCGCCGATGGGAGCGCCCAGCCACTTGTGGAGGCTGGCGCCGTAGTAGTCGCCGCCGAGGTCGGGGATGTGGAAGTCGAGCTGGGCGAAGGCGTGCGCGCCATCGATCATCACGTCCACGCCACGGGCGTGCGCCATGTCGGCGATCTTCCGCACCGGAAGGATGTGGCCGGTGATGTTCACCAGGTGGCAGACCATCAGCAGGCGTGTGCGCGGCGTGATGGCGTTGGCGTAAAGCTGGACGATCTCGTCGTCGGACTTCGGGTCCATCGGCAGCGAGACGACGTTGTTCACGATGCCGTGGCGGCGGGCCATGAGCTTGAACTGGTCCAGCATGGCGCCGTAGTCCTGTGCCGCCATGACCGCTTCGTCGCCCTCCTTCCAGTCGTATCCGGAGATGACCGTGTCGAGTGACTCAGTGGTGTTGCGCGTGACGATCAGCTCTTCGGGTGCACATCCCGCCAGGCTCGCGAGCTTGTCGCGCACGCGCGTCTTGTCGGCGACCCGCACGGTGCGCATGTACCGCGACGCCTCGAAGTTCAGCCGTCTGATGTGCGAGATGAACGCCTCAAGCACCTCCTCCGACTGCATGGAGTAGTAGCCGTTCTCGAGGTTGATGTAGTCGGGTGTGAGGCGGTACTTGCCACGGACGGCGGTCCAGAAAGCGTCGTCCTGGGACAGCTCGGCCACAGACCCGGTCGCGAGGCGCTCCAGCAGGTCCGGCGCGAGCATCATGCCCAGTGAGGCGCGACCCGCCGTTTTGAGAAAGGTGCGTTTGTCCATGCCTGGACTCCGGTGAGTGCGGAGTGACGACCGTTGCCGGCCCACGAACGCCGTAAAGGTACATGCCGCCGGCCTCTAGCGGGCGTACTGCCGTCCCGCTCGAGTCGTGACCAGAGAGCTCATCTTGACAGCCTGGAAGACGATGGCCACGTTTCCTAATCGACTTAGGAGAAGCATGGCCGACCCGATCCTGCCGGGCACGCTGGACCTGCTCATACTGAAGTCCGTCTCGCTGGGACGGCTGCACGGATATGGAGTACTGCTCCGTATCGAGCAGATCTCGGGCGGCGCGCTGCTCATACAGCAGGGGGCCCTGTATCCGGCGCTTTACCGCCTGGAACACCAGGGACTCATCGAAAGCGAGTGGGGAACGTCGGACAACAATCGGCGTGCGAAGTTCTACCGTCTGACGTCACCCGGCCGCAAACGGCTCGGCGAGGAGACGGCCAGCTGGAATCGCCTCGCCCAGGCCATGGCCCGATCCCTGGCCACGACGCCGCAGGAGGTGTGAGATGTCCCTGCGTTCGCGATTCCGATCCCTGTGGAGCGGCCTTCGCAGCCGGCGGTTCGTCGAGCAGGACATGATCGACGAGTTTGCAGCGCATGTGGAACTGCGGGCCGCTGACCTGGTGCGCCAGGGCATGACGCCTGACGAGGCCATGCGCCTCGCCCGGCTGGAGTTCGGCAGCCCGGAACAATTCAGGGACGAGGGCCGGGCCGCCCGCGGCTTACGCCATGTCGACGAGATCCGGTTCTCCTGGCTCGACTTCAAGCTCGGCTTCCGGATGCTCGCGAAGTACCCGGTCCTCACGCTGGTGGCCGGGTTTGCGCTCAGCTTCGCCATCTGGGTTGGCGCCGGTGCATTCGAGGTCGTCTATCAGGTAGTGAACCCGACAGTGCCGCTACCCGACGGTGAGCGACTCGTGACCCTCCGCAACTGGGACGTTGCTGCGAACAACGACGATCCGCGGGCGCTTCGCGACTTTGCCGACTGGAAGAAGCAGTTGAAGACGGTGGAGGAAGTTGGCGCCTGGCGGCGGGTTGACCGCAACCTCGTCCTGGCGGATGGTCGGGCCGAGCCGGTGCGGCACGTCGAGATGAGTGCGAGCGGATTCCGCCTGGCTCGGACCCCTGCCCTGCTGGGCCGGACGCTTATCGAGAGCGACGAGGCGCCGGATGCACCGGACGTCCTGGTCATTGGGCACGATGTCTGGCAAGCGCGTTTTGGCGCCGATTCCGGAGTCATCGGCCGAAGGGTACGGCTGGGCGGAACAGCCGTCGAGATCGTTGGCGTCATGCCGGAAGGTTTCGCGTTCCCCGTGGCGCACAACGCCTGGCGACCGTTCCGGATGGATCCGCTGGATCATGCACGTCGCGAGGGTCCACCCATCAGCGTCTTCGCACGCCTGGTGGAGGGTAGCCGGCTCAAGGACGCCCGGTTGGAGATTGCCCTCCTGGGCCAGCGGATCGCGATCGAATCGCCGGAGACGCATGAGCACCTGCGTCCGCAGGTCGTACCGTACGCGCAATCGGACCTGCCCACGCTGGCCAGCCTGGCCCTGCTGTCCTCCAACCTGCTGCTCGTCCTGCTGGTGCTCCTGGTCTCGGCCAATGTTGCCTTGCTGATGTTCGCCCGCGCTGCGACTCGCGAAGGAGAGATCGTCATCCGGAGCGCGTTAGGCGCCAGCCGCCGTCGCGTCGTCATCCAGCTCTTCTCCGAGGCCCTTGTCCTCGGCGCGCTCGCCGCTGCGGCTGGACTGGCGGCGGCCAGCGCCGGGATACGGTGGGGGCTCCGCATGGTGCAAGGTGAGCTGGGCGACCTGCCGTTCTGGTTCGACAGCACGCTTTCAGCGCCGACCCTTGCCTACACCGTGGTGCTCACGCTGCTCGTGGCGGCCATGACGGGCATCCTGCCGGCGATGAAGGTCACCCGCGACCTGGCGGGACGGCTCAAGGAGGCCTCGGCGGGGGGTGGTGGCGTGCGGTTCGGCGGCATATGGACGGTGATCATCGTCGCGCAGGTGGCTGTGACCGTCGTGTTCCCATCCGTTGCGTTTTTCGTCGGTCGGGATGTCGTGAAGATCGAGGAGTACGACCTTGGCCTGGACCCGACCGAGTTCGTGACGTTCGGGCTGCAAATGGACCGCGTGGAAGCGGATTCCTCCAACGACGCCTTTCTCGCACGGTTCTCGCGTGCCAGCGCAACGCTGGAGGAGCGACTCATGGCGCTCCCGGGCGTGCGCGGCGTGACGGTCGCGAACAGGGTGCCGCGCCTGTATCACGGCTGGAACCAGGTGGAGGTCGACGGCGGCGTCGTCCCGCAGGACAGCTCTCGCGGGCACCGCGTATCGTCAGCCAACGTCGACCTGGATTACTTCGATGTCCTGGGCACCCCGCTCCTGGCGGGTCGCGTGTTTCACTCTGGCGATCGCGACGCCGATTCACGATCGGTGATTGTCAACCAGCCGTTCGTCGACATGGTGTTCGGTGGCAGGAATGCGATCGGCCGGCGCATCCGCTATGTCGCGCGCGAGCCGTACAACGGGGTGGATGTGGTACTCCGCGCGCAGCCGTCGCTGAATCGGCTGCCGTCACCGGATGGTCCCTGGTACGATGTCGTCGGCGTCGCGCGGGACCTCGGTACCGTGTCGGGCTACGGGCGTGCCGGCATCTACCACCCCATCGCTCGCGGCCTTCAGTATCCCGTTTCGTTCTTCGTGCGCACGGCTGGCCGCCCCGACGCGATGATAGCCGAGATCCGTTCGGTCGCCGCCACAGTCGACCCGACGTTCCGGGTGTATCGCCCGATGACACTCGAGGATGTGGTGAACGATGATCTCGATTTCTACAACTTCTGGCTCACGCTGCTGCGCGCCGTCAGTGCCATGGCGTTGCTCCTGTCGCTTGCCGGCATCTATGCGGTGACGTCGTATGCCGTTTCACGACGTACCCGCGAGATTGGAGTACGCGTGGCGTTGGGCGCGAGTCCACTGCAGATCATCACTGCCATTCTGCGTCGCCCACTCCTGCAGGTGTGCGTGGGAATCGTCATCGGGACGATCCTGACCGGAGGCCTGTCCGGGGCAATCGGAATCGACGCGGTGCGGCAGCGTGGCGCCGTGAGCATGCTCGTGAGCGTGGGCGTCGTCATGCTCTACGGCGTGGTCATGCTCGGAGTCTGCCTGCTCGCCTGCATCGTTCCCACGCGGAGAGCCTTGTCCATCCAACCGACGGACGCGCTGCGCGCCGACTGACGCGGTAGAAAATCACCGCGGGCGTGCCGGGACCGGCCACCACATGTTACGTAAATACTGGACCCAATACCACTTTACCCATGAATAAACTAGACTACACTACACTTCGCCCACGGCCCCGGGGACAGCCAGATGACACTCGAGCGGTACCTCAAGCCTGACATATCGGCGACGCTGGCCAACCGGATGGCGTTCGTTGGCGGGCCACGGCAGGTGGGGAAGACCACGCTCGCATTGTCGCTGATTGGCGAGAAGGCTACCGAACGGCACCCCGCGTACCTCAACTGGGACGACCCCAGGATCCGGCCGGCGCTCCGGCGTGGCGAACTCCCGCCTGACGAGCCGCTGGTTGTACTCGACGAGGTCCACAAGTACGCCCGTTGGCGAGGCCTCGTGAAGGGCCTCTACGACACCGAGAAGGGCGTCCGCCAGTTTGTCGTCACCGGCTCGGCACGACTCGATCACTACCGGAAGGGCGGAGACTCGCTGGTGGGGCGATATCGCTACTTTCGCCTGCATCCGTTCTCCTTCGGGGAACTCGCGGCGACCACGCGCGGATCGGACACGGACCACGTTCAGGCCCTGCTTCGCTTTGGCGGGTTCCCCGAACCGTTGCTCGCACGAGACGCGCGGACGCTCAGGCTGTGGCAGCGGGAGCGCCTTACGCGAGTCGTCAGGCAGGACCTGCTCGACCTGGAACGCGTCCGCGAGATCAGCCTGGTGGAGATGCTGGTCGACCTGCTTCCCGAACGCGTCGGCTCCCTGCTCTCCGTCGCCGCACTCCGCGAGGAACTCGAAGTCGACCACAAGACCGCCGACCGTTGGCTCTCCATTCTCGAGAACCTCTACGTCTGTTTCCGGATTCCGCCTTTCGGAGCGCGCCGCGTGCGCGCCCTCAAGAAGCAGCAGAAGCTCTATCTCTGGGACTGGTCGATCGTCGCGGAGCCGGGACCGAGATTCGAGAACATGGTCGCATCGCAGTTGCTCAAGTACTGCCATCAGGAAGAGGACGTCGACGGCCGCAAGATGGAACTGCGATTCCTCCGCGATACGGATGGGCGGGAGGTGGACTTCGTGGTGATCCGTGACGGCAAGCCGGCGTTTGCCGTGGAGTGCAAGACGGGAGACAAATCGGTCAGCGCTGCCGCCCGATACTTCTCCCAGCGGACGTCGATACCAGTGTTCTACCAGGTGCACCTCGGCCAGCGCCACGTGCAGAGCGGCAAGGTCACCGTCATACCATTCGCGCGCTGGTGCCGAGAACTCCAGCTTCCGTAGCGACGTCGTCCCGGGGATTACCTGACAGCGGCGCCAGACCCACGTGTTGCATGGCAGGGTGCCGGCACGTGTCGTAGATTCGCCGCGTGTCGAACCAACTCGACCGCCTCCGGGCGGCCTTCAGCGGCACCTACGACATCGAGCGCGAGGTCGGCGCCGGCGGCATGGCCACCGTGTACCTCGCCCGCGACCTCAAGCACGACCGTCGCGTCGCGATCAAGGTACTCCGCCCTGAACTCGCTGCCGCGCTCGGGCCGGACCGCTTCCCCCGCGAGATCCGCATCGTCGCCCAGTTGCAGCACCCGCACGTGTTACCGCTGCACGACTCGGGCGAGCAGGATGGCTTTCTCTACTACGTCATGCCCTTCGTCGAGGGCGAGTCACTCCGGCACAAGCTCGATCGGGAGGGGCAACTTCCGGTTCACGACGCGGTGCGCATCCTGCGCGAGGTCGCGGACGCGCTGGCCTACGCCCACCAGCTCGGGATCCTGCATCGCGACATCAAGCCGGATAACGTCATGCTCTCCGGCCGGCACGCCATGGTCATGGATTTCGGCGTGGCCAGGGCGGTCAGCGCAGCAGGCGGTGAGACGCTGACCACTGTCGGCGTCGCCGTCGGCACGCCGCACTACATGTCGCCCGAGCAGGCAACCGGTGCGGAGCACGTCGATCACCGGTCGGACATCTACTCGATAGGCATCCTGGCGTACGAGCTTCTCACCGGCGAAACGCCGTTCAAGGGCAAGACCGCGCAGGCGGTGCTGTCGGCGCAGGTCCTCGAGAAACCGCGCGCCGTAACGGAGGTGCGGCCCGCCGTGCCGGGGCCGCTCGCGGATCTCATCCGGCGTTGTCTGGAGAAGCAGCCAGCCGACCGCTGGCAGTCTGCCGAGGAGGTCCTGCGCGAGCTGGAGGCGATCGCCACGCCGAGCGGCGGGATCACGCCTACGACGACACGACCGGTCAAGGTCACCGATGCGAAGCTCGCGACGCCGGGCGTGTCGCGTCGGAGCCTCGTGCTGGGCATCGCCGCAGCGGCGGTGGCGATCGTGGGCTACGGCGGCTGGCGGGTGCTCGGGGCGCGCACGCCCGGACCGGATCACATGGCCATCATGCCAATCCAGGACCTCTCCGGCGCGGACCAGGTCTTCGTGGACGCGATGCATGACCAGCTCATCGTGGCGCTCGGTCAGGTGCCGGGCGCCATCGTCTCCCCGCGGTCGGCCGTGATGCTCTACCGCTCCGAGCCCAAGCCGATGCGGGAGGTCGCGGCGGATCTTGGTGTAGGCGCCATCCTCGAGAGCACGGTGTTCCGCGCCGGGGACCGGATGCGCATCAACGTACAACTGGTCGAACCGCAGACCGTCCGGCAGCTCTGGAGCAACAGCTACGAGATCGACGTCAGTGATGTCTTCGCCGCCCAGGATTCCGTCGTCAGGCAGATCGCGGCCGGGATCCAGGGGGCGGTGATCACCCCAACCGGCACTTCCAGATGAACGCTTCGCGATTCCTGTCGCACGTGGTCCTGATCGCCGTTCCGTTCGCCCTCGCCTGCGCGCGCGACAGCGGTCCTGCCCTACCCGACGTGACCACCCACGTGCCCGGCGAACAGCTTGCCTTCACGGCGCGCTGGTCCCCGGATGGCACTCGACTCGCGTTCGCCCGTATCGTCGAAGGCAAGGCGGGGATCTGGGTCACTGACGCTGACGGCAGCAACCCTGTCCGCCTCTCGAACGGCGTCTGGGACACAGACCCATGGTGGTCGCCCGACGGCCAGTGGATCGCCTATAATGCCGAGTCACCAGACTACGACGTGATGCTGGTCGCCGACACTGGAGGTGAGTCACGGGCCCTAACGACCGGGCCGGCGTACGACGTCATTGCCGGCTGGCTCCCCGACGGCAGCGGCGTCATCTACCTCTCGGTGAGCGGCAACCTCCACACGCGCGTCGCGATGCTGGCAAACGGCAGTGACCGCCCCCTGATTCCTGTCGAGGGCTCCGTCGAGGCACAGATGTCGCCGGACGGAACGAAGGTCGCGTACGAGTTCACCACGGGCGGCAAAACCACGCTTTGGGTGTGGGACGTGGCCACCGCGCAGGCACGGCAACTGACCACCGAGGGTCGTGAGTCCGTGGATCTGGGTGTGGCCTGGTCGCCGGATTCGCGATTCCTGGTGTATCGCTCCCTTCGCACGGGCTCGCCGGACCTCTGGGTCGCCGACGTGGCGTCTGGAGAGCTTCGGCAGGTCACGACCGATATCCGGGGTGACTTCGGCCCTCGCTGGTCCCCGGACGGGCAGTGGATTGCGTTCGTCTCGCTGCGCGGCGGGCAGCAGGACGTCTGGATCGTGTCGACGGCAGGTGGCGACGCGATGCGCGTGACGGATGACCGTCATCGCGAGGATTTCTTGCAGTGGACGCCCGACGGTCGCAGCGTCACGTTCGGCATCGACGGTGCGGTCGCCCAGGTGCGGATCATGCCCGTGGATGGGCGCGAGCAGCGGATACTGTCGTTCGCCGACTACAACAGCTCGCAACCGCGCGTTTCGCCGGACGGTCGGTGGGTCCTTTTTCAATCGGATCGCTCCGGCAATGAAGACATCTGGGTTGTGCCCACCGCGGGGGGGGATCCGAGGCCGGTCACGACGGGTGCCTTGGCCGACAACCAGGGAAAGTGGTCGCCGGATAGTCGCTGGATCGTGTTCGCTTCGAACCGGGGCACCAGCTCCGACCTCTACGTCGTCGCAGACACGGGCGGCACGCCGCGCTTGCTGGTCGATTGGTCTGACACGGATGAGGGCGCTCCACACGTTGCTCCTGATGGCCGCACGGTCGCCTTCCTTTCCAATCGGGAGGCGCGCACCACCGACCTATGGACCGTTCCGATCGAGGGAGGAACGGCGACCCGGATCACCCGGCTGGACGCTGGAACCGTGCTCGAGACCTGGAGCCCGGACGGTCGCTACCTGCTCGTGCGCACCGGAGCAATGTCCGGAGCACTATATCGCGTCCCTCTTGGCGGTGGCGCGCCGGAGAAGCTCTCTACGTCAACGGGCGCCCAGATGGCGCGCTGGTCGCCCGACGGCAGCCGACTGGCGTACGCCAACATCGCCGGTGGGTACGCAAGGGTCTTCGTCGCATCTGCACTCGGCGCCAACCCAACGGCCCTGACGACGGATGAGCACGCGTACGACATCCTGCCTGTTTGGTCCCCGGACGGATCGCGGGTGGCCTTCGAGACCTTCGACTTTCGAAACTCCACGGAAGATCTCGTCGTGGCAAACGCCGCGGACGGTTCACTGATGCGAATCACGACCACGCCGAGTCGCAACGAGAATGCGCCCCGCTGGACCCCGGACGGGCGGTCGCTCGTGTTCACATCATCGGAGCGTTCCTTGGCCATCGCGACCGCCAACGTGGGCCCGCTTCTCGAGCGCGCAGCCGCCGGGCAGCGCTGAGGTAGCCCAGACGCGGGACGGGTGGCTCCGCGGATCTCCCGCCGCGCTGGGCGGCGGGGCGTCATGGGCGGCCTGCTGCCGGCGACACGACCTGAGCGACTATTTCCGGCCGGCGGCCCGCGACGTACCATGGGAACGTTGTCGATTCCCTCCCCCCTGGATGGCCAAGACCCATGAAGAAGCGCCTTCTCCTCCTCGCCGTCGTCGTCGCAGCCTGCACCCCCAGGTCCTCCGACCCCGACCTCGCCCGCTGGGAAGCACAGGCCGCGAACGTCACGATCATTCGCGACGACTGGGGCATTGCCCACGTCTATGGAAAGACCGACGCCGATGCGGTCTTTGGCGCGGTCTACGCGCAAGCCGAAGATGACTTCAACCGCGTCGAGACCAACTACCTGAACTCGATAGGCAGGCTGGCCGAGGCGGAAGGCGAGGCGGCGATCTGGCGTGACCTGCGGATGAAGCTGTTCATCGATCCGGACGTGATGCGGTCGATGTACGACACCAGCCCCGACTGGCTCAAGTCGCTCATGAACGCCTGGGCCGACGGGTTGAACTACTACCTCGCGACGCACCCCGAGGTGACGCCGCGGGTGATCACGCGTTTCGAGCCGTGGATGCCACTGACTTTCAGCGAGGGAAGCATCGGAGGCGACATCGAGCGGGTGAACCTGCGTCAGCTCGAGGCACTCTATGGTGGCGGAGTTGCAGCCCCGGCAAGCCAGGCGGCCTCGGCGTCAGCTACCCCGGACGCGGGCCGCGCGGCGGACGCGACATCGTTCATCGAGGTCGAGGAAGAACCGCGGGGCTCCAACGGAATCGTCGTCGCACCAAAGAACACGGTGAACGGACGCGCGCTCCTGCTGATCAATCCGCACACGTCGTTCTTCTTCCGCTCCGAACTCCAGATGGTGAGCGAAGCAGGGCTCAACGCATACGGGGCGTCCACCTGGGGTCAGTTCTTCATCTACCAGGGCTTCAACGAGAAGACCGGCTGGATGCACACGTCGAGTTCTGTCGACAACATCGACGAGTTCATCGAGACGACGATCCAGCGTGACGGGAAGCTTTACTACAGGTACGGCACCGAGGAGCGGCCCGTGCAGGTCCGTACCATCACGGTGCCGTTCAGGACCGATACGGGGATGGCGCAACGTCAATTCACGACGTACCGCACGCACCACGGTCCTGTCGTTCGCATGGTGGATGGCAACTGGGTCGCGATCCGACTGATGGAAGAGCCGATGAAGGCCCTCATCCAGTCATGGTCACGCACCAGGACATCCAACCTGGCTGAATACCTCCAGGTGATGCGATCGCACACCAATTCGTCGAACAACACGCTGTTCGCGGACGCGGAGGGGAACATCGCCTACCTGCACTCGAACTTCATCCCGAAGCGAGACACCACGTTCAACTGGTCACAGCCGGTGGACGGCAGCAACCCGTCCACTGACTGGCAGGGGATGCACACGATCGAAGAGAGCCCGAACGTCATCAACCCGACCGTTGGCTGGGCGTACAACACCAACAACTTCCCATACTCCGCGGCCGGACCGGACAGCCCGAAGAAGGAGGCGTACCCGCTGTACATGGACCCCGGATCGGAAAACCCACGCGGCATCCACGCCATCCGGGTGCTCGAGG
>DASWGU010000052.1:0-3915 GCA_036393555.1 Gemmatimonadaceae bacterium
GACCCGTGAACGACAAAACACGCCCCACGCATCATCAAACCACCCCGGCGACCTCCGCCGAAGGGCCGCATCAACCGACCAGCCCCCAAACACCTTCCAAACAGCATAATTTCGGCATTGTGGTGAGAAATGCGGGCTAGCCCCGCGTGTTTGCTGCGCGATGAGCCCCCGCAGTTCGCGGACCTGAGTCATGGCATCGCCCAGGTCATTCACCGCACGATAGACGGCGAGGTGCAGCGAATCGCGCGATGCCAGCGCGTTGGTCGTTGTCTGGACGCGCGGGTCCATGCGGACGCGCAGCGGCTGAGTCAGGAGGCGGCCGTCAACGGTCAACCGGACGACATACGTCCCCGGCCTCACGAAGGGACCGAGCGGTTCCGGCACGGTGCGACCAGGAATGGCGCTGATGGGAAACGAGAAGTTCGTGACGCGGGGCCGCGGATAACGGAGGTCCCAGAATAAGCGATGGAGCCCGGCGGCCGCCCTGAGCTCGGGTGACGGCGCGATCCACCAGTCCGGCCAATGTCCGTTGGCGCGCGGATCGGGGTCGGGATTCACGCCCTTCTCGAAGCGCCTGACGACGCTTCCCGACGCGTCGAGGATCTCCAGCGACAGCTCGGCCGCCGGTGCGCTCAGGTGATAGCTGATCGCCACCCCGTCGGGCGGATTCTCGGAGCGGGGTTCGTCGGTCGGCAGCGGCGTGTCGGTGTACATGCGCGGACGAACGCGCGTAGCGGGCGCCGGTCGGAACAGATGGGCGCCGCTGTTGACGATGGCGGGCGTGAGCTGCCGCAGCGCTGTGATGTCGTCCATGATCCAGAACCCGCGCCCGTGCGTGCCGACTACCAGATCGTCATCCTTGATGACCAGGTCGCGGATGGAGGTCGCGGGAAGGTTGGTGCGCAGCGACTGCCAGTGGCCGCCGTCATCGAACGAGACCCAGACCTGGGTCTCGCTGCCGGCGAACAGCAGGCCGCGCTGCCGGGGATCCTCGCGGACGACGTTGATGGTCGCACCGGAATCAATGCCGCTCACGATCGCGGTCCACGTGCGGCCGCCGTCGCGCGTGAGGTAGATGTGCGGTTGCAGGTCGTCGAGACGGATGGTGTTCACCGCGGCGTAGGCCGTGAGCGTGTCAAAATGCGAGGCGTCCATGATGGACACCTTGGCCCACGGTGCAAGCTGGGGCGGGGTGACGTTCCGCCAGGTCCTGCCTCCGTTCCAGGTGACGTGAATCAGCCCGTCGTCGGAGCCGGCCCAGACGATGTTCTCCTTGAGGTAGGACGGCGCGATGGTGTACACGACGCCAGGGTGTCTGGCCACGGCCGAGGGCGTGGCGGAGTAGATACCGACGCTGGCCGGAACGACCGAGTCCGTGCGAGTCAGGTCGGGGCTGATCTCCCGCCAACTGCGGCCGCCGTTCACCGTCTCCCAGATCGTGTTCGCTCCGAAGTACAGCTTGCGTGGGTTGACGGGCGAAAAGAGGATCGGAGCGGTGCGCAGCATCCGGTAGTTCGCATCGCGGAACGGCCTGGGCGCCACGTTCTGCGTCTGGCCGGTGCGATAATCGAATCGCGTGACCTTGCCTCCGTAAACAATGTCCGGGTCCAGTGGATCGGGCGCGACGTATCCGTATTCCTCGACGCCCACGGGACGCCACTCGCGATATGTGATCTGCCCGTCGTTGCCCCGACTGGAGACGCACGCCGAACCCGACTCCTGCTGGCCGCCGCAGACACGGTACGGCCAGGAGTTGTCGGTCGTGACGTGATACATCTGGGCCGTGGGCTGGTTATACCATGAGCTCCACGTCCGGCCGCCATTGACGGTGATGATGGCGCCCTGGTCGGCCGCGATCAGAATGATGTCCGGGTTGTCCGGGTTGATCCAGAAGCGGTGGTAGTCGTCGCCGCCCGGTGCGCCGCGCAGCATCGCCCAGGTGCTGCCGCCGTCGGTGGACTTCCAGGCCACGATGCTGCCGCTGTACACGATATCGGCGTTTGCCGGATCGACCTTGAGTTCGGCAAAGTCCGATCCGCGATTGTGAACGCGCGCATCGTTGCTGACTTTGCGCCAGCGAGCGCCCGCGTCATCGCTCCGGTAGATGCCGCTCCGCGCACCGGCGTCGAGCGTGACATACAGCCGGTTCGGGTCGCTGGGCGCCACGGCAAGCCCGATCCGGCCGAGTCCTTCGTCGAACGTCGGAAGCCCGGTCATGATCACCATCCAGGTCGCGCCCCCATCGGTCGACTTGAAGAGCCCGCTCCCAGGTCCCTGCCAGGCGGCGTTCTCCCAGGGACCCTGCCGGGCTTCCCACGTGGCGAGGTACAGTGTGTTGGGGTCGTTGACCGCGAACGCGACGTCGATGGCACCGGTATTGACGTCGCGATACCAGACGCGCTGGAACGTCCGCCCGCCGTCGACGGACCGGTACAGGCCGCGCTCTTCGTTAGGTCCGTAGGGATGTCCCAGCACCGCCACGTACAAACGGTCCGGATTCCCCGGATCCACGATGATCTGCGGGATCTGCTGGCCGTCGCGCAGGCCCAGGTGGGTCCAGGTGCTGCCGGCGTCGGTGGACTTGTAGATGCCGTCGCCCGTCGACAAGTCCGGCCGCTGGAGCCCCTCGCCGCTCCCGACGTAGACCACGTCCGGATCGGAGGGAGCCACCGCGATGGCGCCAATGGAGCCGGTCGGCTGGTCGTCGAAGATCGGCTGCCAGGTTCGGCCGTAGTCGGTGGTCTTCCAGACCCCGCCGTTCACCACGCCGATGTAGAACACGTTAGGCTTCTGGCGCACGCCGGCGGCGGCCTTGGTGCGGCCACCGCGATACGGACCGATGTCCCGCCACCGGAACTCGGCGAACAGGCCAGGGTCGTACCCAGCGCCGCGATCCGATTGGGCGCCGGCGGTGCCTGTCATTGCCGCCACCACGACGGCGAACACGGAGAGAAGCGATGATTGCCGATCAGGGCGCATGGTCACGACGGGCTCGGTCGGAGTGTCCGGCTAACGTGTCGTCATGCGCCGGCGGCGGCCAGTCAGGGATCGACCGGCCGCGTCACGTGCCACGGGACCCGGCATTCTCAGGCAGGACAGCGGGCGGCGCGCGCGCGAGCCCTGGCTGGTTCCTGACCCGCGTTCGCCACGAACGCCGTCGCCTGTCCCGTCATTTCACGCCCCTCAGCGAGAATGCTGTCGAACTCCACCTTGAGGCCGACCGGCCACCATGGAGGAAAGAGCACGACCGCGAGCCCCTTTGCGCCACGTTCCCAGTACATGGCGTTGTTTCGGACCGCGGAGGTATCGCGCACGAAGATCGAGTCCCGGACACGCCGCACCCGCTCCGCCAGATCGCCCACCCGGCCGTCGTGCCCGGCTCGTGCCCAGTCGAGCGGGGGCGTCCACGCACTGAACGCGAAGCGCCAGCACTTGCCGGCTTCCGGGATGGTGTCCGACTGCTGCGCCACCGCTGCGACGCTGGTCGAGGCGATCAGCAGCGCGGTGCCAACCGTGCACCGGAGGAGGGACCACAGCCCCTCGACGCCACACCCGGGCGCCGGTGCTTCACGCGGGTTGTCGTTGATCATCGACAGTCCTGTTCCGGGAACGCCGCGAAGACGACATCAGCAGACCCGTTGCCAGTGCCGTCAGCAGCGCGGCACCCGCGACGCTCAGGTACCCCGATTGATTGTAGCGGAGCGCTGCTCCCGAAAGGGCCGGGAACGCCTGACTCGCGGCCGACACAGCCCAGACAGCGGCCGCAGCGAAAGCCGACGCTACCACCGTGACCGTCGCACCGACCCACGGGAACCTTCGTGGGATGTTCAGGGCGTTGAGGAACAGCGCGAGCACGGCGGTCCACATTGCGACGACGATGAAGGGATAGGCGCGGCGAAGGCGGCTCATCGCGGC
>DASWGU010000053.1:0-41696 GCA_036393555.1 Gemmatimonadaceae bacterium
AATAGTAGCGAGGGGGACCGCCTCGAAACGGAACGCGCCGAAGGACGCCCCGCCCCGGATGGGGCGTGGTGACATGGACGCGGGGTTGCGCCGTTTCCGCAACACGATCTCGTTACGTCGCCGAGTCGCCTCGAAGCCGCCGGAAACGGGAACCCGGCTTCCGATCGGGCTGCTGACGAACTCTGCCAGACGGACGATCCCCCGGCGATCGAGGGCCGCTCCGACGCGCGCCGCCAGCGCCGGCCAGAGCAGGCGACGCCCCTCGTTATCCAGTGCGGCAAGCATGTCAGCATTGACAGTCACTTCGTCCGCTCCGTGGAACACGATCATTGACGCAGCCACTTCCTCGACCCGGGCGCGCAACTGGGCTGCCCGGTGCGCGAGATCCAGAATTTCGTTGTCGAAGGCAGGCCGGACCGCGCGAATCGCCGGCAACAAGTTGAGACGGACGCGATTCCGGAGGTAGGCGACCGACAGGTTGCTGGGGTCGTCGACCCATGCCACTCGGCGCCTCGACGCGTAGTACATCACGTCCGCGCGGGAAGCGCTCAGGAGTGGTCGCTCGATGGAGGATGGTGCATACAGGCCGGCCAGTCCCCTGGCGCCGGCGCCCCGCAGGAGCCGCATGACTACGGTTTCGATCTGATCGTCCCGGGTATGGGCGGTCACGATGACCGCGTCCTCCCTCGCCGCAAGTTGTCGGAGGAACAGCCATCGGCGCCGCCTCCACTCCGCCTCTGTGGCGGGTCCCGGACGGAGGCGCTCGGTGATGGCCGGGATGCGATGCGCCGCCGCCGTGGCGACGGTGAGAGCGACGGCATCCGTCGCCGCCTCGCCGGTCCCGTGATCCACAGTCGCCACAACGAGGTGGTGCGCCGGCGACCGGAGGCGTGTGATGGCATCCAGGAGCACCGCCGAATCGATCCCGCCCGAAACCGCGAGCACCAGGCGCTGACGGCGATCGAGCAGGCTCCGGACGGGGACCTCGATCTCTCGAAGCAGGTTGACCCGCATGTTCCCAAGTTACCTCCAGACCCCGGGTGTCTCACGACCTACCCGCGTGCTTTCGCTGGTGCTACCTTCCACGTCGGAACCATTGAGGGAGACGGGAACGGTGGAGACACACGGACCACTCGGAACACTCTGGACCGGACTCGGACTGGGCGCGTTCTACACGGCGCTGATCTGGGTGAACCTCCTGCTGGGTCACATGCTGACGCCCCTGTTCATCCTGCCGTTGACGTGGATACAGGATGCCATGATCAAGCGAAGGAGTCGGACGTAGGGGGCAGGGTGGAACTGACACCTGCGTTTTTCGGGAATCGGAGGGCGCCCGCGCGGGCCCCTGCCTGATTCCCGTTTTTTGTTTCGATCCGACCCCACTCGAGTAGCCTTCCTGGCACCTCCTTCCGTCCTCGCCGGCCTCCTCCCTTCTCTCCCCGGTTCCATGTTCACCGTCATCCTGCTGCTCACGGCTCTCGTCGTCGTCTGGGGCGTCGCGGCGTACAACTCCCTGATCGCGCTCAAGAACCAGACGGCAAACGCCTGGAAGCAGATCGACGTGCAGCTGAAGCGCCGTCACGACCTGATTCCCAACCTGCTCAACGCCGTGAAGGGCGCGATGAAGTTCGAGCGGGAGACGCTGGAAGCGGTGGTGCAGGCACGGAACCAGGCGATCTCCGTCGGGGCCGGAGGCGATGTGACGAAGATCGCCGCAGTCGAAGGTGCCCTGACGGGCGCCCTGCACCGGCTGCTGGCCGTGGTCGAAGCGTATCCTGACCTGAAGGCGACGGGCAACATCGGCCAGCTGCAGGAGGAACTCACCTCCACGGAGAACAAGCTCGCGTTCGCGCGGCAGCTCTACAACGACACTGCGACCCGGTACAACACGAAGCAGAAGCAGGTGCCCACGGTGTTCGTTGCCGGCATCGCGGGGGCGACGGAGGCTCCCCTGTGGGAGATCAGCGACGATGCGGAGCGGGCGGTACCGAAGGTGGAGCTATAATCGTCAGCCCTCAGCCCTCAGTCGTCAGTCGTCAGTCGTCAGTCGTCAGTCGTCAGTCGTCAGTCGTCAGTCGTCAGTCGTCAGCCCTCAGTCGTCAGTCGTCAGTCGTCAGTCGTCAGTCGTCAGTCGTTCGACAGGCTTGGAACCCACTCCTCGGCACCACTGACGAATACCTGCTGACCACTGACGATCGTCTCCATGTCCGCGGACCTTTTCACCCAGCAGGCCGCCAACCGGCGCCGCTCCATCTGGCTGATCGCCGGGTTCATCGCATTCTTCGCCTGGCTGGGATTCGGGGGAGACTGGATCGCCTGGCAATTCACCGCGAGCGGTGAACCCGGCGCATACCGTCATACGTTCCCGTTCGTGGGTCTGGCGCTCACCGGCATGGCCGGGATCGGCGCCGCCGTGGCTTGGCGCAAGGGAGCCGAGCGCATACTCTGGTCGACCAACGCCAGGGAGATCGTGACGCCCAACAACGACGCCGAGCAGCGCCTGGTGAACGTCGTCGAGGAAATGGCGATCGCCAGCGGGTTGCCAAAGCCCCGCATCTGGATCGTGCCGGACGACGATCCCAACGCGTTCGCTACCGGCCGCGATGCCACGACGGCCCACGTGGCGGTGACCAGCGGGCTGCTCGAGCTGCTCGACCGGAACGAGCTGCAGGGTGTCATCGCGCACGAGCTGGGCCACGTGAAGAACCTCGACGTGCGCCTGATGACGCTGCTCGCGGCGCTGGTTGGCGCCGTCGCGCTGGTGGGCGACGCCATGGCGCGGGTCATGCGCGGCGGCGGTCGCGTTCACGTCCGGTCGATGGGGCGCGGGGGCGGAGGACGAGGGGGCAGGAAGGGCGGCAATCCGCTGCTGATTGTCCTGCTCGTCCTCTGGGTCCTGAGCTGGCTCCTGGCCCCGCTGGTCACCCGGCTCCTCGCGTTAGGCGTCAGCCGGCGGCGGGAGTACCTGGCCGACGCCATGAGCGCCCAGTTCACCCGGAATCCGGGCTCCCTGGCCAGCGCCCTGCAGAAGATCGAGCACGCCGCAGCGCCGACCAGGACCATCAAGCGGGGGAGCGCGCATCTCTGTATCGCTGATCCACTCGGCCGGAAGCTCACCAACCGCCAGGGTACGCTCGCCGAACTGTTCGGAACCCATCCGCCGATGGCCATACGTGTCGCCAGGCTGAAGGCGATGGCGTACCAGTCAGGGCGGGAGATGGGGGACGGGGGACCGGAGAGCGGCTCGCGGTGAGCGGCAACGTGCCGATGGTGGCCAACCGCACCGCCGCTGCGCTGCGACTCGTTCGACGGCACCAGCGTCGGTCCGCTGTCTCGCGCCCCCTGTCCATCCTCCTACTCGCCGTGGCCCTGGTGCTCCTTGTGCCGGCGTCCGTGAACGGACAGTACCTCACACGCCCCAACGTTCCCTGGCGCAGCATCACCACGGAGCACTTCGACATCCACTTCCCCGCCGAAATGCAGCAGTGGACCGAAGCGATTGCGGTGCGTATCGAGTCGATGGCCGCCGCGGTGAACGCCATGGTGGGCAACGAGCCGAGATCGCGGATCACGGTCATGGTGGAGGACCCGTCCAACGTGTCGAACGGTTTCGCCCTCCCGTTCCTCGATGGGCCGGTCATGTTCCTCTGGCCGACGCCGCCATCGCCATCGCCCTCGTTCGGGACGCACCGCGGCTGGGGGGAGATCCTCGCGGTGCACGAGTACGGGCACGTCGCCCATCTCACGTTTCCGTCGCGCAATCCGCGTGAGCGCCTGCTGTGGAAGCTGTTGCCGGTGCAACTGAGCCCGGTCCTGCGCAAGGCGCCCCCATGGGTTATCGAGGGCTACGCAACCGTGATAGAGGGCCGGCTCACGGGCAGCGGCCGCCCGAGCTCCGTCGGACGCGCTGCAGTGATGCGGCAGTGGGCGCTCGAGGGAAAGTTCCCCACCTACGCTCAACTGAGGTCCTCGGGGACGTACCTCGGCGGCAACATGCGGTATCTCGTTGGCTCGGCGTTCCTCGAATGGCTGCTGGATCGCAAGGGAGACTCCAGCCTGGTGCACCTCTGGCGTCGCATGAGCGCTCGCCAGGAGCGTTCTTTCGGTGCCGCGTTCGCAGGCGTGTTCGGAGCGCTGCCGCAGGATCTGTACGGTGCCTTTCTGGTGGACATCACGGCAAAGTCCCTCGACATCAGGTCGCGGATCGGCGGAGCAGGCCTGGTCGAAGGTGAACTCGTTCAACGGCTCAGCGGTGGAACGGGAGACCCGGCGTTCTCGCCCGACGGCCAACGCATCGCAGTGGTGGTGCGGCAGCTGAATGGTCCGTCACGGCTCGTGATCTGGGCGGCGGAGGTGCCGGAGGCGGATACGACCCTCCTGCGCGCGCGCGCCCGGATGGTGGAGCGCGATCCGCTCGACGTCGTGCCGTTCGACTCGTTCCCCCGGCCGCGAAGGGCGCTCGCCAGCCTGCACCCGGCCGGTGGCCGCTCGCACGAACATCCCCGCTGGATGCCCGACGGAGTGCAGGTGCTCGTGACGCGGGACGAGCCGGCGGCGGACGGTGTGACGCGTCCCGATCTCTTCCTCTGGGACACCCGTTCGCAGCGCGTTAGGCGCGTGACGCACAACGCGGGTGTGCGGCAGGCGGATCCGGCACCGGATGGGTTGAACGCCGCCGCGGTGCGGTGCCACGCCGGAATCTGCGATCTGGTCGTGGTGAACCTGCGGAACGGTGAAGCGAGAGTGTTGGCGCCCGGTTCGCTGGACGTGGTCTGGCACCGGCCCAGGTGGTCACCGGATGGCGGATCCGTTGCCGCGAGTTATCAGGCGGGCGGAACGTGGAACGTCGCTGTCATCGATGCGCGCTCGGGAACGGTGCGGCGAATCGGGTCGCCGGACGGCACTTCGAGACACTCACCGGCATGGACGGCGTCGGGCGGCGAGGTCGTCGTCGTGAGCGAACGCGGCGGGGTGGCCAACCTCGAGCTGTTTCCCATCGACGGCTCGGCGCCTGCCGCGCTGACTCGCGTGACCGGCGCCGTTATGGGGCCGGAGGTGAACCGCGCCGACGGAAGCGTGGCCTTCCTTTCCATGCGAAGCGGCGGCCTTGACCTGCGCCGGTTGCGGACGACGGCGCCCGGTGCCGCCGTGGACATAGTGAGGCTGGGTGCGGTGCAGGCTCCGGCGGCCCCCGCCACCATGACGCCGGGGATGCGGTTCGCCGAGCAGCAACCGACCACTGCCCGGGATTACGGACTGGGACCGCGGCGGTGGCGAGTGCTGCCTGGCGGGTTGTACGGCCCTGACGGATCGACCGCGTCACTGATGGTGGCGAACATCGATCCCATCAGCCGGCTCAGCGTCGTTGCCCAGGGCGGCATCGGCACCAAGGGAGCCTGGCGGGGCGGGTCATTGTCGGTCGCGTTGCGTCGCCTGGCGGTCGCGATCGACGCGTCGGCCTGGTACGTGGACCACGCTCCGTCGGAACGGCGGAGCGGGCGCCTCGCCCCATTCACGGCGGACCTGCGATATCGCGGCGCGGGCGTCGTTGCGCGGGTCGGTCGGGAGGCCGGCCTGGCAGGGTACCTGCTCCGGGCGGGCGTCACGGCCGGAACGGTGGATGGGCTGGACCTCGATCACGCGGAGCGGATCGTCGCGTTAGGTGATGCGCGCGGGCGGCTCACGCTCGGGTTGGGCCGGAACACCGTGCACCTGACGGGGAACGTCCTCGTCAACGCCGGCAGCACCGGCGGCGAGTCGTTCACGCGGGTGACGCACGGCGCCACGGTGACTATTGGCACGTCGCGTCGCTCGCTGCGTGGTGAGTGGCGGCGGGGCCGCACCGACGTCGCGGGCCCGGGCCAGCCCGGGCGCGCTCTCGAGGAGTTTCTCGTAGGGGGGCCGACTCCGCCCTGGTTCGATGCCGCGTTTCTGTCGAACCGGATCGCGCTCCCGTCGGTGCCAAGCGGGTTCCTGTTCGGTCACCAGTTCGAGCTGTACCGCGCGTCAATCGGAGGGCGGGGGTGGGAGCCGTACTTCATCTGGGTGGCGGCGGGTGACGCGCTCCGGGACCCGAAGCGGATCGCCGGGCTGGAGCAGTCGGTCGCGATCGAGTCGATCGGGTGGGTGCGGCTGCCGGCGGTGCGCGCCCGCGTGGGCGCCGGGTATTCGTTCGACGCGCCGTTCGCGTACCGAACCCGGGCATATGTCAGCGTGTCGTACTCACCCTGATCCCAGGCAGAGTGACTTTGAGCGTACCCGTGTCGCGCCACACGCGACCCGTCCGGTATCACTCGATTCGCTGCAGTTCGAGCTTGATCGACGAGGGAGTGATCGGCGCGTAGCCGCCGTCTCGGCCGCTGGCCGCCTCAACGACCGTCACGCGCGCCTCGGCCTCGACGGCGCGATCGAGCTGCACGGTGCCCAACTGCCCCGGCGCCACCGGGCCAAGGATGACGGCGCGCCACTGGGTGCGGCCTTCATTCAGCGGCTCGACCCTGGCCATCAGGCCACCGATCGAGAGGGTGACCGTGAGTGCTTCACCCTGCGCGTCCACGGAAATCACCAGTGCCTGCGCGGCTGACGGGGCCTCGGTCACCACCAGCTTGTAGGAGGCACCTGGCGCGTCACACGGCGTGCCGTCGCTGAGAACGCAGTCCGAGGAGCACGCGGACTGGCCCCCCGCCAGAACCACCGCCACCAGGATTCCCGCAATGTTCCGCTTCATTGTCATGGCTCCTTCCGTACCGGTAGTCGGAGCGAGCTGGCGCGGGGTGACGTCATGACGTCCAGCAGTTTCTCGCGCGAGAGCGTCGCCCCCATGCCTGCCTCCACCACCGCGAGCAGATCCCCCACGTCGACCACACCGTTCCGGTTGCCCACCTGGTCGGCGTAGTGCCGTTCCCCGGAAGTCAGCTCGCACGGCGAAGCGAGTACGCAGGACACCAGCCGGTCGACGACGAGCTGGATATCCACCTGGAGGACGAACGTGCCGACCAGCGTCTGGGGCGACTGACTCACGACCACCGCGCGCGCAGCATCGGCATTGCCATCGGACCAGCTGAGGAAGGCATACCCGGCGTTGGGCGTCGCCTGTGCAATGACCGTCCGGTTGCAGTCGCCCGCCAGCTCGCCGGCCGACAGGGCCACGGTGCCGGCCTGCTGAGGCTCAGCCACCAGCGCAAGCGTACACTGCGGAGTGAACGTCGCACTGAGAGTCAGATCTCCGGTCAGCGCGAAAGTCGTCGGGTTGGCCGAACCTCCGATCGACCACGAGTCGAAGCGGTAACCGGCACTCGAACTAGCGAGCACGGTGACGCTCCGGCCGCAGTCGCCTGTCAGCGTTCCCCCGGTCAGACTGGTCGTTCCACCGGTCGTCTGACTCAGTGCCAACGTGCATTGCCTGACGAATGTGGCGCTCAGCGTCAGGTTCTGGATCAGTCCGAAGGTCGTCGGGTTGACCGATCCGCCGGTAGACCAGCCAGCGAAGTTGTAACCGGCGCTGGGGGTCGCCGACACGGTGACGCTGCGCCCGCAATCTCCCGTCAGTGTTCCGTTGGCCAACGCGATCGTCCCACCCACCGTCTGATTCAGCGTGAGCGTGCACTGCTGGGTGAACGACGCACTCAGCGTCACGTGCTGATTGATCGTGAACGTCAGTGGATTGGCCGATCCGCCGGTCGACCAGGCCGTGAAGCCGTAGCCGGCATTCGGGGTCGCCGTGACCGATACGTTCCGACCGCATGCTCCGCCCAGCGTCCCGTTCGTCAGCGCAATGCTTCCGCCCGTCGTCTGGTTCAGCGTCAGGCTGCACTGCGCCGTGAACGTCGCGCTCAGCGTTACGTTCTGCGTCAGGTCGAAGGTGATCGGGTTGGTCGATCCGCCGGTTGACCAGGCAATGAAGACGTAGCCGGGACTCGGCGTCGCCGTCGCCGTGACACCCCGTCCGCATGCACCGGCAGGCGTGCCATTCGTCAGCGCAATCGTCCCGCCCGGCGTCTGGACCAGCGTCAGCGCGCACTGCGGCGTGAACGTCGCGCTCAGCGTCAGGTTCTGGGTGAGCAGGAACGTATTCGGATTGGTCGAGCCACCAGAGGACCAGGAACCGAAGGCATAGCCCGCGCCCGGCGTTGCCGTCACCGTCACGCTGCGCCCGCAGGCACCGGTCAGCGTGCCCTGGGTCAGCGCAATCGTCCCGCCGGTCGTCTGGTTCAGTGTCAGCGCGCACGGCTGGAAGAACGTCGCGCTCAGCGTCAGGCTCTGGTCGAGCTGGAAGGTGTATGGATTGGTCGATCCGCCCGAGGACCAGGAGCCGAAGCTGAATCCTGGGTTCGGCGTGGCCGTCACCGTCACGCTCCGCCCACACGTCCCGGTCAACGTGCCGCTGGTCAGCGCGATACTCCCGCCCGCCGTCTGATTCAGCGTGAGGCCGCAGCCCGTCGTGAAGGTGGCGCTCAGCGTCAGGTTCTGGTTGAGCACGAACGCATTCGGATTCGTCGATCCACCGGAGGACCACGAGCCGAAGCTGTACCCGGTGTTCGGCGTCGCCGTCACCGTCACGCTCCGCCCGCAGTTTCCGGTCAGCGTTCCGCTCGTCAGCGCGATCGTTCCGCCCGTCGTCTGATTCAGCGTCAGCGTGCACTGTTGCACAAACGTCGCGCTCAGCGTCAGGTCCTGGTTCAGCGCGAAGCCCAGGGGGTTGGCCGACCCACCGGTCGACCAGGAACCCAGGCTGTAGCCGGCACTGGGCGTCGCCGTCACCGACACGTTCCGCCCGCAGTCCCCGGTCAGTGTGCCGCTGGTCAGCGCGATCGTCCCGCCCGTCGTCTGGTCCAGCGTCAGAGTGCACTGTCCGACCGGATCGAAGGTGGCGACCACACTTCGGATCGCATTCATGGCAACGAAGCAACTTCCCGTGCCGTTGCAGGCGCCGGACCAGCCGGCGAAGAAGGAACCGCCTTGCGGCGACGCCGTCAGCGTGACAGTCTGGGTTCCGTAGTACGCAGCCGCGCACGTGCCGGACGTGCCGCCTGTGGTGACCGTGCACCCTATGGCCGGCGACAGCCCCACCTGGCTGCTCACCTGCCCCGATCCGGTACCGGCGCCGGTCACCGTCAGGACGTTTCCGGGCGTCACGGTGATGTTCCAGCCATTCGCGGACTGCGAATTGACCTTCACCTTGATGCCATTCCCGTCGTCGAACGTCTCGCCCGGCACCCACATGGCGCCGGCGTCGTTAGGATTTCCGTTGTTGTCCGGGTCGACCACCTTCGCGCACGTCGAGACCGCGAGCGAACATGCAGCCGACACCGCGTGGATGACGATGGCCTCGCCGGGAAGGGGCTGATCGTACCCCAGGAACTTCCTCGCCTCGACCGAATACGACCCCGAAGCGGAACCGGGAATCGGTACGTGAACGAAGAGGGGATTACCGCCCCCCGGGGGAAATTCCGCCTGCTCGAGCGTCACGGTCTGTTCCGTCGGCCCGGTGATGGTCACCTTGCGAGCGGACGGGATCCAGCCGAGAGCGTCCTTGTGCGGGATGATCGTGTGGCCGCCGGTCCAGTACGAGCTGCCGCCCGTGCTGTAAATGCCAAGGTACGGGCTGCTCATCACGTCCCACTTGGAGTCGTACGTCTGGCCATACGGTCCCGACGAGTGCGGCAATCCCAGCGAATGCCCCATTTCGTGCCCGTACACTCCGTAGAGTGCGTCTCCCGCTGCCCAAAGTGGCATCCAGGTGAACGGCCACCCCTTTGCGACGCCATCCAGTGTCCCGCCCCATATGCCGCCCCATGCCGATCCGCCACTCCCGTCGGTCGTGAGCTGGGCGTTGTACTGGGTGATGATCCCGGCGAACATCGTGAAGTCCACCGACGCGTCAGCGGCAGCCGTGCAGTCCAGCGCAAGCTGATTGAGGTTGTGGTTGGGTGGTGAGCCCCCCGTCCCATAGTATGAAACGGGCTGCGGCAGCATGAACCAGCCGAACACCTGTGACCCGGCGATGTTCATCTGATTGGCCGAGAGCTCCCGAAAGTAGTGATCGAGATTCGGGTACGCGTTGGTCATCAGGGTCGTGAAGAACGCCGGCGAGTGGGGCTCGGTCGCCACGTCACTGAACTTGCAGAGGATCAAGGCGTAGGGTTTGCTGCCCAGTTGCGGCGCGCCCTGCACGGAAGGTTGAGCCGATGGCTGCAGCGGTTGCACGAAACTGGCGCGCAACTGCGGTTCTCCGCCGACCACGAAAGGAAGCTGATCCGCGGCGAGGGACACGCGCTTCCCGTTTACGGCGAAGAACCCGCCGGCGCGCTGGAGAACGCCGGACGGCATCGACACAGAGCTCGTCACGCCGCGATCGTCCAGGAACGTCCACCGCAGCGTCGGCTGCTGGGATCGATCGAGCGGATCGCCCCACTGCGCGGCGAGCGTCCCGGTCCCTCCCACCTGGGACTGGAGCAGCGCCGGTGTCGCGGCGAGCAGCGCGATGGCGACCAGGGTTCCCGGGAACGCTGGCGTCCTGGTCGAGATCATCTGGTCGGTTGTTGCCGGATGCTATCCAGGCTCCGGACGCGGAGCACGGTGGAGTCGGAGCTGGCGTATCGTCCCACGGCGCGCACCATGGCGCCGTGGAAACGGCGGATGTCACCCAGTGACGCCTCGTAGGCGGAATCCGGCACAATGGACACGGTGCGCCCGCCGGGTGTGGCCAGGAAGTGCATGTAGCTCGGCGTCTGCGCCGGAGGCATGGGATCGCCTACCACGACGCTGAAGAAACCCGTCAGGGTATCGACCGGCACGGAGCCCGCAGGTATTGCAGCGCGCCTGCACGCCGCCGAGCAGAGAATAGCCAGAGCGAATGACAGCGGCAGGGCATATGGCATTGAAGGTACGTCAATCTCATCTCGGGATCATCGCGCGGATAGTCCCGTCTGGAAGCCGATTCCAAGGACGAACTTTCCGAGTTCCTCGCGCCGAAGCACGTCCTTCTCCTTCTTGAGGTTGACGACCTCCCGGCGGTAACCCACCTGAACGTAGGCGGGCCATCGTGGGGGCGCATAAATCAGCGAGGACTCCGCCTCCAGCGCATCGGCCTCAAGGGAATCGCTTTTGACCGGCTTGATCGTCCGGAGGTAGTACGCTCCGACGTTCAGGACGAGTCCTGCACCCTCGAACGCCCGACCCATTTCCAGTCCGGCCCGAGCCAATCCAAGCCGCCGGACGACCTGATCGATACTGGACGATCGTGTCATGTACCCCACGACCAGTGCGAACGTACGAGTGCCGAGGAGGAATCGACCGTCCACGGTTTCCACCTTCCCGGCAACGGGGTTGCTGGCCTGACCGTTAATGGTGCCGGACTCGTATCGGCCGGCGAGGCCCGCACCATCCGACGAGCGCACCATGAACTCGACGCCGGACATCGTCATGCCCGCGGAGCGCGTCGGTCCCGTGCCCTCTGCGAGAAACCGTCTGGTGCCGACCGAAGTGACGCCAATCCGGGACTCTCCTCGAGCCGTGGCACTCGAGGTATCGGCGACTTGTCCCATCGTCGGCGTCGGCAGGGTGATGAGGATCGGGAACAGCAGTCGAAAGCGCCTCATCAGCGACCCTCCGTATTGAGCGTGATATTGGCTCTGTAGTCCGCTGCACGCTTGGCGTTTTCCGCGATCGCCACGCGCCGTTGTGCCTCTGACTCCAAAACGAGGCGTCGGTTCGCCTGGACATTCCGGTCCAGAACGCGACCGCGGTCGAACCATGCCGCCACGCCCGCGCCGACAGCGATGAGTACTGCGGCACTCATGTAGCGTCCTTCGGGCGCGAATGCGCTCTTGATTGGCTCATCCGCGCGCAGGTTCTTCCCCATGAGCACCGTCGCACCGGCGACGACGATTCCGGTTATGATGCCCGGAGTGCGCTCAGGAGCAGCACGTTCCGGCTTCAGCAGGGCAGAGTCAACCGTGGGCGGAAGGATCAAATACTCGATCGCCGGAATCGCCACGGTGCCGTCATACGTCCGGACGAGCGTTTCACGCGATGCGATGTCTACCGCCGTAACGACGAACTCGTATTCGCTGCCGCGGAGCAGCAGCTGGCCGTTTCGGCCGACGCGCAGAGCCAGCGTGGTGTCCATCGATGACATCACCGAGTCGATCGGGATGGATTCGATGCCGTCCTTGGACCGCGCCGTCAACTTGAACGACGACGGTCGATTGGCTCGCACCCGCAGTAGTGAGGTCCCATGTATCCCGGTGATGGGGTTGTCCCGGCGCACGATCACCGAGATGGCATAGACAGTTTCGCGAACCTGGCGGTACAGCGAGTCGAGCGCCGGGGTACTCAATTCCGCCGGGATCTCGTTCGCCAGATCGAGCCGCAGGAGCTGGGTCAGTGCCGCGCGAGCCGCGGCTGGGCGCCGCTCCCCGCCAGCTTCGGGGAGGTTCGCCGCCGCCTGGATCTGAAGCGCTTCGACACGCGCAGAGCGAGGTAGCATGGCGAGCAAAAGAACGTCACGCGCCGCGCTATCCGCTCTCGCGTACTGTAGGTCACTCAGCGCCGAGCGGGCTCGATCGAGCATCTCTCGGGTAACGGAGCGTTCCGACTGCGCGGTCGCCACTGCTGGCGCATACGCCAGCAAGGTGAGCACTGCACACCAAACAGCTCTCATGACTCCTCCGGCTTTAGTGCACGTCAGGCGAACGATATGCCACAACGAGTATGTCGACTTGGCTGACGGTGACGACGATGTCTCCGGTGTCGATCGGTAGATCGATCGAATCGGCAGCGGATGCAGAACGGCGATCCATCCGGCAAAGAGTGTCTCACGGGCGTAAGGTCATGGTCCGACAAGCTGTGGGTTGGCGGTATCCCACACGGGTCGTATCACCTGGCCTGATCGTAACAATGCTGTCCCAGTCCTGGCAGCGATCCAAATGAACGCGGATCTGAATCGTCCCGACGGGTACCTCGAACGTCTGCAGGCCCTGGACAACGCGAAAAGGGCCATCACCGATTGCCAGAGCCGCCGCGAGCCTTCCCGGCGGTCCGATCATCACGAACCCCGTGGTGGCAAGTGGAACGGGTGGTGGGCCAGACGGCGCACTGTCTCTGATCGCAGTGTCGGTGGCCGCTTGACTGGCAGCGCTGTCGCCCGCGACGAGCCGGACAGATTCACCGGCAGGAGGCGGTTGAGAGACGACGAGTTCCGCGGTTTCCCGATCGCCGTTCGCTCGCCCCGCCCCGGATCGGCGAGCCGTCGCATTGCCCGATCGTCTGATTGATGTTTCGGGGGTTGATGTCGAGCTCGGCGCGAAGACCACGGTTGGCGGTGCTGCCACCGATTCAGCCGGCACCGAACGGTCTTGGGCGGCAGGCCGATCGAGCAGGATTCCCGGGATCGTCGCCAGCCCCGCGACCGCGACCAGCGTGCCCCCCACTTTTGCCGCGACACGCAGGCGCCGATCGGTGCGCGGTCCCGTTGCGCCTATCGCCGGCTGCTCCACCGGTGGCGTCGGCCACGTCACCAGTAGCTCCGACGGAACAGCGCCGGTGACGTCGGCGCCGAGGATAGCGAGAGTTGAAACGGTAGAGGCGATCGCGGTGGGCTGCCAGGTCCTGATGGCGTCGATCAATTCGCGGACGTAGCACTGGACGTTTTCCTGCCGGTCGGCGGCTTCCACCGCCAAGGCGCGGCTCATCACTGCCTGGAGCTCATCAGGCCAATCCACCGTGGGGTCCAGATCCCGAAGCGTCAGCGGGGGCTGCGAGCTTCGCAGGATCAGATTGGTACGGTCAGTCGTCACAGGCAGCTGGCCGACCAGCATGGCGTACGTGACCAACCCGAGGGAGTACAAATCCGATCGAGCATCAACCTTGTCCCCGACAAGCTGCTCGGGACTCATATACGCCGGCGTGCCGATGACGACACCACTGGAAGTGACTCGCTGCGATTCCTCCTGCACGGCACGCGCAATACCGAAGTCCACGACTTTCACGAGGTCGCCGGCGTCCCCGGACTTCGCCAGCATGATGTTGTCCGGCTTCAAATCGCGGTGGACAATACCGAGTTCGTGGGCTGCTTTCAGGGCGGACCCGACCTGAGCCACGATGGCGGCCGCTCGTGCGATCGGTAGACGGCCTTCGTTTTGCAGTACCTCAGCCAGCGAGTCGCCCTCGACGTACTCCATCGCGAGGTACATCAATTCACCCGATACCTCACCGAAATCGTAAACCGCTGCGACGTTAGGGTGTGAGATGCGCGAAGCGTTCTGCGCTTCTCGGGTGAAGCGGCCTACCGCCTCGGGATTGCTGAGCAACTCCGGTCGCAGCACCTTGAGCGCGCACCGTCGCGACATGTAAACGTGCTGGGCGAGGTACACAACTCCCATACCTCCGACCCCAAGCTGGCGCTCGATGTAGTACCGATCCCCAACAAGCTTCGCGACGAGCCAGTCATTCTCACTGCCCTCGTCCTTCAGGACCTGACCGTCCATCGCGCAGAAGCGAGTTCCGGGCGGATAGTGCGTGCTGCAGACCGGGCAGATCCTGGCCTTCCCGGAACTGTCCGCTAGGCTTTCGCTGGAGCCGGTTCGGATCATCTCGACGGGGTTGGCAGCGGTTCCTGAGGTATTGATCGGACCGGCCGGCTCATCCCACGCGTCCGCGTGGCGATCGACCCCGACCGTCACGCTTCCGCCACACCCGAGGCCGGTCAAGCCGAGGGAAAATGGGGTCCATTCTCAGCAGTGGCAAGGGGATGGTGACGATAGCGGGGGTCTCAGTACGACCCGCTCAGGCGATAGCAGCCCTCCCGGCGCTGTGTTATTGTCTCAACCGAAGTACGGAATTTTCGGCACCACCAAACCAGCGCTGCAGGTTGCCGTCAGCATGCGGGACAGTCCGCGTGGCAGAAAACGACTCCTTCTCAATTCCCTGGACGCGGTCCGGCTCGCCGATCTCGTTGCAAGCCTGCTATTCCCACGGACTTCATGGATCACGCTGGAACGATCTGCCGGCCGGTCGAGTGCACGGCTTCCTGATCTGATTGGCAGGGAGGATGCGGGCGGCGGCGTGCAGCGCACCTGGTGGGTGAAAGTCTGCCACTCAGACTCCCGAATACTCGCCTCCCTCAGCGAATTCGGCGAGCCGCTGCTCCAATCGAGACGCTCCCTTCCCGACGTCGTCCTGTTGATCCTAACGTGCGACGTGGCACAGCATGCGATCGACGAGTGGCGAGGGGCTTCGGCCGGTCGTGGGATCAGCCACGCACCAGTCTGGGGGCGGACGCAGGTCGAAGATATACTGTATCGCGAGCGTCCCGATCTTCTGTTCTCGTACTTCGGCCTTACTTCCTATCGACGCTGGCATCGGAAGGTGCATGCCATTCGTCGGCGAGTGCAGATCAAGCATCGCCTGCTTCGGGATCTGCTCAAGTTGGCAGGCGAGCGCCCCGCGACAGCCGACCGTCCGTTTGAAAAGTTCAAGCACGCGAAGCTGGTGCTGCGCTCGATCGACGACGAGTCGTATCCACAGGTCGAGACGCGGATCGGTGTGACGCGCGGTTGGTTCGAAGTCGGCACTTATGACTTCTATCACGACGGCGTGGAAGTCATTATCGGGACGGCCGATGTGGCGGTCGATTCCGAAGGGCGGTGGACGCCAATACCGGCCGGTTTTGACTTCGATTCGGAACGATTCAGAGTGATACGCACGATTGAAACGGGTCGGGTGCCTTACGAGATGGTCGTCGACTGCGATCCGAGCGGCGACGAGTATTACCGTGAACCACACTTGTTCTGCGTGTTTGCCGCCGCCGGTCTGCCGTTCGCCGAGTATCATTATTACCCCGTCGAAGACCCGTATCGTCTCCGGTTGCTTCCGGAGAAGATGGTCGAAGTGGACGAAGCCTCCGCTGGTTCAGCCCGACCGGGTGTGGTTCGGGCGGCAGTCGGGCGCCGGACACGGCGCCGCGACCCTGGGTGATGCCCGCTGCCACTCAGCCGCGGCTTCCCTACCGCGGCCTGATCACCTTCAGCGCTGTCGACGGCGGCACTCTCGTCCGCTTCACAACCCCGCGCGACAGTCGCGACAGGTTCGGTGCCACTGCTACCACCTTGAGTTCGTACTCGCCGAACGTATCCGGGTCGAAGCTGTTCGCCAGAATGAAGTACTCAATGCCGGCGGCCAGTGTGAAGAGAATCTGCGCGTCCGTGTTCCCTTCCGAGACGTCGTCATTCAGGGCCACGACTTCCAGATCCCCGTTCGGCAGCAGTTCCAGGAGCCAGAGCCATGTATCGAATTCCGTGCTCGTCATGTCGATCTGCACGTCCGTTTGCGCGTCCACTGTCAGAGCGTACCCGTCCGCGTACGAACCGTCGTCCAGGGGACAATCCGTGCTCGCCAGGTCACCCTGCACCGTATCGCCAACGTCGATGCTCGGAGTGAGTGCGGTCGAACACGGACCCCAGACTTCGATCGTCGCCTGTCCCGTCTTGCCCTCGAGCGTTGCGCTGATGGCGACCACCCCATCGGCCACACCGGTGACCAGGCCGCCCGAGCTGACCGACGCAACGGTGGGCATGGCAGATATCCAGGTCACGGCGCGATCGGTCACGGGGTTGCCGTCCGCGTCGAGCACGGTCGCCGTGAGCTGCACCGTCTCGCCCACCAGGAGCGTATCGGTCGTGGGGGCGACGGTGACGCTTGCCACGGTCGGACCCGCGACGGTGATCACTGCGCCGCCGGACTTGCCTCCTGCAGCGGCAGACACGCTGGCGACGCCGAGCGCGTTCGCAGTCACCAGTCCCGACGCCGAGACGGAGGCTACCGTCGCGTTGGATGACGACCATGAGACGGTGTGACCGCTGAGAATATTCCCACTCGCATCCTTGACGGCGACGTTCAGCTGCACCGTCTCGCCTACCTGCCGGGTCGCGGCACTGGGCGTCACTTCCACAAGGTCGACGGTGGCAGACGGACCGGACCCGTCGTTGCACGCGACGATGATGGCCAGTAGCACGGAGGAAGACTGTAACCATGACCTCGTGGTGAAGCCGATCGAGCGAGCGTCCCGGGACGCTCTCCATCGCTGAATAGGGGCCACTGCCCTGACGGTTTTCATCCTTGATCTGATCCCCGGAGGTTTGCACACGGTCTCGAACGGCCGCCGCCTGTCGCGGCGAAGGAAGCAAGAGTGACGTCCGGTCCGTTTTTCGGAAAGGTCTGTGACCGGACCCGTGCGTACCCGGGTCGGGCTACCGGGTGCCGTTCTGGCCGTGGCCCAGGGTCAAGGTCAAGGGTCAACGCTCAAGGGAGCACGCAGTCCGCACCATTCTGACGCCACCGAGACCCGACACGACTGCCGGCACGTCATGCGTTCCATGGGCTGAGCCTGACCCGTTCGCGCGCCTGCTCCTCACGTCTCCCTGTGTCCAGCATCCGGCTACCATCCTGTCGGGCGTTTTCCCTTGAATAACCGGTGCCGGGTGACCAGAATCCGCGAGCTTTTCTGCCCGGAGAACCCTGAATGCGAATTGGAGTCCCGCGGGAAACCGTCGCCGGTGAACGCCGAGTGGCTCTCGCTCCGGAGAGCGTCGGCCGCCTCGTCAAGGCGGGGATCGAGGTCGCTGTGGAGCGCGGTGCCGGTGTGCCGGCCAATTTCCCTGACGAGGCTTACAGCAAGGCTGGAGGCTCGACGTGTGACGCGGCCAGCGCGTGGAGCGCGGAAGTCGTGGTCAAGGTGCAGAAACCCGGCGCCGCCGAGGTGGGCCGGCTTGCCGGTGGTGCGATCCTCATCTCGCTCGTTCCTGTCGCCACAAGCGCGGACCTGCTCCAGACACTGGCGCAAGCTCGCGTGTCGGTCCTCGGACTCGAGAGAGTGCCGCGGATTACGCGCGCTCAGTCCATGGACATTCTCTCCTCCCAGGCCACCATCGCCGGTTACAAGGCGGTCCTCATCGGCGCATCGGAGATGGGGAAGATCCTCCCCATGCTCACCACGGCCGCCGGCAATATCCCGCCCGCGAAGGCCTTTGTGCTGGGGGCCGGCGTGGCCGGGCTGATGGCCATCGCCACGGCGCGGCGCCTGGGAGCCGTGGTATCGGGGTTCGACATCCGGGCCGCCGCCCGGGAACAGGTTCTGTCGTTAGGGGCCACCTTCGTCGGACCCGAGCCACAGGCCGACGCCGAGGCGGCCGGCGGCTATGCCCGGGCCCAGACCGAAGAGGAGCAGCGCCGGACGATGGAGGCCATGGCGCAGCACCTGAAGGATCAGGACCTCGTGGTGACAACCGCGCAGATCCCCGGTCGTCCGGCTCCGCGACTCATCTCGGCCGAGATGGTCTCCACGATGCGCCCCGGAGCCGTGATCGTCGACCTCGCGGCGGAGACCGGCGGCAACTGCGAACTGACCAGTGCCGGCGAGACCGTCGTCCACCATGGCGTCTCCATCGTTGGCGCCGTGAACCTGCCGAGTTCCGTTCCGCATCATGCCAGCCTGATGTTCAGCAAGAACGTGCTGACGCTGCTGCAGCACCTGATCAAGGATGGGGCGATCACCCTCAGCCTCGATGATGAAATCACCGGCCCGATGTGCCTGGCCCATGACGGTACCGTGCGGGTGTAGGGCGCCACTGTGAGCTGGTTGCAGTAGAGGAGGTTTGCAGGAACGTGGTTGTTGGCAGCCCTGTTTCGCCGTGTCCCGTTTCACTCGTCCCGGTATCACCAGTTCCGGTCCACCTCGTCCCTCGCGTCATGTCAGAATCACTCATCGGCGGCGTCGTCATCTTCGTCCTGACGACCTTCCTCGGCGCCCAGCTCATCGGACGGGTTCCGCCGACGCTGCATACACCGCTCATGTCGGGATCGAATGCGATTTCCGGCATCACCATCGTGGGTGCGCTTATCGTGGCGGGGTCGGGCCTGGGCTGGATCTCGACCGTGATCGGCTTCCTCGCCGTGGTCTTTGCCATGATCAACGTGGTGGGCGGTTACACGGTCACCGACCGGATGCTCCTCATGTTCAAGAAAGAGGAGACGAGGTGATGTCACTCGCGGTCGAACGCCTCGTCTACCTTATCGCGGCCGTCTGCTTCATCGTCGGGCTCCAACGGTTGCAGAGTCCCGCGACGGCCCGCCGCGGCAACGCGATCTCGGGCATGGGCATGCTCATCGCCATCGTCGCGACGCTGCTGGCCGCGGAGATCCTCACGCCGACGGTGATCCTCGCCGGCATGGTCGTCGGCTCGGCCCTGGGATTCTGGATGGCGCGCACGGTCAGGATGACCTCGATGCCCCAGATGGTCGCCCTTCTCAACGGCTTCGGCGGCGCCGGATCCCTGCTGGTCGGTGGCGCCGAGTTTCTTCGCTCGGAGCTGCGCGGCGAGCAGATCCCCCTGGACACCGGAATCACGATCCAGCTCAGCCTGTTGATCGGTGCCGTGACGTTCGCGGGCAGCCTGGTCGCCTGGGCCAAGCTCCAGGAGGTAATGACCGGTAAACCCATCACGTACACGGGACAGAAGGTCATCAGCGCGCTCCTCGGGCTCGCCGTCATCGGCCTGAGCGCGTACCAGCTGGTCACGACCGAGTCCCTGCTCTGGCCGTTCTACGCCGTCTGCGCCATCAGCCTGGTGCTCGGGGTCATGCTCGTCATTCCGATCGGCGGCGCCGACATGCCGGTCGTCATCGCGCTGTTGAACTCGTATTCCGGTATTGCGGCCGCCATGACCGGCTTCGTGATCGACAACTCCGTGCTGATAATATCGGGCGCGCTGGTGGGATCGTCAGGCATCATCCTGACACGGATCATGTGCAAGGCCATGAACCGGTCCCTCGCGAACGTGCTGTTCAGCGCGTTCGGCTCGACTACCGCGGCCATGGGAAGCGGAAAGAGCGCCGCGGGTCTCTCGGTCCGGTCGGTCTCGCCGGAGGACGCCGCGGTACAACTGGCCTACGCCCAGAGCGTTGTGATCGTGCCGGGATACGGCATGGCCGTGGCGCAAGCGCAGCACGTTGTGCGGGAGATCCAGGAGCTCATCGAAAAACACGGCGGCGAGGTGAAGTACGCCATTCATCCCGTGGCCGGTCGCATGCCCGGCCACATGAATGTCCTCTTGGCCGAGGCGAACGTGCCGTATGACAAGCTGCGCGAGATGGACGACATCAATACCGAGATGGAGCGCTGCGACGTCGCGGTGGTCATCGGAGCCAACGACGTGGTCAACCCGGCCGCCCGGACGGATCGGTCGAGCCCGATCTTCGGAATGCCCATCATCAACGCGGACTACGCGAAGAGCGTCATCGTGCTGAAGCGATCCATGGCCGCCGGCTTCGCTGGCATCGAAAACGAACTCTTCTACAACCCGAAGACGTCCATGCTGTTCGGCGATGCCAAGCAGAGTCTCACCAAGGTGATTTCGGAGATCAAGCAGCTGTAGCGTGATGACACCACCACTGCTGCAGCACGAGGCTGGTCTGGCCTCGACGACCGATCCCGTTTCCCAGATCCTGGTCGCCCTGGTGCTGGTGACGGTCTTCGCGCTGCTCACGCTCGAGGCGGCTCATCGCGTGGTGGTCGTGCTGGGCGCGGTCGCACTGCTCTGGGGCATCACCTATTTCACGCCGTACCACCTCATTTCCTTCGAGGCGACCGCAGAAGCACTGGACGTCAACGTCCTGGTCCTCCTGGCGGCGATGATGGCCGTGGTGGGGGTCCTGAAGACGACGGGCGTGTTCGAGTGGGCGGTCGCACGGTTGCTCAGGCGGGCGCGCGGGCGACCACTCGTGGTGCTCAGCCTGATCATCTGGTTCACAGCCGCTGCCTCTGCGCTGCTCGACAACGTGACGACGGTGATTTTCGTCACCCCGATGGTGGTGGGCCTCGCGCGCGAGTTGCGGATCAATCCCATCGCGATCCTCCTGCCGATGGTGATGGCGTCGAACATCGGCGGGACGGCGACGCTGATCGGCGACCCACCCAACATCATGATCGGCTCGGGCGCCAACCTGTCGTTCGTCGACTTCCTGGAGAATGTGGCGCCGCCGACGATCATCATGCTGTTCGGTCTGGTCGCCTACAGCGCGCACCGCTTCAGGGACGAGCTGGATGTGCGCCCTACGTCGACGGACACGGTGGAAGGACCGCCCGTGCTGCGCGATCGGGCGCTGGCCCGCTGGATGGCGGTGATCTGCGCCGGCATTCTGATCGGATTCCTCACACATCACATGACCGGAATGCCGGCAGCCGTCCCCGCAACCATCGGCGCTGCCGCTGCACTCATCGTACAGGACCGCCTCTACATCAGCCGCTTTCGCCCCAGCGCCTCCGAGCGAGTGCACGGCGTACTGCAGGTCACCGAGGAGGACATCGAGTGGCCGACCCTGGCGTTCTTCGGTTTCCTGTTCATCATCGTCGGCGCCGGCGTACAGACCGGACTGATCACGACAATGGCGCACGCCCTCCAGGACGGCATTGCGTCCGGGTCGGCCGCGCTCGGGCTCTCACCGGTTGGCACGCTCCTCTTCGCGGCGCTGATCATCTGCTGGGTTGCCGCGATCCTGTCGGCGCTGATCGACAACATCCCCTTCGTCGCGGTGGCGATCCCGGTGGTTGCGCAGATGGTCGGGGTGATCGAAGGTGACGCACAGGTGCTCTGGTGGGCCCTGTCGCTGGGCGCCTGCCTGGGCGGAAACGGAACTCCGATCGGGGCGTCGGCGAATGTGACGACGATCGGCCTCGCCGAACGGGACGGTGCACGCATCACGTTCACCGCCTTCACCCGATTCGGCAGCGTCGTGACGTTCTGGACGCTGGTGGTGGCGTCGATCTGGCTGGCGATCTACGTCTACGCCGGGAAATTGCCAGCGATGTGGGTGTCGCTGGCGGCAGCGGGAACGGTCTTCGTGGTGAAGCGACTAACGACCAAGGATTGAGGGTTAAGGGAGCGACGCCTAACGCTTCCCGCCCTCGCGGCTCTGCACGCCCTTGACGGCCCCCGTGATCATCCGATTCACCGCAGCGATGGACACCCCGCCGGGGTCATTCGACGGGATGGTTGCGAAGCCGATCGCCGACGCTTTTGGATAGCGGGCGAAAATCTGTTCGAACAGGACGGCCAGTTCCACGCTCGACGGCCCACCGGGGACCTTGTTGCCATGGCCGGGCACCTCCGCCGGATCCAGCACGTCCATGTCGATGTGGATGTACAGCTTGTCGGAGATCCGGTTCAGGCGGTCGAGCTGGGCGAACACCGCCGGTGTCGCACGCCGGAGATCCTCGACGCTGACCTGTTCTATGCGGGAATGGTCAAGGATGTCCTGCTCCAGCGGGTCGGTCAGGCGCACCCCGCCCATGACAACATGCTGGTCGGACAGCGGCGGATCGAGTGTGGCGTCCAGTCGCATCCGGCCCAGCGCGCGTCCCGTGGCGACCGCAACGGGCATGCCGCCCAGCGACCCGCTACGGGTGGTCTCGGGCGTATTGATGTCCGGATGCGCGTCCAGCCAGAGCATGCCGATCCGGAGCGGATCACGTCCCGGTCCCGAACGCTGCAGTCCCGCCACCAGGCCGGGCATCGACGGGCAGGTGGCGAGCAGGCCGACGGTGAAGTACCCTTCGGTTTCGTTCTGCCTGACGATGTCGGCAAAATGGCCTAACGCCATGCCGAGCCGCTTCCAGCCGCCGTACTCCGTGTCCTCGACCGGCGTGAGAAGGGCCTCCGCACCGCGGACCACCGCTCCCAGACGGGCCAGCGTGTCACGGATTCCCCCGGTCGCCATGGTAGCGGGGCCGCGCGAGGTGCCGTTGGGCGAGAACGGTTGCTGGGCCAGCGACACCCGCAGCCTGCCGTCCGCGCCGGTGTAACGCGACTGGGCGGATGCCGCGGTGCTCAGACCGGCGACGAGGAGGATGAGCTGGCGCACCGTGCGCATGAGGGATGCGGGACGAGTGTGGGGAGCGGCCGGCACGGACGGAATGATGTCGAGGTTACTCCAGGGTCGCATCCAGAGTGATTCTGGTGTTCAGAACACGCGAGACCGGACACGTTTGCCGGGCACTCTCGGCCTCAGCGGCGAACACCTCGGCGGACGCGCCGGGGACCCTGGCCGTCGTTTTCAAATGAACCGCCGTGATGGTGAAGCCCGCCTCCGTCTTCTCCAGCGTGACCGTTGCCGTGGTGGCGATCCGTTCAGGGGGAAATCCGGCGGCGGTGAGCTTTCCGGAGAACGCCATGGAGAAGCAGCCGGCGTGTGCCGCCGCGATCAGCTCCTCAGGGTTGGTTCCGGGCGTGGCCTCGAAGCGCGTGCCGAAGGTGTAGGACGCGTTGTGCAGCACACCACTCGGCGCCGTCATGGTTCCGTTGCCGTCGCGCAGCGTGCCATTCCATACGGCTGATGCCTGTCGTTCCATTTCGGGCGGGTCGAAAGGGTGAAAGCCGGCGCAGTGAGATGGGAAACCTAGCAAAGAGGACGCGAGCCTGCTGATCATCTCGACAGCGTCCGACCGAGGCTGGCAGCGTGCCACACCGCCACCCGTGCGCCATACTCCTGTTCGGACTACCCTCCCAGTTTCGCCTTCAGGAACGCGACGGTTCGCGGCCACGCCTGCTGCGCCGCCCTGAGGTTGGCCTCGGAGTTTTCCTGGCCGCGGAGGAAGCCGTGCCCTGCCCCGTCGAAGATGTGATACTCGTACGACTTGCCCAGGCGCTTCATGGCGGAATCCGCGCTGGGGATGGTCACGTTGATGCGATTGTCGGCCCCGCCGTAGAGCCCCAGCACGGGAGCCCGAATGGCGGCCATCTGTTCGGCGGTCGGCGGTGAACCGTAGTAGATCACCGAGGCACCTAACGCCGGCGCGTGGGTCGCGTGCAGGAACGAGCGCGCACCACCCCAGCAGAACCCGATGACGCCGTAGCGCGCCTCCGCCGCGGGAAGCGCCATGCCGTATTGCGCCACGGCATCCAGTGCGGCATTTGCAAAGTCGGGCGTGATCCGGCCAATGAGGGACCGCCCCTGATCGGCCGGCAACTCCTCGGTCAACGTGCCGGTTCGCACCATGGTGAGCAGATCCGGCGCGATTCCAATGAACCCGTCGGCCGCGAGCTGATCGGCTACACCGCGTGCCCAGTTCGTGAGGCCCGTGTTTTCGTGGATGGCGATGACGACGGGCGCCTTCGTGGAACGCTCGGGATACACCACCCACGCCATGACGCTGTCCGATGCACCGACCTTCACCGCGACCCATTCGCCGTGTCGTGGCGACGACGCCAGGCGCTGGGCAGCGGCCTGGCCCGAACCTGGAAGGGTGGCGGCCTGCTGTGGACTGATCGACACCGCGGCGGCGCCCACCGGGCCGCTGTGACCGGCATGTTCGTCGGCTTCAGCCGCCGATGCCGGCGGCACCCGCGACGACGTGAGCGCGAGCAGGTATCCGCCCACACCGCACGCCGCCATCGCGGCAATCATCGAGATACGCACGGAACCACGCACGGGGAGTCGCATGCCACCCTCACAGTGAGAGGATCAGCCGAAGTGAGGGGAGGGACAATGCACCGTTGCCTCGGCGTCCGGAAGGCGCAGCGATCCAGCTGAGCTGGTGTCCATCCTGAAACACGGAGCGCGTGACTGGATGGGCGGGGAAAGAGAGAGGCGCATCCACTCACCGCTCAGGCCAGATCGCTGAGTGCTCAGAACCGGGTGCTCGAACTGGGTGACACCTGCTGGCGCTGGGGTTTGCTCAGCACCAGCTCCAGGACCAGGAAGCAGGTCGAGCATCCAGCACTCACGACTCAGGCCGGCTAGCTGAGAGCTGGCTCCACCTATTGGACGCAGCTCCCCTTCGGGTCGGGCCTGGGCTTGTCCACGACAAGCCGGTGGTCGAGGTTGCCAATCCGCATGGCCGACTCGTAGACCAGCCTGGCTACGCCGGCCATGTGGGGATACTGGATGTACTGCGGCTCGTCGGTCACCTGGTGATAGTCGGCGTGACCACCGGTAGACAGGAAGACGATCGGGATTCCGTACTTGGCGTATTCGTAGTGGTCCGAGCGACAGTAGATGTTCTGCGGGTGCCCGTTGGCGTCCATCGCGTAGTCAAAGCGCATTCCCAGCGCCTTCTCCGCGTTAACCGCCTCGATGAGATCGCCAAGTTCAGTGGACAGGCGCCTGGAGCCGATGAGCTGAACGTAGCCCTCGCCACCGCGCAGCAGGTTGCCATCCCGGTCCTCGCCTGTGACGTCGCTCGCCGCGCCGCGGCCGACCATGTCCATGTTGAGCTGCACCACGATGGAATCGCGCGGAACCGTCGGGTGCGCCGTGTACCAGCTGGCCCCCCAGAGTCCCATTTCCTCGCCGGTATGCCACACAAACAGGATGGAACGCTTCGGCTTCTCGCTGCCTGACGCGAACTGTTCGGCGATCTCCAGGACGGTCATTGACCCGGATGCATCGTCGTCGGCCCCGTTGTAGATGGAGTCCTGCCGCGCTGGATTGACGGCGCGGAGGCTGTCCAGCGTGCCACCAACCCGGGCGGCTTCCTCGGGCGTCGGCAGACGATCTTCACTGTCGGCGCCCTGTGGGCGGACGACCTGCATGTGCGCCTTCACCGAGTCGTGATCCACAGCCTGCCTCGCAAGACCGACGTGGTCGTTATGCGCGCCGATGGCGACGTACTGGTGCCGCAGAGCCGGGTCCGAGCCGGGCAGAATGGCGACGACGTTCCGGCCGGGCAGCTCGGCCTCAATGAACCGGACGTCGGTCGTTGCCACCTTCCCCTCCTTCCCACCGAACCACATCGCGGCGGACGCGCCCAGCATTGCCTCGGCCAAGGCGCGCGTGACGCCGATCGAGAGCGCGGTGGAGTCCCGGATGAACGCGGGACCGCCCCCCTGGAATGCCTGCCGGAGCACGTTGGTGGAGAGTATGTCGCCGACCACGGTCACATTGACTGCCGCGGCGGTGCGCATCGCGACCCACGCCTGGTAACCGTTGGACTGGACGAAGTCACGCACCACCGTTCCCGGCGGCAGTTGGCCCGGCGTGAAAACGAGAATGCGGCCGCGGGCCTGCTCGACGCTGAGGTTCTTGGTGGTGTCCAGCGTCGCTCCCACAAACACAACCTGTGCGTCTCGCACGTTGCGGAACTGACCCGCCGAATTCGCGACGAAATCCGCGCCGGCCGCGAACACCTGGCCGTCGACGGTGACGGTCGATGCAGAATCGAGCCGTCGGCTGAAAAGAGGAATCTTCTGGAAAAACGTCCCGCTGTCGCCGGCGGGCTGCAGTCCCAGCCGCCGGACTTCACTCTCGATGTAGGCGGTTCCCATGTCGTTGTACTTCGTGCCGACCTGACGACCCATCATCGAGTCGTCGGCAAACTTGTAGACCCGGGTCATGAGGTCGCCCGCGGTGATCTCGGCCACAGTCGGTTCGCCGGAGTACTTGAGCGGGAGCGGCTTGTCCGGTTGCTGCGCGACGACGGGAACGGCAGCAAGTGCCAGGCCCGCGGCCAGTCGTATCTGTCGGATGAACATCATTCGGCGCATCTGGATTTGCGGGGAAGCGGGAGCGGAAACGTGGAGGCGGAAAATCACCTATCGATTCCGGACCAGGCAAGCATAATGGGACGAGCCTGCCTGGCGTCAGTCGGGCGAGCGGTACACCCGGCCTCGCCACTCGCTCGGTCGGCGGAGAAGGGACAGGAGGATCCGGAATACCGCCAGTGGATCCGCCAGCCAGGACAACCAGTATGGAGGGCCGCGCACCTCGTACGAGCGGGCGAGTTCCTTAAGGAGCAATAACCTCACGCCAAGGAGAAACGAGTTGACCCAGAGCAGCACAAACGGGGCGCTACCCAGTCCGAATACGGCGATCGCCGCCAGCAGCGGGACCGGAACTCCTTGTACCAGAATGAGGTACGCCAGGTCCCCCCACCGACGTCCGGGTGACACCGTGTCGGCCAGATCCACGGAACGGCCCCATTCCCGCCACATTTCGCGCGCCGATCGGTAGGCACGGACGCGGAAGAGACGGGAACCATCCAGGAATCCCGTCGGCACGCCGAGCCGGGCGTAGTGCCGGGCAAGCGTCACGTCGTCGGCGAACGACCGGCGCGCGGGCTCGTAGCCGCCGTGGGACCGTAGCGTTTCCCTCCTGACCAGGAAGCACTGTCCGTTGGCGAGCAGGCGGTCAGGCACAGGCGACGCACCTGCTGCGCCGAAACGGTACACGAGGGTCACCAGGAGCGCCGGCTGCAGCCACCGCTCGGCCGGCGTCTGACCATCGAACCTCGGAGCGAAGGAAACCAGGTCCAGCCCATGGTCGAGCGCCGCCCCGACCACCGCCGCCACCATTCCGTCCTGCGCTTCGGTATCCGCGTCCATTCCCAGGATCCACTCGCCGTGCGCCGCGGCGAGGCCGTGCTGCAGCGCCCAGACTTTTCCGATCCACCCCTGAGGTAGGGGCGGATCTGTCAGCAGCCGGATCCGGCCATCACCCCGCGCCGCCGCCTCGACTGTTTCGACTGTCGCGTCGCTGGATCCGCTGTCCACGATGATGATCTCGGCCAGCGGTGGACCCTGGCGCTCAAGGCCGCGCAGGCACGGTCCCACGCGGTCCGCCTCGTTCAACGTCGGTACCAAGACGGTGACGGTCGTCCCGGTGAGCCCCTCGGGCCTGGGCTCGACCGGAGGCACTCGCCTGAAACCGGGCAGCAGACGCCGGAGCAGCGCAACGGCGGCGAGAATCTGCGCAACGGCGAGGGCTACCAGCACGTGTTGGGCCATGAGACCTGGGGAAACATCTCAGGTCTCAGGTCTCAGGTCTCAGGTCTCGGATGTCGGGCTGCTGGCGGGCGTGAGAGGTCACGCGACACTCAACTGGCCACATCGCTTTTCAGCCAATGCGCAAACCACTGCCGTAGCCGCCCCAGTCGATCCACCAGTAGCCAGGGTTCACCGGTCCGCGACAGGTCGTGAGTCGAGCGCGGATACCGCACCAGCTCAACGGGAATACCCTGCTTCTTGAGCGCAATGAACCACTGCTCCGCGTCCGTCATCGGAGTTCGGTGGTCCTCTTCCGACTGCACGATGAGGGTGGGGGTCCGCACCTTGTCCACGAACCGGATGGGAGAGAGATCGTCGTACAGTTTCTCGTTCTCCCATGGCTTGCCGTAGAACTCGAACTCGGTCAGGCCCTGCGCGTCGCTCGTGCCGTACCAGGACCACCAGTTCGAGATCATCCGGTCGGCTTGCGCCGCCTTGAACCGGTTGGTCTTCGTCGTGACCCACGCCGTCATGAACCCGCCGTACGATCCCCCGGTCACGCCCATGCGCGTGGAGTCCACGTCGGCGCGCCGGGAGACGATGTCGACCGCCCGCATGAGGTCCTCGAAGTCCTCCATGCCCCACCGGCCACGCGTGGAGTAGGTGAAATCCGCACCATACCCGCTGGACCCACGAGGGTTGGTGAACAGGACGAACATGCCGGCGCCAGCGATGTTGTGGAACTCGTCGAACCACCCTTCGCCGTAGGCGCTGTGGGGACCGCCGTGGATGTACAGCACCACGGGGTATCGCCGTCCTGCCTGGTAGCCCGCCGGACGTTGCAGCCACGCCTCGATCTCCAGCCCGCCGACCGACTTGTACGTGAAGCGCTCCGCGTCGGGCCATTCGATTTCCGCGTTCAGCGCGTCATTGAAGCTGGTGAGCTTCCGTTCGCCGGTCCCATCAGTGTTGGCGACGTAGAGTTCGGTCGGCCTGGTGATGCTGGTGGAGACGTACGCCATGCGGATCCCCTTCTCGTCGGTCGTGAACCCGCTCATGCGTCGCCGGCCGCCAAGCACTTCCGTCAGTTGTTTCGTACCGGGATCGAGCCGGAACAGCGCACTGCGCCCGCCGACGGCCGCCTCGACCATCACCTGCCCGGCTGGCGACCACCAGTAGTTCTGCGGTTCGGACTGCCAGTTCCCCAGCAGATTCGTCGGTGTACCGCCCGCAGCGGGCACCACATAGAGGCGGCGCGACGTCGTTCGCGTGGGAGATGAGACAAAGGAGATCATCCGGCCGTCGGGCGACCACTGCAGGTTGCCCTCACTGCCAGCTGCACTCGTCAGGCGTCGCGGCGTGCCGCCGGTCGAGGCGACCACGAAGATGTCGGCATCGTTGCGCGGCGCCTCGTCGCGCTTCGCGTCGTAGGGCAGCTGCGCGATCGAGTCCACGATAGCCGCGACGACCGAGTCGGCCCGCATGTCCGGATCCGCGAGGTACGCGATCCACTGGCCGTCAGGCGAAACGGCAGGACTGCGCCGTGAGTACCTCGTGGTGTCGATGATGCGCTTCGCGGTTCCATCCAGCGGCTGCACCCACAGCTGAGCCGGCCGGATCACGCGCGCCTCGCGCGGACCCGGCAGGAATCCCCGACCGTTGGCCTTGTACCGCATCTCGGTCACGTGCCGTCCGTCGAATCGCCTGGGGTCGACGGGCTTTGTGATGGACCCGAACGGCGGCCGCGCGATGGGCTGCATCGTGCCCCACGCGTCACCAGCCTGCCGCGGTGAAGTGTCGACCGGGATGGGATCCGACATCACCACGAACCGCCGGCTGGCGGGCATGGAACCACTGGGGAAGGAATCGATCTCGACCGCCTCACCTCCGGGCTGATCCATCCGGAGTCCCCAAGTCCTCCCCTCCGAGCCTGGGCGATTGGATGTGAAAAGCAGCCACCGGCCGTCGGGCGACCAGCGGGGGTTGGAGCTTTCGTAACCAGGTGCCGTGTACCGCATGGCATCCCCGCCCGCGCTGGGCACCAGCCAGACTTCCTGGTGCCGGCGATTGTCGGCTTCCCTGACCGTCGTCACGGTGAACGCCACGAGCCGGCCATCCGGTGACAGCGCCGGCGAACCGAGTGTCGTGAGGCGATACCAGTCCGAGGGTGTGAAAGGCCGGCGTGCCTGCGCGGTCGCCGCGGCAAGTGGCACGCACAGTGCGATGAGAGCGATCATCCGGATCATGAGCTTCACTCCTTGGTGGTGTGACCGGTCGGTCGGACCGGGTGCCGCCGTAATAGGTCCCGCGCGCCACCGAACCTCAAGGCTCGGCCGCCTTCCGTTCGGGCGCTGCACATGATCCACCTGCGCAGCGCCTCGCTCGCCCCGGGCGAGCACGGGGCTGAATTCCCCTTCGCCGTGCCGGCGATCCGGACCTTGCCGACGATCGCGTTTGAGTCTCCGGTCACGTTCCTCGTCGGCAAGAACGGCTCCGGCAAGTCGACGCTGCTCGAAGCGCTGGCGCTCGCCCCAGCAGCACCAGCTCCAGGACCAGGAAGCAGGTCGAGCATCCAGCACTCACGACTCAGGCCGGCCAGCTAGTGTCCATCCTGAAACTCTGAGCGCGTGAAGTAGAGGGAGGGAAGAGAGCGACGCATCTTCTTCCACTCAGGCCAGATCGCTGTGTGCTCAGTACTGGGTGCTCGAACTGGGTGACACGTGCTGGCGCTGGGGTTTTGGCTCAGCACCAGCTCCAGGACCAGGAAGCAGGTGGAGCATCCAGCACTCACGACTCAGGCCGGCTTCTAGCTAGCGCTAGCTAGCTAGCTAGCCTGGCTGGCCAGGGTAGCGAACGTTCAGGCCTGGCCCTGCCCCGCGCCAGCTGACGCGAGTTCGCGCTTGAAGGCGTGCAGCACACAGCGGACGCCGCCGTTCTGCCGCACTTCGCTCGTGCGCAGTCCGGTATACCGCTTGAACATGTTTCGCAGGGCGGTGCCGGAGGGGAAGTCGAGCATCAGGGCCACCTGCTCCACCGTCCGGCCGGGATCGTCGAGCAGTCGCGCCGCCAGGACGAGGCGGCTCCACGCGATGATGGCGCGGGGCGACGGCAGACCCGCAGCGCGCATCCGGTCGACCAGTGTCTTGCGATGCACACCCATCGCGGTGGCGGCGGCTTCCACGCCCATGTCGCGGCGGGCATGCTCCAGACAGTAGCGCAGGAACGGGAGCAGATTGGAGGGCACCAATGCCTCCAGCTCGGCGCCGACGCCGAGCGCTGACGCGTGGTCCAGCGCAGCATGCACCGCCGCGCGGAGCGGAGTGCGAAGGTCGTCCACACCCTGAAAGACCAGCTGGCTGACGCCGACCCGGGCATACTCCAGGACGAGCCCGGAAATCTCGTTCGACAGCGGCACGTACATCACGACGGGGATCGAGGGGTAGGCCACGCGAATGCGCCGGATCCCCGGAAGGGTGGAACTGCCGTCATAGTCCCGGTGGTCGGCGACCACGATGCTCGCAAGGCCTGTCTCGACCAGGGCGATCACCTCGCTCAACCGGACACAGTCGCGGATCGTCGCGTCGAGTCGAAGGGCGTCGGTCAGTCGGGCCCGTGCGGTCGGGTCTCGCACCAGAGCGGCGACAATCACGCGCACAGTCCCCGCGACGTTACGCCGTGTATCACCGAGTCACATGGCGTGTCGGTCGAAAGGCGCGCACACCTCCAGCTTTGGGCGAACCTTCCACTCTTGGAGTTCTTCATGCGCCGTGCAGTCCAAGTTCTCACCGTCGTGCTCCCTGCCGCCTTCCTGGCGGCGTGCGCCTCGCCAACCGCGCCCTCCCAAGCGCAGTGCGCCTCCGGCAAGGTGCCCTACGCATCCTGCGACAACCAGGTGAAGCCGAACGGCGACTATATCAATCCGCTGGCAGACTATATCAACCCGCTCGCCAACGTCTCCGTCAGGGCTGGCGAGTAAGGGCCAGGACGGCGGCGGCCTCGCCGACGTCCAGGTCCGAAATGGACGTCAGGACGTCCTTGGACGGCTTTGACAGACTCGCCGAGTCGCTCAGCGGGGCGGCCGCTTTCGCAACCGCTTCACCGTCGGTCTTGTGAACGATCTCGAAGAACCCGCGCGCCTGGGCCAGCTTCCGCGCGCGGGTGCGGAACGCTTCGGACTTCTCCGAGTCCCCGGCGATGGCGTAGGCGGTCGCGAGGTGGTACAGAGCCTGGGCGTTCTCGTACGGAAGTGCCGAGGTAATGACGCGGGACTCCACCTCGGCCTCCGCGCGCGCCAGGATCGCAAGGTCCCGGGTATGCGCCGCGGCCGTGGCGATGCCCCCCAGGGCGCCGAGTGACACCCGGGCGGACACTGTCCGGCCGAGCACCGCGGCGAACCCCCGTAACGCGGCGCCGGGATACCCGGCATCGAGGCTCAACTGAGCCAGATTGCTCAACGCCTCGATCTCGCCGCCGTCGCTGGTCGACAGCGTGTACGTCGTCCACCCATGCTGCAGCGCCCGATCGAAATTCCTGGCGATGGCGTGGCAGATCGTCAGACCCTGGTGCGCGTGGCGCATCAGGTCGCGCGCGTCGACGCTCTCGGCCAGTTCCAGTCCGCGTTCGAAGTAGATCCTGGAGCGGGGGTAGTTGCCGCGGACGCGATCGAGCACACCGCGTCCGATGTAGGCTCGGGCAAGCACGATGAAGTCGCCCGACCGGTCACCGATGGCTTCTACGGCACGGTACAGATCCTCAGCCGCTTCGAGGTCACCGAGCAGGCGGGCCACCATGGCCTGATCGGCGGTCAGAATGCCTCGCTCGCGATCGGTCGCCCGGTGGCCTACACGGCGCGTCAGGTCCACCGTGGTGTATGCCATGGACAGCGCCCCCGCTTCCGTCATGCGGGCCGCCATCCCGCGTATCCCCTGCGCCAGGGCGTCGGCACCGGCGCGCTCCCGGACGGCCGACAGGCCCTCCACCACCAGCCGAAGGTCGGAGACCTCGGCGTCGGTGAGCGAGGCGCCACCGCTGGACGGGTCCGTGAAGTCGCGCAGGGCGTTGGCGCATTGCGTGCCGAGAAGCTCCACGTCCTCGACCGACGCCCGACCCAGGCGCGAGAGGCAGTGGGCCGTCAGCAGCCAGATGGTGTCAGCGCCGCCAAAGTCCTCACGCGACTTGTTGCGTGCAAGGTCGCTGCGGTAGGCGTCCAGGGGGGCTTCAGGAACGAGCATGTTATCGACGTCTGGAGGGAGGAGCGCCTGAAGAAACCGTGAGCGCGTCCAGATAAGACCGCACCGTCACATCAACGTCACTGCTCTGCAAAAAGTGTACTGCGCGTACAAGGAGACTAAGCGCCGGGAGGTTCAACGCAAGATGTGAGAGAACTCTCACGTCGTGTCGTGCTGCTCACGGGCCATTTCTGGAAATCACGGCTAAACGCGACTGTAACCGCTGGAATTCCGGCGCGTCCCGTGTCAGCGAATCCATGACAGCCATCGGCAGCGCGGCAATCAGTTCCGCGGTTCGCGCAATGCGGTCACCGTCCTGCGGATGGGTCGCGAACCAGGACTCCAGCCTGAACGGATCGCGCTGGCGCGCCTCAGCCAGTCGGGTGAACATCACCGGAATCGCCCGGGGGTCGATGCCGGCGGCCATCAGGTAGCTCACGCTCGCCGAATCCGATTCGGTCTCGTCCTCACGGCTGTGCCGCGCGAACAGGACCTGCCCGCCGGCATCGATGGCCACCTGTGCTACCGGTGAGCCGCAGACCGACACGACGGTGCAGAACAGCCCGACCAGCACGTTCGTCCGCGTTCGCGCGCGCAGCTGCTCGACGCTGTGACGCAGCGTCACGTGAGCGATTTCGTGCGCCACGACCCCGGCGAGTTCGCCGTACGACCCGGCACGGTCCACCAGACCCCGGTATACGAAAACGTGACCGCCGGGAACAGCGAACGCATTCACGACGGTGTCGTCGACGACATGGAAATGCCAATCCCGGGACGCATCATCGGCGACCGCAGTGAGACGCCGGCCCATCGCTGTCAGCTCGGCATTGACAGCTGAATCGGCCACTATCGGCAGCTGCGCCGCGATCGACGCTGCGTAGATGTCGCCGAGTTCGTCCTCCTGGGCGATGGACAGGTCGCAGGCAACCAGCCAGGGTACGCCGAGGAGGAGCTGACAGCCGCGACACCAGAGAACCATCAGGGGTTGTAGATCACGCCGCCGCCGACGCCATACAGCTCCAGTGCCGCGCGCGCCTCGTCACGCAGGACACCATGCACGACCTGTAGGCCGCGGCGCCGCAGGTAGTCGTATGACTGCGGGAAGACCGGCCCCTCGTCAAAGCGAAGCGACTCCGCGTCCTGCCGGCTGGCCCCGCAGACCAGGCGTCGGACGCCGGCCCAGAGCACCGCCCCGAGGCACATGGCGCAGGGATCGCAGGAGGAGTAGAGCGCATGAGCCGGTAGGCCGGGGGCGGCGAGTGTGTAGTTCCCGACTCGAGACTGCGCCCGCATGAATGCCACGATTTCAGCGTGCAACGAGGAGTTTCCGAGACGCACGACAGAGTTCACCCCGACCGCAACCAGCCGTCCGCTTTCGATCTCGAAGACCGCCGCGCCGAACGGTCCACCCGTGCCATGGCGCACGTTCTGGAGCGCGAGTTCGATCGCGACACGCATCCGCTCCTCATCCGTGCCGAAGAGCCGATCGTCGGCGTCGCGTCCCTCGGCCCACGCCGGCAGGTCGATGCAAAGGGGCCGATCCGTCATTCCCGGTAGCGCGCCCGGATCGTGACGGTGCGTCTCAATTCGTCGCTAGCCTGCAACACCTTCAGCCGGAGGTCTGGCGCCAGGCCGGGGTTGCTCGCCAGGAACGTATCAACGATGGCGGCCGCGTCAGGGGTTACCTGACCGTCCAGGAATGCACCGATCCACGACCCGAGGTAGAAGATGCGACGGTTGCGCTGGATCCAGGGCAGCGAATCCAGCGCGGGCCGAAGGTAGGCGATGGTCAGCGTCCGCGATTCCGGGGAGTTGAACGCGTCCAGACTGGCCGTTGCCCAGTCTTCGTTCAGTTCCGCGTCGGCGAAGTAGCGTGCGAAGTAGTCGCGCTTGACCGCGGGATCGGCCCGCGCGGCCGAGGCCATGAACGCCCGTCGTGCGCCTTCAGGGGTCTTGTCGCGCTCCGTCTCCGCCGCCAGGCGCCGGTCGGCGCCCGGCGCACCTGAGGCGATCAGCCGAGTCACGATCGCCCAGCGCGTGGGCGCTCCGAGCGGCAGTCCGGCGATGGACTGTTCGTCCAGCAGAACGTCGAGGCGTGACAACGCCGCGGGAGTGCCGGCGGTTCGCACGAAGGCATCGAGATGCGCCCGCCGAATGCCGTACGACCCGCTGCTGTCCGAGGCGCCCCCCAGCAGGACGCGCTCCACGTCGGCTACCCGGTTCGAGCGGCCGGCTTGGGAGAGGTATGCGCCGAACGCTCTCGTCAGGCGTGACAGGATGCCCGCGGCAATCTGCTCGTCGGTTTCGCGGGGCAGCTCCCGGAGTGCCAACCGAATGAAGCGATCCGGGGAGAGTTCCGCTTCGCGCACGAGATCCCAGAGCGCACCCCACAGCATGGCCCGTTGGAACGAGTCGGTCACCGTGCCGAGGGAACGCTCCAGGAAGTCGACAGTCTTCGTGTCCAGGAGTACCAGCGCGTAGGCCTGATCGTCGGCATTCGCGAAGACCCAGGATGGCTGGGGAAGCCCGGTCGCCGCGGCCACGACCGTCGTGTCGCCGGCGAGCGTCACCGGGATCCTGATGGGGGATCCCGTCGCGGGTGCCACGAGCACCTCGGCGCGGATCGGCCATGCACCCGGACCGGAGATTGAACGCGCCGGACGCTGGACGAGGGCGAGCCTGACGATGCGCCCATCGCGCACCTCGAGCTGCTGCTCGATCACCGGCATTCCGGGTCGGAGGATATACGCCCGTCCCCATTCCTCCAGTGGCTGACCCCATGCCTCGCCGACCGACTCCAGCAGTTGCTGCCAAGTCGCGTTGCCGAACTCGTAGCGCCGCAGGAATCGCTGCAATCCTCCCTGGAATGCATCGTCGCCGACAAGGTAGTTGAGCTGCTTCAGGACCGATGGTGCTTTGTTGTAGACGATGGCGCCGTAGTTGCTCTTCGCCTGGTCGAGGTTACCCAGCTCCTGCCAGACAGGAGTCGTGCCATCCGAGGCATCGACGGCGTATGCCGGCGGCTTGTTGCGGAGGTAGAACGACTTCCATGCGCCGGATGCCGGTTCGAGCGAAGCCTGCATCCGGGCAGCCATGTACGTGGCGAATCCTTCCTTCAACCAGAGGTCGTCGAACCACCGCATGGTCACCAGGTCGCCGAACCACTGGTGCGCGACCTCGTGGTAGATCGTCGCGGTGCGTCCCAGTCGCTGCGGCAGCGTGGGCGGCTCGCGGAAGATGAAACGTTCCTCGCTGTAGAAGATGGCGCCGGGATGTTCCATCCCGCCGAAGGGGAACGCCGGCGCCAGCAGGACGTCCAGTTTGCCGAACGGGTATCGATAGGCGAAGTACTGTTCCAGCCAGCGCAGGCCGCGGTCGTTCTGCGCGATGATGGAATCGGCATCGACATCGGCGGCGCGGGACTGCCGAATGTACAGGGTGATCGGCCGCTGCGACTTCGCGGACGTGCGAGTCGCCCATGGGCCGGCCGCGAAGGCGATCAGGTAGGTGCTGATTGGTTTCGTTTCTGCGAAGACGTGCGTCGTGACGGTCGCACCGCTGTCCACCCGGATCCGGCCGCCGTTCGAGAGCGCCGTCCATCCCGTCGGCGTGGTCAGGCGCAGCACCACGCGCGCCTTGAGATCGGGCTGGTCGAACACCGGAAACAGCTGCTGCGCGTCGCTGGGCACGAGCAGCGTGTACAGGTACGTCGCCGAGTCCACGGGATCGCGCACCCGGATGATGCTCGCGCCGGCCGGAGCGATGCGTGAATCGAACTCGAAATCCAGCCGGTTCGATCCCACGCCCACCGCGGACGCGGGGATTCGCACGTGATGGCCGTTGTATTCCGGACGACTCAGCGTCGCGCCGTTGGCGCGCACCCGGCGGAGCCGCACGCCGCGGAAATCGACGATGACGTCACCGGCCCCGGTGAGCATGAACCGCATGGCCAGTCGGCCCGCAGCCGTATCGGTGCCCGTGACATCCAGCGACAGCTCGTAGCGTATATCGGTTATCCGCGCACGCCTGTCGGCAGCCAGTTCGCGGGACACGCCCGGCATCATGAGCGAATCGGCCGGCACCGGCGCGCCCGGAGTGGCCGACAGGACCACCGCCACAATCGCTTTCAGCAGCATGGTGGGAAGGTCGTCGCGTGCCGACAGCCGCGGTAGTGCCCGGCACGACAACCGCATCCATCACTTGTCGAGTCGCTGCCCGCTTTCGATCTTCATCCCGGAACCATCACATCGGACGAGGCCGGTCAATGCGAATCGCCAGGGTGGGCGTGGTCGGTGCGGGCGCGATGGGGACCGGTATCGCGGCGCTCGTCGCGTCGGCGGGTTTCCCCGTCGTTCTCCTCGACGTCCCCGATGATCCCGATCGGAACGCGCGCGCCCGCGCCGCGGTGGAGCGGGGGCTGAAAGCACGTCCCGCGCCCTTCATGGATCCTGATTGCGCGGCCCGCATCACCATCGGCAACACCGAGGACGACTTCGACAGACTGCGCGAATGCGACTGGATCGTCGAAGCCATCGTGGAACGATTGGAGCCGAAACGCACGCTCTTCCAGCGCATCGAGTCGGTGGCGAAGCCGGGCGCGATCGTGACGTCGAACACGTCGGGCATTCCCATCGCCGCGCTGGCATCCGGACGCGACGAGTCGTTCCGGCAGCGGTTCCTCGGCACGCATTTCTTCAATCCGGTGCGCCATCTGCACCTGCTGGAGCTGATCCCCGCCGCCGACACTCTCCCCGAAACCGTTGCCACTATCCGGGACTTCGTGGAGCGCATGCTGGGGAAGGGCGTGATCGTGGCGCGGGACGTGCCCGGATTCATCGCCAACCGGCTCGGCATACACGGGATCTTCCATGCCGTGCGCCTGATGGAGCAATTCGGCCTGACGATCGACGAAGTGGACGCCCTCACGGGTCCTCTCATCGGGCGTCCCCGGTCCGCCACGTTCCGCACAGCCGATATTTCGGGCATCGACGTGCTCACCGATGTCTCCGCCGGGTTGTCGGCCGCGACCGGCGAGGACTTCTCGCTGCCCGGCTGGGTGCACGATCTCGTCAGGCAGGGACGCCTGGGCGAGAAGACCGGCGCCGGCTTCTACCGCAAGGACGGCAAGCGGATCCTCACGCTCGACTGGCGCACCGGGGAGTACCACCCGCAGGTGGCCCCGGACCTTCCGGAACTCAAGCATCTCGCGCGCGAACCGCTCCCGTCCCGGCTCCGCGGCATCGCCCGGGCCGGCGGAGCCCATGCCGAGTTCCTGCGAGCCGTTCTGCTGAGCATGGCCGACTACACGCTGTCAAAAACGCCCCACATTGCCTACGACATCGCGTCGGTGGATCGCGCCCTGGAATGGGGCTTCGCGTGGGCGATGGGACCGTTCGCCATGTTCGACGCCCTCGGCCTGGACTGGCTTCGCGGAGCGCTCTCACCCGGCGGCCAGGAGCCGCCTCTGCTCGCCGCGGCGCGCGAGGGTTTCTACCGGCAACTGGGCAGCGGGCCGCGCCAGTTGTCGTTCATCGGCGAGTACGCGCCGATCGAGCCCATTTCGCACCACCTCGACCTCGATCTGGTACACCTCCGACTGGGCGCGCTCGCCTCCAACGCGGACGCCACGCTGCTGGACGTCGGTGAGGGTGTCGCCCTGCTCAAGCTGCACGGGAAGCTGAACACGCTGGGCACGGGCGCACTCGACATCATCGAGCAGTCCATCGACCTGGTCCATCGCAGCGGCTTCGCCGGTCTCGTGATCGGCAGCGGCGATCATCGCACGTTCTCTGCCGGCGCCAACCTGGTGCAGGTGCTCGCCGAGGTGGACGCGGGACGCTGGGATGCGCTCGACAAAGCCGTGCGACGATTCCAGCAGGCCGTCGCCGCCATACGAACGGCTCCCTTCCCCGTCGTGGTCGCGCCGTCAGGCGTGGCCCTTGGCGGGGGTGCGGAATTCGTGCTCCACGCAGCTCGGGTCCAGGCCGGCGCCGAGCTGTACCTCGGTCTGGTGGAGGTGGGCGTGGGCCTCCTGCCGGCCGGCGGCGGGACGAAGGAGCTCCTCTTCCGCTTCACGCAGGAGCTGGAGCCCTATGAGGAAGCGGACCCGTTCGAGGCGGTGAAGCGGGCCTTCAAGGTGATCACTTCGGCGACGGTCAGCTCCAGCGCGCTGGACGCGCGGCGCATCGGCCTGCTGCGTCGGGCCGACCGCATAACGATGAACCGGGACAGGTTGCTGGCGGATGCCAGGGCGCGCGTGCTGGAACTCGCCCCGGACCACACCGTGCCCATGCCGCGGACCATTCGGACCCTGGGAAGCGAAGCGCTGGGCAACCTGTCGTACGGCGCATGGGCCATGCGAGAGGCGGGGTACGTGACCAGCCACGAGGAACTGATCGGCAGGAAGATCGCGCACGTTCTGTCCGGTGGTGACGGACCCCCACGCATCGTGACGGAACAGGACATCCTCGATCTGGAACGTGAGGCGTTCCTCTCGCTCCTGGGCACGCCGCCGACCCGGGCGCGGATCGCTCACATGCTGGAGCACGGCAAACCTCTGCGGAACTAGTCATGCGTGAAGCCGTCATCGTGAGCGCCGTACGCACGCCGGTCGGACGCGGAAAGGCCGGCGGAGCGCTGGCCGAGGTTCACCCGATCGACCTGTCGGCGGTCGTCATCCAGGAAGCGGTCAAGCGCGCCAACGTCGATCCGCAGGAGATCGATGACGTGCTGTGGGGGTGCGCCATGCCGGAGGGCGCCCAGGGACTGAATGTCGCGCGCCTGGCATCGCTTCGCGCCCGGCTGCCCGTCGAAGTCCCCGCGGCCACGGTGAACCGGTTCTGCGCCTCGGGGCTCCAGAGCGTGGCCGGTGCGGCACAGGCGATAATGTCCGGCATGGCCGATGTGGTGATTGCCGGCGGTGTGGAGATGATGAGCCAAGTGCCCATGTCCGGATGGCATACCCGGCTGCATCCGGAGATGACCGAGTCCATGATCTCGATGGGCCTCACGGCCGAGCGGGTCGCGGAGCGATGGAACGTGTCGCGTGCCGACCAGGATGCCTTCGCGCTCGAGAGTCACCGGAAAGCTGCGGCGGCGCTGGAAACAGGCCGATTCGAGGAACAGGTCGTGCCGGTTCCAGTTCGTCGCGTGTCCTGGTCCGGGACGACGAAACAGGTTCAGGACGGCCTGTTTGTCCGGGATGAACTGGTCAGGCCGGACACGAGTCTGGAACGCCTTGCAACTCTCAAGCCGGCATTCAAGGTGGGCGGCACTGTCACAGCAGGAAATTCCAGCCCGTTCTCCGACGGAGCCGCGGCGGTGATCCTGGTCAGTCGCGAGTACGCGAAGGCGCACGGATTGCAGCCACTGGCACGATTCGTCTCGTACGCGGCCGCCGGCGTGGAACCTGACGTGATGGGCGTGGGCCCGATACAAGCGGTGCCGAAAGCGTTCCGGCGAGCCGGGGTCTCCATGAGCGACGTGGCACTAATCGAATTCAACGAGGCCTTTGCCTCCCAGGCGCTTGCTGTCAAACGGGAACTGGGATTCCCGGACGACCGACTGAACGTGAACGGCGGCGCGATCGCGCTGGGGCATCCGCTGGGCGCCACGGGCGCGAAGCTCGTGACACAGTTGATTCACGAGCTCGGTCGGCGAGGCGGCGGGCTCGGATTGGTCACGATGTGCATCGGCGGGGGCATGGGGGCCGCCGGGCTGATCGAGGTGCTGGAGTAGGCAAGGGAAATAAGGGTTAAGGGTTGAGGGTTGAGGGTTAAGGGTTAAGGGTCTCGGAGGAGGCGGCAGAGTGCTGATCGACTGACCGTCGCTGCCGTGCAACGCCGGACATCGTGCCGGGGTGTGACTTACAGAGTGTGCCATCGCAGCGGCTAGATTCCGCGCGTTCCATCCTCCCCTCACGCTCGATTCTCCCATTCCCGGTTCCCGCTCCCAATGTCCTCCGCCATCACGATGCACTCGGGCCGAATCCAGGTGCCCGACAACCCGATCATCCCCTTCATCGAGGGAGATGGCACCGGTCCCGACATCTGGCGCGCGTCGCAGCTGGTCTTCGACGCCGCCGTCGCGAAGGCCTACGGTGGCAAGCGGTCCATCTCGTGGCGCGAAGTCCTGGCAGGTGAGAAGGCAAAGGAGCGTCTCGATGACTGGCTGCCCGACGAAACGCTGTCCGCGATCTCGACCCACCTGGTCGCCATCAAGGGACCGCTGACCACGCCGGTCGGCGGCGGCTTCCGCTCCCTCAACGTGGCGCTGCGACAGAAGCTTGACCTGTACGCGTGCGTCCGGCCCGTCCGGTATTTCGCTGGTGTGCCGTCGCCGGTCAAACGTCCGGAAGACGTCAACATGGTGATCTTCCGCGAGAACACGGAGGACATCTACGCCGGAATCGAGTATCAGGAGGGAACACCGGAGGCGAAGCGCCTCATCTCGTTCCTTCGCAACGAACTGGGGGTCACGAAAATCCGGTTCCCGGAGACCAGCGGCATCGGCATCAAGCCGATCTCGGCAGACGGCACGCGCCGGCTGGTCCGGAGCGCCATCGAGTACGCCGCGGCCAACGGGTTCACCAGCGTGACGCTCGTGCACAAGGGCAACATCATGAAGTTCACTGAGGGCGCTTTTCGCGACTGGGGATATCAGCTGGCGAAGGAGGAATTCGGCGGCGTGGAAATCGATGGCGGGCCGTGGCTGA
>DASWGU010000054.1:0-21574 GCA_036393555.1 Gemmatimonadaceae bacterium
TGTCGAACCAGAAGGCCGCCTGACGAGCGTCGTCGGACGGCGAGCCACGACCGCCGAGCGTGAAATGGCCTTCGCCGTCTCCGCCGAAGAGTGGTCCCGCCGAGCCCGATCCCACGGACACGGTGCCGGGGATCGACCGCAATTCCGCTTCGGCGCGGACAAAGTACTCCGCCACCTGTGCCCGGTTCGTGAACTGCCCGGTCGATGCCAGCGCCCAGGTGGTTAGCAAATGGTCCTGCTCAAACCCGGGCTCCCATCGCACCAGGGTAACGAAGCTGCGCATCAGCAGGCCTGCCCCCGTCACGAGCACCACCGCCAGCGCGATCTGGCCGACAATCAGCGCCGGACCGAATCGCCTGGTATCGTGCGACGTTGCCGTTCGACCGCCTGCGGCCAGGGACCGCTGCAGGTCGAACTTCGTGGCCCGCAGCGCCGGCGCGGTGCCAACCAGCAGGGTCGTGAGCACTGCAACACCTGCCACGAAGGCAAACACCGCAGGATCGAGCCCCACCTCGTCCAGACGCGGAATGCCCTGGGGCGCCAGCACGATGACCAGTCGCGACGCCCACCATCCCAGAAGCAGTCCGGCCGCGGCGCCGGCAATGGTCAGCAGCAGCGTTTCCCCAAGCAGCCCGCGGGCCAATTGCAGCCGCGAAGCGCCCAGCGCCGCGCGCACAGCCAGTTCGCGTTTCCTCGCCGTGGCCTGGGCCAGCAGCAGGTTAACCACGTTGGCGCATCCGATGAGGAGCACGAACGCGACTGCACCGACGAAGAGGTACATCGTGTTCCGCACGGGGCCGACGATCACGTCGTGCCATGACCGCACACCGATCGACCAGCCTTCCCGATCGCCGAAGTGCGTCCGCTGGATGTCGGCGGCCACCTCCGCCACCTCCCGGCGCACGCCTTTGAGCGTGGCGCCGCCGCGCAGGCGCGCGAAAGCGTTGAAGCCTCGCCAGCCGCGCCGGTCCTCGGCGCGGGGATCGAAGTGGATGGGACGCCACATCTGTACCGCCTCGAGCCGCGGTACCCGTGCGGCGGGAGGGAGCACGCCGATGATGGTGTGCGGTTCGTCGTCCAGCACGATGGTCTGCCCCAGCACGTCGGCACGGGCACCGAAACGGGCGCGCCAGGTGTCGTCGGACAGGACGACGACGCGATTCCAGTTGTCGCCGAGGTCCCCTGTCTCGATGAACCGGCCGAGCGAGGGGCGCACACGAAGCGCCTGAAATGCCTCGGACGTGGCCAGCCCGCCGCGAATGCCTTCGGCGCCGTCATCCGTCTTCATGACGAAAGGCCAGTCGCGAGCGGCTCCGGCTACCTCGATCCCGGGAACCCGCTCCGCCAGCTCGAACACGTTCGGAACAGAGGCGCCACATCGGTCCGCGCGCTCGCCACGGTCCAGCTCGCAGAACGCCACCAGCCTGTCCGGCTGTGCGAAGGGGAGGGGCTGCAGAACGACCGCGTTCACAATGCTGAAGACCGCGGTGTTGAGGCCGATCGTCAATGCGAGCGTCGCCACTGCAACGGCGGTAACCCCGCGATGGGTCCAGAGCGCCCGCCAGGCAAGTCGGAGATCGGACCGGAGCGTCCCCATGGAAGTTCTCCGCAAGTGAATCGTCGGCGCCATTCTGGCTGATCACCCCCGACGATCCGTCGGGGATTGCCTCGCACTGCAGCCGGAGGTTCCCCGAGGTTCCGTCCCCGCTGGCGCAGACGGCTGGAATCGAGGAGTGGCCGAGCCACGAGGTCCGTTGCCAGAAGCGTCCCGTAATGGCGGGCCGGCCCCCGGGGGACACCATACTCGTTCGCGTCACAGCCTCGAGACCGATGGCCACCGAAGCGCCGGACCCGAAACCTTACGCCGACCTGGAGGAGGTCCTGCGCGCCGAGCGCGACTTCCTCCTCAGGCACCGGCACGACGGCCGCGATCCGGACCGCGTGGCGCGCAGCCTCGTGGGTCTGGCACTTTCCGGCGGCGGCATTCGCTCGGCCACGACGAATCTCGGGATCCTGCAGGCGCTGTCCCGCGTGGACATACTGCCGCTGGTGGACTACCTGAGTACCGTTTCGGGCGGCGGTTATATCGGCGCGTGCCTGACGTCGCTGCTCAGCTGGAAGGGCCGGCGTGTGGCGGGCGATCCGTCGCCCGGCGCGCCCTACACGTACGGCGGCACCGAGCGCACGCGCTTCACGACCAGCTGGCCCACGTTTCCGTTCCGCGCCGATGAGGTCACGGGCCGGAGCCGCGTCGGACGAGCCATCGTCGGGCATCTTCGCACCCATGGCAATTTCCTCATCGCGCGCCTGGGCGTCCTCCGACGGGAAATGCTGCGCGGCGTGAGCCATATCGTCCTCGGCCTGGTCTGCAACCTCGCGATGTTCGCGCTGACAATCTTCGCGGGCGCGGCGTTCTATCTGGCGGCGGCCAACTTCCTGGCTCCAGACCTGGAGAAATCGCTTGGCGTGCCGGTGCCCGCGTCGCAACCGGTGACGGTCGCTCCACTCGTAGCCACGGACTCCAGCGTGGTGCGCGTGAACCGGACGGACTGCGTTCCGGGATCGCCGGGATGCGCGGTGGAGATTCGAACAACGCTCCAACCGCCGACGCTGCTCGCGCGTCTGCAGCGGAACGCCGGAATCCTGACCGCGGCGATCCGCCGCACCACGGCAGCCGGCGGCAGTGCCGCGGTGGCGACCTGGCGCGGCATCCCGATACCGACGCTCGTGCTCCTGATCGCCCTCGCGTTCGGTGGGCTCCTCTCCGTCGTCGTCTTCGTCTGGATGCTGGTGGCACAGAGAGAGTACCTGAAGCAGGAGCAATCAGGCTCGCTCAAGCCGGGCCGCGGGGAATCGGCCGAGGACGTGTTCGAGCGGTCGGTGCTCGTCAGGCTCGGCGTGCTCGCGCTGGCGCTGTCCGGGGGCCTGCTCTGGTGGTTGTGGGTCTGGCGAAAGACGGTGCTGCTGGGCGCCGATCAGCTGGTCCTGTTCGTCCTTCCCCTGGCGTTCTTTGCGGGCGGCTTCCTTTTCGCGTTTCTCATCTCGACGCTGGTCCTGCCGCACCTGAGCGCCTGGACGCGCCGCATGCGCTCACTGTGGGGCTCCTACGTGGGCATCACGATCTACGGCACCCCGGTGATGCTCTTGTTCGGCGTCGCGCCCCTTGTCATCTACGCCCTGCGCGATCATCCGGCGGGACTCGGGCTTGGCGGCATTGCGTCGCTCGTTGCGGCCCGCGTGCTCACGTCGCGTGACAGCAAGGAAGGCGCCCCCCGATTCTCCATCCCGGCTCGCCTCCGCAACTGGTTGCTCGGCGGTGCCGTCGTGCTCAGCGTGCTCCTGCTCTGGCTCTACTTCGCGGCACTCGTGGCACGCAGCGCGGACACGGGACTGCGCCAGCTCGCGATCGGATTGATCGTGCTGGTCGTGCTGATCGTCTTCGCGACGTTCGTTCACGCCAACCGGTCGGGACCGAACTACTTCTATCGGGACCGGCTGGCCGAAACGTACCTGCTGAGTGAGCGGCCGGATAGCAAGGGACAGCTCTGGACCTATCGCGACGCGATGGAAATGCCTCTGGACTGCCTGCACGGGAGGGGAGCGGCCACCACTCCGGCGTTCCGGAATACGTCACCCTATCATCTGATCAGCGCGGCGATCAACCTGGCTGGCAGCCGCGACCTCACGCGGCGCGATCGCAAGTCCGGCTACTGGCTCTTTTCGCGCCTGTACTGCGGGAGCGAGCACACCGGCTTCCGTCTGACGTCCCGGTATCGCGGGGGGACGACGACCCTGGCTCGCGCCGTGGCGGTTTCCGGCGCAGCGGTCGGAGCGGCCATGGGGCACTATACGTTCTTCGCACAGGCGTTTGCCAGCGTGCTCTTCAACCTCCGCCTTGACTTCTGGATGGAGAACCCGGCGCTCGACGCCTCGGAGCGCGCGGCCTCGACCATGTTCTGGCCCGGCTACCTCTGGCGCGAAGTCACGATGGACACCACGGAGACGATGGACCTGGTGAACCTCTCCGACGGCGGCCACACGGGCGACAACGTGGGCATCTACCCGCTGCTCCAGCGTCGATGCAAGGTCGTCATCGCCTGCGACGCCGAGAACGACGAGCGGCTCGCGTTCGGTTCGTTCACCGAGGCGCTGCGTCACGCCTACATCGACATGGGCGTCAAGGTCGACATCGACCTGAGCATGATCCGCCGCGACGAGAAGACGGGGTACAGCCGCGCGCACTGCGCCGTGGGTCGTATCCACTATCCCGACCGGCCCGACCAGGAGAGTTTCATCATCTACCTGAAGAACTCGCTCACCGGTGACGAGCCGGAGCCGGTGCTCAACTACCAGACGAAAGTGCCCATCTTCCCGCACGAGACCACCGGCGATCAGTTCTTCACGGACGCGCAGTTCGAGAGCTATCGGGCGCTTGGCGAGCACATCGCGGCGGATGCCTTCCGCTCGTGGGTGCACACCTCCTGGTTCGACGCGGCGCGGATGCACCACGGACCGGTGCCGGTTCCATGAGCAGGGAGCGCGAAGATGGCTGAAGAGCCCAGGGCGGTCGGTTGGCGCTCCGAGCGGGCGCACTCGAAGCAGCCCCGTTGGTTCCCTGGCGAAGACCGCCTGGGGGACGCATGGCTGCAGTTGCAGTACGCACACACCGCCGTGCGCCCCGTCGATCCCGCCGTTCGCGCGGACCTGCTGGACAAATACCTCGAGCTGGAGCGGACCTGTCTTGCACGGCCCGACCTGGCGGATTACTACCGCGAGACCTTCGTCGCGGATGCGACGCCGGAGTCCGTCCCTCACCTTCCGGCGGAAGCAGTCGAGGATGCCGTCTGGCACCTCGCGACAATGCAGGTCTGTCTGGCGGAATACGTCTACAAGGTCCTGCAGCTTGGTCGTTTCGCCAACGCGCCGCCCAACCGCAGCTGGATGATGCTGTTCCGTCGATGGGGGCGCTCGCCCCGGTTCGACGCGGTGACGCTCCAGGTGTCGCCCACCCTCCGCGAGGACTTCACGGCGTTCTATCAGTGGTATCTTCGCGGCGGCGGGCCGGCCATCGAGCGCGATCCGGTACCTCACCCCTGGGACGCCTCGCAGCGGCGGCTCGACAAGCGTGCGTTGGGTGACATCGATCGCGAGTCGCCCGAGCAGCAATCCTGGCGCAGCGTGGACGCCATGGTCGAGTACCTGCCGGGCTCCTTCCTCGACTCGGGCTTCCAGGAATTGCAGCCCGGTCGTGTGGCGGCACAGGTGAGCCCGGCGGCACCCCGCCCGCGCGGCGTCGGAGCGAGCGAACCAGCCGCACCGGCATTCGATGACGAAGGCTACTTGCGTCCCTTCACTCGCGGCACGTCCGCCGAGTCGCCGGACCAGGATGAGCCGCCCCCGACGCCGAGTCGATAGGATCCCCATGGTTCGGAATCGTCCGCCGAAGGAAGCACACGCCTGGCTGCGGATGACCTGACCCACAACGACGCCCTTGACGGATGGTTCGTCGCGACGGTAGTCTTGGCGAGTACCCTATATCGACCTCGATCTACCAGTTGAACCGAACCGCTCGCCTCACCTACCCGACCGCGATCGTGCTCGTCGCGATCGCCAATGGATACCGATACGGCTTCGAGATCATCGACGCCACCGGACTCGGCGCGGGAACCGTCTATCCCATCCTCCGCCGACTCGACGATGGCGGCCTCCTGCGATCTTCCTGGGAGGCGGCGGTGAAGGCGGTCGACCGCCCACCGCGCCGGTACTACCGCCTGAACGCCGGGGGCGCACTGGCAGTGCGCGAGGCCGTGAATCGCTATCCTGGACTCGCCGGATTCGTCCCAACGCCGCGATCCGCCGATCCCACGCCGGCGTGACACCCATGGAGCCGCAGCGCAGACCCTATCGCGCTCGACCGTGGGGCCCCGCGGCACCGGCATTGCGCGTCATCCGCATCGCCGCCGGACTGGTTCCTGATCAGGTTCGTGAAGACTGGATCCGCGAGTGGGAAGCCGAAATCGTGCACGATCTGGACCGACGCCTCGGTCACGGTGACAGCGCCGGCAGGGCCAGCCGAGCGCTCTGGCTCCGCTCACTGGCTTCACTGCGTGATGCACTCTGGATGCGACACCGCCATGTGCGGCAAGGGGAGCGCATGATACTTCAGGACCTCCGCTTTGCTTTGCGTACCGCGGCGCGGCGGCCGGGCGCCAGCATCATGCTGGTCGTCACGCTCGCGCTGGGCATCGGTGCCACGACGTCGATCTTCAGCGTGGTTGATGCGGTCCTGCTCCGGCCTGCGCCCTTTGCCGACGCGGAACGGCTGGCCGAACTACTCACCCTCCACAAGGCGGCCGGCCTCGTTTCGCAGGAATTGAGTCCCGACGTGGCGCAGTTCTGGGAGAAACAGAGTCATCTCTTCGACCGCGTCGAGCGGTACTACTTCGAGAGCGTGCACTTGACCGGTGCCGACGCGCCGCGGCGCGTCCGTGGCGCACGCGTTACACCCGGGTTGCTTTCGCTGCTTGGCGTCCGGCCGTTGCGCGGGCGCCTTTTTACCAACGACGAAGCCACCGCGGGTGAACCGGTTGCGCTGGTCGGCGAAGAACTCTGGCGCTCGACCCTGGGCGGATCACCTGACGTCGTGGGACGCTCAGTCCAGCTCGACGGCCGGAGCGTCACCGTGATCGGTGTGCTCCCCGGATGGTTCAAGTTTCCTGCCGGGACACAGCTCCTGCTCCCCTGGACCGCCGAGCCGCGTCTTTCCGACGGCGGGGAGGACAGCTTCAGCGCCGTCGTACATCTGGCGCCTTCGGTGGACGCGACCCTCGCGCAGGCGGAGGTCGACGGCATCGCTGAGCGCATGAACGCCGGGAACCCTCGCGAGGGAGCGGCCGGCTGGAATGTCAGGTTACGACTTCTGGGGTACAGCACCGCTCGAACGGATACGAAAGCGGCCGTGTGGACTCTGGCCGGGGCAGTCGCCTGCGTGATGCTCATTGCCTGCGCCAACGCGGCCAACCTGCTCATGGTGCAGGCGACGAAACGCCGTCGTGAACTCGCCATCCGGACGGCGCTGGGCGCAAGGCGATCGAGGCTCCTCACACAGCTTCTCACTGAGAGCATCGCCATCTCGGCGATCGCTGGCGCGCTTGGCGTTCTGGTGGCCTGGTGGAGCCTCAGGGCAATCATCGCGCTCATGCCACCCGAGATGACGCTGGTGACCTACAGCACCATCGGCCTGGATCGGCGCGTACTGACCTTCGCGGTGCTGATCAGCCTGTGCACCGGTCTGGCCTTCGGCCTCGGACCGGCCATCAGGTTTTCGCGCCAGCGCGAACGACTCGCCGGAACGCAGGCGGCGCTCACGGCTCCGCGCTCGCGACGTGACGTCCGGCATGCTCTGGTGGTGGCCGAGTTTGCGCTGTCAATGCTGCTGGTAGTGGGGGCCGGTCTGTTGATCAACAGCTTTGCGCGGCTCACCCGTGTCGACCTCGGAGTGGACGCGGAGCATCTCCTCACGGTGGAACCGATCCTGCCGCCAGGACGGTATCCGGATCAACCGCGCCGGCGTGCGCTCGTCGAGCGCTTCGTCCAGCGACTGCACGCGTTGCCCGACGTCAACGCGATTACCGTGAGCGGAAGCGCACCGCCGCGAACGACGGTCATGATCGGCACCGCGCTCGAGGCCGAAGGGCAACCGCCCCTCGACGGAGGGCGCGAGCTGATTCCGGTGACGTTTGCCGATACGAACTTCTTCAGGACTGTTGGCGTTCGGATCCTGAGGGGGCGCGCCTTCACATCACGGGACGTCGCGGCGGAGACTCGCCCCGTCATCATCGACCCGGACCTCGCTGAACGCCTCTGGGCGGGACAGAACCCCGTGGGCCAACGCTTCCGGACCGGACCTCGGTCGGCGTGGAATACCGTTGTCGGCGTGGCCAGTGACGTCAAAGTAACCGGGCCCGATGACCGGAATGCGCTGCTCGCGTACTACGTCCCGACCTCACTCGACTTCATCGGCTCGCCGTCCATCATCGTCAGAACCGGAGGCGATCCCGGACGGATCATCCCGGCGGTACGGCAGATCGTCCGTGACCTGGACCCCGATATACCCCTGGAGCGTGTTGCGGCGTGGGAGCAGATGTTCGCCGATACGATCATGCGGCCGCGGTTCATCCTCACGCTCATGTCGGTCCTTGCCGGCGTGTCGCTGCTCCTTGCCGCGATTGGCGTCTACGGTGTGATGGCCTACACGGTATCGATGCGGACACAGGAAATCGGCGTGCGGCTGGCGCTTGGCGCGCGATCCGGCGAGATCCAGCGGCGCGTGTTGGGGGACGCATTCGTGCTGGTCGGATGTGGCTCCGCACTGGGGCTGGCAGCGTCGATCGGCCTCAGCCGTCTGTTGGAGGGAATGCTGTTTGGTATTCAGCCTGGCGATCCCATGACGATTGGCGCAGTGACGGTGGCGATGGGACTGGTGGCGGGCGCCGCCGCCTTCCTGCCGGCCCGGCGCGCGAGCCGGGTCAGTCCGATGCGGGCACTGCGATCCGATTAGGTCGGATCGGAACGCCGGGCCAGCTGCGAGTGGCTGGGCAGAAGCGGCGCGTGCGGACCTGACGCCATCGCTGGCTGGTTGTCTACACCTCGTTGCGAAGTGCTGACATGGGATCGACCCGAACGCTGCGCCGAGCCGCGATCACTCCCGAAACCGTGGTCACGACCAGCAGCATCACTACCACGGCGGATAACGTGCGCCCGTCCGTGGGCTGCACCTCGAACAGCAACCCGGCGAGGCTGCGATTCGCGACCTGCGCTCCGAGCAGCCCGAATCCGAGTCCCGCGACCGCGATCGCGATGCCTCGCCCGATGACCATGCGTCTGAGCCCTTCCACGGTGGCACCCAGCGCCACACGCACGCCAAGTTCGCGCGTCCGTTGTCGCACCATCGCGGTCATCACTCCGAACAGGCCGACCGACGCCAACCCAACGGCCGCTGCCGAGAATAGCGTGAGGAGGAATGCGTTCAGTCGGGGTTGGGCAAGAGGTTGGTCGAGGTACATGCTGAACGGTGACAGCCGTCTGAAGGCGACCCCGGCATCGACGTCGGCCGCGGCCTGACGGATCGCGGGGAGCAGACTCACCTCGGGACCCGTCGTCCGAATGGCCAGTACGAGGGGCGCGAACGGGAAGAACGATTGTCGCAGCGGGAAATAGATCGACGGCCGCGCGTCGCGCAGGTCGCGATAGCGCGTTTCCGGCACGATTCCCACCACAGTGAACAGGTCACCCGGTCCCGCCCCGAAGCGCAGGCGTTGGCCGACGGGATCCGCGCTGGGCCAGTAGTGCCGTGCCGCTCCTTCGCTCAGCATGATGACGGGCGGAGAGTCCTCCCTGTCGCGGTCCGTGAAGGCACGACCTCGCAGGATCGGGATGCCGAACGTAGCGAAATACTCCGCGGTGATCACTTCCATGTTGAGCATGGGATTCCCGGCCGAATCCGCGGTACTCTGTCCCTCCACGGATGGACGCCCGTCCCAGCCGCCGGTCCCCGAGAAGGGAGCAGCCACGACCGGGGACACCGCGCGCACGCCGGGCACCGCCTCGATGCGCGGAATGATCCGGTCGAGCAAGGCGAGTTGCTTGTCCTTCGTGTCGAAGGCATCGACGCGCAGCGCAAGTGAGCCGATCAGCAATCCGCGGGGCTCGAACGAGAGCTCGGCCCGCTCCAACGCGATCAGGCTCCTGACGATGAGGCCTGACGCCGAGAGGACGACGAAAGCGAGTGCCACCTGGCCCGCGACCATCGCTTCGGCCGCCAGGCGTGATCCACGGCTGGCACTCTGACGCGCGTCGGACCGGAGCACCTGCTGCAGGTTGACGCGTGACGCGGAGATCGCCGGAGCGAGTCCGAACAGCATCACCACGAACATCGAGACGAGCAGCGCCACCACGAGGGCAGTCGAGTTCACCGCGAGCTCGTCGAGGCGCGGGACGCCGGCCGGCGCGAAGGCGATGAAGCCGCGAACGGCAGCGACCGCCACGACGACTCCGAGCGCTCCCCCGAGGCTCGCGAGGATCGCGTTCTCGCCGAGGAGCTGCCTGACGACGCGGCCGCGCGCCGCGCCCAGCGCCGATCGCACCGCGAACTCGCGACTCCTGCTCAGGCCGCGGACCATCAGCAGACCAGCCACGTTGGCGCACGCAATCACCAGGAGGAGCGCCGCCGCGCTCCAGAAGGCGAGCAGGGCCGGCCTCGTGTCGCCGACGACCGTTCGCGAGAACGAATTCACGGTGGCGCGCAAGTCGCGCTGCCAGTTCGCCGCATCCGGACGCCTGTAGAAAGCAGCGAGTTCGGCGCGAGCGGCATCGGCGGTGGCGCCGGTGCGCAACCGGGCCAGGAGGTTCACGCCGACGTATGCGGTCGTGCCGCGTTGCGCATTGATCGGAGTCACCGCCGCCCAGAAGTCGACCTGCGCCGGGAAGCGGAGTCCCGGCGGCATGACACCGACGATCGTGTACGAGACGCCGTTCTCGTGGACCGGAAGGCGACGGCCGACCACGTCGGGGTCGCCGCCATACTGGTCCTGCCAGGCCGCATGGCTCAACACCACCACCGGCTCAGCGCCAACCTCGTCGTCCGCTGGCCGGAGGCCGCGACCGAGCAGCGGCGACACGCCAAGCACGTCGAAGTAGTTGCCTGAGACGAGCGCGCGCCGTAACAGCACGACGCGATCGCCGTCGCGGATCGGGACCGGAACGGCTCCCTGGTAGGTGAACCACCCCACCGCGTCGAAGGCGCTCGCCTGACGCGTGAATCGATCCGCCAGGTCGAGCCCCATTGGGTAGTTCGTGAAGTTGCCGTCGGGTGTGGCGCCCCACAACAGCACCAGTCTTTCCTGATCGCGAACGGGGAGCTCGCGGATCAGAATGGCATGACCCACGGTGAAAGCCGCCGTCCACAGGCCGATGCCGAGCGCGAGCGTCAGGACAGTGGCGACAAGAAAACCCGGGGCACGCCTGAGAAGGCGAATACCGAGACGGAGGTTGGTCGCTGGCATGATCAAACAACTACGGCGTGAGAGGACGGCGAAACCAGCGAGCGGTCAGTCGCTCATGTGGGCCAGTCCCGCGATGTGCCGCGAGTGCGCGGGTCAAGGTCGGGTGTGTCCCCGCGGAATCCAGCGCCCCGTCGTCTGCCGATACGTGCGATACGCTTCGCCGAAAGTGCGCTCCAGAACCGGTTCTTCGCAGGCTGTGACGAACAGATGGGTCGCGAGGATGAGGACTGCTGCATAGACAACGAGGGCGGGTGATCGATAGAAGATCGCCGCGCCGCCCAGTGCGAGCGTGGCGCCGAGGTACATCGGGTTGCGCACGAAGCGGTACGGACCGCTGATGACAAGGCGCCGAGGAGGGTCGAACGGTGCCTGTGTCCCCTTGCCGACGAATACGAAGGTGAGCACGCAGGCGAGAACGAGCGCTGCGCCGGCGAGGCTGATGGCCAGCCCGGCGAGTTCGATCACGCCGACCACGGGGGGGCGCGTTATGCCGGACCGAGACAGTATCTCGTTGGGGAGCGCGATGAGCAGGAAGCCAACGAAGAGGGACGCGTAGACGACCGCGCGTGCAAGGACAAACAGGGGGACTCTCCGGATCAGATTGCGCCAGACGCCATAGCCTATGCCCCAAAGTGACACTGCGTCAAGACTGCGCCGCTGAAGTTCGCCTTTGTCGCCGAGGGCCTGCTACTCGTCCGGGCGGCAGTGCGTGGGCAGCTCCGCCTCGATCCGAGGCCAGCAGGATCACGTGTCGGGTGGCTGCTGATTGCGTACGCTCTGGTGATCTACCCTCTACTCGGTTGGTCGCAGGGACATGGGTACCCCGCCGGACCGTCGTTCGGCGCGCCGTGTCCCACCACGATCTTCTTCCTTGGCATGATGCTCTGGGCCGTTGAACGGATTCCTGTCTCGCTCGTCGTCGTGCCACTTCTCTGGGCGGTGCTTGGCACGAGCGCGGCGCTCCAGCTTGGCATCTGGGAGGACCTGGGACTCCCGATCAGTGCGATCGTGGTCCTCGTCGCTGCAGTGCGACGACAACGGGGTGGGGCGATGCCGCGTTTCGACCGCGCAAGTGCCGCTCTGTACGTTGGTCCGCTCCACAGTGAGCCTGGACCGCGGACCGAGGCTACCCGGACCTGAGCCCCGACATCGGATCCGCTGCGCCGCGGACTTCGCAGGCTGATCGTCAACCAGTACCCGCATCGCGAACCACAGGCAGCGGCTCGGTCCCATGCGGCCCGGGGAACCCACCCCGCAGGTTGAGGAGAAGTCGGCGGGCCCGTTGGTGGTCAGGATTCCGCTCCAGCCATTGCTCAAGGAGGCGAAGAGCGCCGGCCCGGTCTCCCGTTTCGTCCAGCATGAACGCCAGGCTCTCGGTGGGGATGTACTCCTCAGGGAACATCGCGTGGTTGCGACGAATGATCGCCATCGCCTCGACACGGCGATCCTGCCGGAACACGCGCCAGCCCAGGACGTCCAGCAGAGTGGGTGTTACGACGTCCGCGCCCAGTTGTGGCCGGATGCGATCCAGCCCGGCCAGCGTCGCGTCCACCCCATCGCGGTTGAGTGTGCGTTCCAGCGTCAGGCGCATCCACGACCGCACGGCGACGCTGCTGTCGGGATACGTGTCACGTTCCAGGGCCGCGAGCGCGATCGCGTCATCGAGCGAACCTCCATCGGCCAGTTCCTGCGCAACCGCTCCCAGTGCGCCGATCCGGAAGTCGTACGCGTCGCGCCCGAAGTAGCGCGATCGCAGGGTGCGGTACCTGGCTGCCGCGCTATCGACACCGCCGGCGGTGTATGCCGCCTTGATGACGGTGGGCAAGGGCCGGGGATCCGTGCGCCCGGCATGACAGGTGTGACACGAGACGCGGTGGCCCGTGTCGATCCGGGTCGCCAGCCGCGCAAGGAAGTCCTGGTTGATGGACTGGACCATCGCCATCATCACGCGCGCCTTCTGCTTCATGGGCTTCGCATCCGATGCGTAGTCCCATTGCGACCTGGGCTGTTCCATTGTGCCGACGTGGCAGAACAGGCAACCCTCACCCTGAAGCCGGGGTAGCCCGAGCCCGAGGAGGTTGTCGAGCATCACTTCGTTCAACCGGTCGCGAGAGACGTCTCGTGGCAGGACCTGGAGGTTCTTGAAGGCCCCTGCGCTCTCTTGCCCCACCAGTCGCGATGCGCACAGCAACAGCGACACGAGCGAAACACCTCGGCGAGTCAGCAGCGACAGGCATGTCATGATACGGGTATTCAGGCGTAAGGTCGGTGCGGCACGCCGCGCACCAGCTACCTGGGAGGATGCAACACGGCGCCGTCGATGTCGATCCGCTTCCGGACGGACCGCTCGTATGAGGGACGAACCGCGACGGACGGACTCCGATGGATGGATCGCCGGGCATCCCGGTCTGGAGGCGTCACCGCCTGGTCCGGAAAAGGGCACCGTCCTGTTGACTCCGACAGCAGCGGGAGCATTCCAGGCAACAGGCCGAAAGAACGAGTGCAGCTTACCTGCTGCTGGATTGGCGGCCGGTTGGTCCCTGCTGCCTACGGCGACCAGCGCGGATCGAGCGCTGGCTGCGTGGCGAGCCGGCGAGGCGCTCTGCCATCGCTCCGCATCACGAACAGCGCATCGATCCCATCGCGTCCGGAAATGAAGGCCAGCAACGAACCGTCGGGCGACCAGGTGTGCTGCCCGTCGTACTGCGGCGTGCTCGTCAGGCGCACCCGGTTCCCTCCCGCCGCGTCCATCACCTCGATGTCGTAGTTCTCGCCGCGCAGCGACTGGAAGGCGATGCGCTTTCCGTCCGGCGACCAGATGGGAACGTGGTCATGGGCGGGGTCATTGGTGAGTCGGCGCAGCTCGCCGCCGTCCGGACGAACCATGTAGATCTCGCGATTGCCATCCCGAGACGAGACGAAAGCGATCGCTCCACCGTCGGGTGACCATGCCGGACTGGAGGTCGGCACAGCCGCGCTATTCCGCGTGACAGCGACTTCACCGCGACCTGCGACGTCCGCAACATGCACCTCCGGGCGCCCGTTCCGGGTGGCGATGAACGCGATCCGGGAACCGTCCGGCGACCAGGCCGGGCTTCGGTCGTCCTCGGTGTTGTCGGTGAGGCGAGTCAACCGACCATTGCGCACGTCTATCGTGTAGACGTCGCTGTCGCCATCGCGATCGGACTCGAACAGAATGTGTGATCCATCGGGCGACCAGCTCCGCGGACTCTTGGCCACGACGTGGCGCACCAGGAACCGCGCGTCGCTCCCGTCGGCGTCCATTACCCACAGATCCCACGTCCCGGCTCGCTCGCGGCCGAACGCGATCTGCCGGCCGTCGGGCGACCACACCGGAAAGCGCTCGGCGGTGGGGCCATCGGTGAGGCGCACCGTTCTGGTGCCGTCTACCCAGGTGACGTAGACGTCCCACGCACCATCGCGCTTTGACGCGAATGCCAGCCTCGTCTGCACCAGCTGGATCTTCTCGAGATCCTGAGTCCCGATGGACCGCGTCCGCGGCAGTGCCGGCTGCCAGCAGAGCGTGACGAGGATGAGCGCGGTGGAGCAGTGCAGCGGGCGGGAGATCATGAGGCAGTCCTCGAGTTGCGGGCCGAACCCTTCAGCTTCGATGCCGCGCGCAGGCCCTGTGTTGCAGGCGCGCCGCGCGGTGGTGGCGGACAGAGGACCTGCCGGACTCCCGTGTCCCTTCTGCCCGCCTGCCCGTCTCGCGAAGGGCCGTCGGTGGGGAAATCAACCGCCAGGCGCGCTCCCTGCCACCCGCGGCGCGTAATACAGAAGCTGGCGGATCATCCTGTCGGCCGTCGCCGTGTAGTCCGACTCGTACTTCCGCATCAGTTCCTCCTTCGTCGTGGAGGCCCCCTTCGCCTGCTTTCCCCAGAGCACCGAGAGCGTGGCGTACGGCGGCACCAGCAGTCCCACGCCGTTGACGAAATTGCACAGGTTGCCGATGACATGCTGCGCGCCGTCCGAATCGCCGGTGATGACGATACCAGCGACCTTGCCGTCAAGCGGAGACGGTTTCCCCGCCAGCACCTGGTCGTGCAGCTCGTCCAGTCGCTCGATCACGCGCTGCATCAGCGACGAGTGACTCCCCCACCAGATCGGCGTGGCGAACACGACGATCTCCGCGTCCAGGACTCTGTCTAGAATCCCGGGCCACTCGTCTTGCTCGGCCATGTCGGTGTATGTGCCCGGAGGAATCTCGTGGTCCACCAGCTTGATCGTCTCGCAGTGGATTCCCTCGTGCTCCATCCTGCGGGACAGGAAAGCGCAGAGTGTCTCCGTGTTGGATAGACCCGACTTCTTCAGGGTGGCGAGCAGGATGGTTGCTTTCATTGTCATGATCCTCACCCGACGGCCACCTGCGTCCGGTACCATCAAAACGAACCGGACGTCGAGGCCATGGCAGTAGTGGCTGGGTCGGCTGTTCGTGGATCGACGCGCCGGCTGGCTGCGCACTGGACCCGTTTCGTACCGCTTCGGGAATGGCGCCGTTCCTCACACCGATCGGGACTGTGACGCTGGAGGCCACCTGCCGCGACAGTCGTGGATCGAGCGCGGACGGGCTCCGGTGAGTTCCTCGTGGCGGGGAACAACGACTGTGTGAGCGTCATCGTGGCTCGCACCAGGCGCACCTTCGCTCACGGCACTCTGACGGCGTGGCGCAGTCACCAGCGGCGGCGGCCGACACGAACGAGGACCTCGGTCCGGCTACGGCTACCAACACTGCGAGGGCGTGCTCGGTCGCCACGTGATACCCCGGGTTTGCCGAGCACACTCTTGCCTGCTCGTCCTTGCGCCTGGCGCTCGGTCGATCACATCGCCCTGGTGCCGGTCATCGTCCCCTTCACGACCTGTTCGCCGGTCGGCGTCTTGTAGGTAGCCATCAGGTTCCCCATCAGCATGCCGTTACTCATGACGCTCGCGGTCCGCACCGTCACCATCACGCCGGCGCGCAGGATGCTTTCGTACTCTGCCGACTGCCCTATGAGGCTGTCACCGACCACGGAGACGGTCATGAGAATGTTCGGCCGTCCTTCCAGCGATATCGTCCACGACGCCGCGTCAGCGGTGCCGGTTATTGTCGACCTGACGGTATCCGGCGTCCCCTCGAGAACCGAGGCGACGTTCCAGGTCCCTGCAAAGTCGGCCAGCATCGGTCCGGCGGGAGGTGCTGGTTCCGGCGGCGGAGTCTCCTCCTTGGGGGCACAGGCTGTGAGCAGGGCAGCAGTGAGCATTGCAGCGATGATGCGCATGTCGACTCCGGGGACTGGGGGGTAGTAGTCCGGCTGGGACTCCGAACCTACGAAAGGACGCTGTGGGCCGCAAATGACCAATCGGATGCCCACCCGGGTGCGGGCCATTCCGGACACCGATCGCGACCCATCGCCAGGATTCCACAGTTGAACGTGGAAGAACAGCAGGTCATCCCCCGAACAATGCTCCGACACCAGCGACATACCAAGTTTGGCCGACAACGCAGCCGCCCTCCGGTGACTCCGTCGGGGTCGGCGCTCGTTCAGCACCGGGAACCGGCATGCCGCGACCAACCAACCTTGATTCTTCCAGCACTGCCTTGTCGGCGTTCGCAAGGTTGAGAGGTGCAGGATCGCTCGTCGTCGCCCTGGCGTTCGGCGTGGTCGTCAGGGTGGCCGAGGCGCAGCGCCTGCCACAAGCCGACCCTGAACGCGCGGGATTCTCGACCGCTGCGCTGGGGGCCCTCCACGATACGCTCCAGCAGCTTGTCGCTGATGGGACGATTCCCGGCGCTGCGCTCCTGATTGCTCGCGGTGGGCGTATCGTGGATGTCACCACCGTTGGCTACGCGGACCGTGAAACTCGCACGGCGGTGCAGCGGAACTCGATATTCCGACTTGCCTCGGCGACCAAGATCTGGGTGTCGGCCGCGGTGCTGACGCTCGTGGATGACGGTCGCATCGGTTTGGACGACTCCCTGGGCCGATACCTGCCGGAGTTCGCCAGCATGCGGGTCTACAGCGACAGCGGGAGCACCAGGCCTGCCGGGCGCGCCATCACCGTACGCGATCTCCTTCGCCACACCGCGGGCACGGGTTACGGATACGCGGATCCGTACCAGGCGGCGCTCATCGAGCGTGGACTCATGACGGTTGGCGGGCGCTTCGCGCGGGATTGGTCGCATCCGTGGACGCTGGCCGAGTGGACCAGGCGGTTAGCCGCTATCCCACTGGAGAATGAACCTGGCACTGCCTTCGGCTACGGATTGTCCCACGACATCCTCGGCCGAGTGGTCGAGGCAGTGAGCGGACAACGACTCGACGAGTTCGTCAAACGGCGTATCCTGGATCCACTCGGGCTGCGGGACACCGGATTCTCGGTCGACACCGCCTCCCGCGGTCGTCTGACGAGCTTCTACATAGTGGAGAATGGTCGACTCGTTCGTACGGAGACCGGTCTGGAAAGTCCCTTTCGCGATGCGCCGCGCGCCCCATCAGGTGGTGGCGGCTGGGACCAGCTCGGCAACGGCGGCATGGTTACCACGGTAGACGACTTCGCTCGCTTTCTGTTGATGTTGCTCAACCGTGGTGAGCTGAATCGCGTGCGGATCCTCTCGCGTGCCGCGGTCGCGGAGATGCTCACCAACCAGCTCTCCGGAATCGGAAGCGGCGACAGTTACTGGCCGGGAGCAGGGTTCGGCTACGGTTATGCCGTGCTGTACGACGATGTGAAGTACGATGGTCCGGGCCGGACGGGGAAGATCTGGTGGGCCGGGTCGACCAACGTTTACTTCTGGATGGATCGCGAACTGGAGCTGATCGGGGTTTTCATGACCCACCTCGTGCCATTCGGGCACGCCGACGTGATGGGTCGTGTGGAACGACTGACCTACGGCGCAATCGCTGACCACAGGTGAGCGGACAGCCGTCTGGATGCTTCCGGAATCGGCCGCATCGACGAACGGCTGGTCGGGCGGCTGGCCTGGGCATCCTTGGGCAGGCCTGCTTCGCCGATCACCTGTTGACCATGGACATGCTCGCCGCAGGCTGAGCATCTCAACTGGTCAGTTGGACCCCGGTGACAGAGTGAACCTCCACCGGACAGGCGGTAACTCGTGAGGTCGACATGCGCATGGGTCGTTTCGAGCGACTGACCTGTGACGTGAACGCGGACCGAAGGCCGGCGGACAGCGCCGACAGCCGTCTAGATTTCGCGAACGGTGCCGTCCACGTCCGCGAACCCATCATTCGAAGCGCCCGCAGCGGGGCCCCCACTCCGCGTCGCGATCATCGGCCGCGGCCGATTGGGCCGCGCGCTCGCCCGTTCACTGACCGACGCAGGCGCCGTCATCATCGGGCAGTCAGGTCGAAATGAACAGCCGCCCGCGTGCGAGGTCGTCCTGCTGTGCGTACCCGAGCGGGAGATCGCGGCCGCTGCCGCGGTCGTCCAACCCGGACCGCTGGTCGGACACTGCAGCGCATCCGCCCCACTCGACGGACTCCGTCCGCACGAGCGGTTAATCCTGCATCCATTGATGACGGTGACCAGCGCCGGGGCGCACTTCGACGGCGCCTCGTGCGCCATCGATGGAAGCTCCGACCGGGCGCTGGCGATGGCCCAGCGGCTCGCGACACTGCTTGGCATGCGGGCGGTGCGCATAAGGCCGGAACGTCGCGCGCTGTATCACGCCGCGGCAGTGCTTGCCTCGGGTTCGCTCGTCACACTCGAAGGCACGGCAGAGCGGGTGGCCGCCATTGTGGGCATTGACCGCTCCGGCCTCGCACCGCTCGCCCGCGCCGCGTTGGACAACTGGGAGGCACTCGGCGCGCGGGTTGCGCTGACCGGCCCCATCGCGCGCGGCGATGACCTGACCACCGAGCGCCTTCGCGCCGCCGTGGGCACGCACGCGCCTGATGTCCTGCCACTGTGGGAAGCGCTGGCCAACGCAACCCGTGCGCTAGCGACGGAACCGGCTGGCTCCGCCGTCGCCGCGCGGGGTGAGATGCGGATCGTCCGATCGGTCACGGATGTTCGCACTGCGCTACACACAGCCCGGAGGCGCGGCCACCGTGTTGGCCTGGTGCCGACGATGGGGGCACTGCATGAAGGACACCTCTCGCTGATGCGCCGGGCCCGTGCCGAGTGTGACGTGGTGGTGGTCTCGCTCTTCGTGAATCCCATGCAGTTCAACGACAAGGGCGACCTGGCCGCCTACCCGCGCGACGAAGCGGGCGATGCCGAACTGATCCGCGCGGTCGGCGTAGACCTCCTGTTCGCGCCGGAGGTAGGCGAGATCTATCCCGACGGGTTCTCCTCGACCGTCGAGGTACGCGGACTCACCGAGACACTCGAGGGCGCGGTCCGCGGCCCGGAACATTTCCGCGGCGTCACCACGGTTGTCACGAAACTTCTCAATCTCGTCCGGCCGGACGTAGCATACTTCGGTCAGAAGGACGCGCAGCAGGCGCTGGTGATCCGGCGCCTGGCGCGGGATCTCGACTTTGACACCCTCATCGAGGTCTGCCCCATCGTTCGCGAGGCAGACGGCCTGGCGCTGTCGAGTCGCAATGCCAGGCTCTCTCGAGAGGCGCGCGTCCAGGCGACGGCCCTGAGCGAGTCGCTGTTCGCGATCGCGGCTGCGTTCCACCGTGGCGAGCGTTCCACCGTGAGCCTGTCGTCCACGGGACGGGCGGTCCTGGTGGCTCGCGGCGTCGCGGCCGACGAGGTGGATTACCTTGCGTTCGTGAACGGCGAAACGCTCGTGACCGTCGAGACGATCCACGAGCCTGTTCTGGTGGCCATTGCCGCGCGTGTCGGTGGCGTGCGGCTGATCGACAACCTGGTGCTTGGGGCGCGCCCATGACGGCTCCCGACCCGCGCATCGCCGAACTGGCCTCGCGACCCCGGACCAGCCCACCGCTCGTCATGCTCACCGCCTACGACTTCGGCTCGGCGCGGATCGCCGACGCAGCCGGTGTGGATCTCGTCCTCGTGGGAGACTCCGCCGCGACCGTTATGCTTGGATTGTCGAGCACTCGCGACATCTCACTCGATGAGCTGTTGATGCTCACGCGAGCGGCCCGCCGTGGAACGACGAACGCGTTGCTCGTGGGTGACCTGCCGTTCGGCAGCTACGAATCGAGCGACGCGCAGGCGGTGGCGACCGCAAGGGGCTTCGGCGAGGCGGGGTGCGACCTGGTGAAGGTCGAGGGCGCGGTGGCGCTGCCACGGGTGCGCGCCATCATCGCCAGCGGCATGCCCGTCATTGGCCATGTCGGGCTGCTGCCGCAGGGCGCTGCGACGCCGGCGGACCTGCGCGCGCGCGGGCGCATTGCCGACGAAGCGCTCGCGATCGTCGGGGGCGCCGTCGCTCTCGCGGGAGCCGGGTGTTCCGCGGTCGTGGTCGAAGCCGTGCCGTCTCCAGTCGCTGAGGCCATCTCGATACGCATCGCGATTCCTGTCATCGGCATCGGGGCCGGCGCGGCCGTGGGTGGTCAGGTCCTGGTGTACCACGATCTGCTCGGGCTGGGCGACGGACGCACGCCGAAGTTCGTGCGGCCATATGCGTCACTCCGGAACGATGCCATTGCCGCGGTGCGCGCGTACGCGAGCGACGTGCGGGCGCGCCGATTCCCGACGCGGAGCGAGGAGTATGGCATGCCCGAGGCGGAGCGGGTGGCGTTTGAGGAGCGGGTCGCGTCGGAATTCCCCGGGCCGGCGATGCGCGCGTGACGCTGGTTCGCGCGTCGGCGGCCGCAACCCATCTCACGGCGCCCCTGATGGTCACCGGCACCTGACTTGTCAACTCGAGAATCCGATTCCGGAGGCCGATTCCGGAGCGTATGCTCCCGGGAACCGTCGCAGCAACTCGATGATCGGAGCACACCATGACAGGGCAGTCGCAGGACCGAAGGACGTTCGTCAGGACGGCGGCCGGAGCCGCGAGTGGATTGTTTCTCGCGCCATCGCTCACCGGCCTCGTGGCTCGTTCCAGCGGTGTGCAGGCGTACGACCTCGCGAAGGGACACAGTGCGGTGCGATGGGCCGCTGAGGGCGCCGGCGGATACGGCGTGCTGCAGCAGGCCGGGCCCGAGCTGCTCCTCCCCGAGGGATTCACGTATTCCGTGCTCACCCGCAACGGCCATCCCATGTCGGATGGCTCGCCGACACCCGGCGCGTTCGACGGCATGGCCGCCTTCGGAATGCCTGACGGCACCATTCGCCTCCTGCGCAACCACGAGAATCGTGACGCGCCGCTCACCGCACACGTCAAGGGCGATCCGTCATTCGCGTACGACGCCAGGGCTGGCGGCGCGGTCAGCACCCTCGAGATCCGACTCGGTGCCTCCGGCGCGCCGGAGCTGGTTCGCGATTTCATCAGCCTGAACGGAACGATCGTGAACTGCGCCGGAGGACCGACGCCGTGGGGTTCGTGGCTGACGTGCGAGGAGAGTGTGTCAGGACGCGCCACGGGATGGGGTCAGGAGCACGGCTACATCTTCGAGGTGCCA
>DASWGU010000055.1:0-22656 GCA_036393555.1 Gemmatimonadaceae bacterium
GGCGGCACCCCGGTGATACCGGCGCTGTACGCTGCGGTCGAAGGACCGAGCATCGTGCAGCAGGCGGGCATCGAGGCCGTACGCGCCAAGAGCGTGCGTCAGACGACGCGTTTGATGGAACTGGCCGACGCGCGGGGCTTCCCGGTCCACGCGCCGCACGATACGGCACGGCGCGGCGGGACGGTCGCGTTCCACGTCGAGCATGGACACGAGGTGGCGCAGTGCCTGCTCGAGCGAGACATCATTGTGGATTACCGGCCGGGCGCCGGCATTCGCATTGCGCCGCACTTCTACACGCGCGACACCGAGTTGGACGACGCCGTCGCCGCCATCGACGACATCCTCGCGACTGGCGCCTGGACCCGCCACGCCGGGCGCCATTCGGTTGTCACCTGATGCTGTGACGAGCGATCCCCGTGCTGTAGTTTAGGAGGGCGCGGTTCCCCGTCGTCCGTCCCCGTTCCCGTCCGTCGCATGCCCACCCCGCCGAAAAAGCTGCGCAAGCAGTACGAAAACGAGAAATACCCCGAGATCGTGCTTCGCTTCGAGGACGGTCACGAGATCAAGATCGCGAAGGGCGCGAGAAAATCGTTCGACGCCTGGGCGGGCGAACGCATCAAGATACTCGCGATCTGGGATCACACGTCCGGCGAGCGCGAGAAGGTGGACACCTGGCTCGCGGACCAGTTCCCCAACGAGGGCGACTAAAACGGCGCGCCGCGCCGCGGGAGAAGTGCCCGCGGTCCGCCTGACCCCTGAGGTCGAGGCGGCACTCCGGGCTGGCGGTTCTGCTGGATGCGATCGGACGGTCCACCGGCGGCCGGGCGCTGGCCGCGAACCTGGCGCTGCTCGAGGCCAATGCCCGGCTCGCAGCGGAGGTGGCCGTGTGCCTGACGCGGTGACCGGACTCGTAAGGCGCGGGGGACGAACGGCCCGTCCCCGTGGGCGATCCCGCCGCAGACACCGCGCCGGACCGGGCAGGACGGGGCAACGGTTGAACTCCGCGGCACACCAGTGGTAGAATTGGCTCCACGCACTCTCGACAGCCGAGTCAGGGGAGAACATGTCGGCACCGTTCATGAGTTCCGAGGAGTACGATGAACGCGCTCACACTCTCTACAACGACGCACGGTACGACGAAGCGCTGGAGGTACTGCGGGAGGGGCTGACCCTCTATCCGCACGCAGTAGAGCTGCACATCGGGGTCGGGTACGCCCGGCTGGCGCGCGAGGAGTTTGCCTGGGCCCGGCGCAGCTTCGAGGAGGCGCTCGTCCTGGACGGCGAGCATGAGGACGCGCTGGCGGGCTACGGCGAGACCCTGCTCCGGTTCGGGCAGACCGCCGATGCCATGCGTGCCTTCCGGCGCGTCCTCGACCTGGGATACGAGGATGACCTGGAACTGATGCTGCAGATCGGCCGGGCCCTGTTCCGCGACGGTCTTGCCCACGAAGCCAGGGAGTTCTTCGACGTCGGCGCTCGTCAGGCGCCGGAATCTGCTGAGGCAGTGGCGCTGGTGGGGTTCGCCCAGCATCGCCTCGGAGACGACGAGGGGGCGATTGCGGCGCTGCGCCGGGCGTTGCATCTCGACGCCGACAACTCCGAGGCGCGCATCTACCTCGCCAACCTCCTGTACGACCGCGGGGAGCTGGAAGCCTCGCTCTACCATCTGGACCGGACCGCGCCCGAGGACCACTGGGAGGAACTGGGAATCTGGCGGCTGATCGAACTGAAGAAGACGATCCACCGGTTGCGCGACGATGACCCGGACGTTGGGCGATGGGAGGCGAGACTCGCCGAACTGACCGGTGAACCGAGCGCCATCGACGAGATGCTGGCGGAGATCGAGCAGCGCGCCATGGAGGACGCGCAGGTCGATGCCCGCAACCAGCTCGAGCTGTTCGGGCAGATGCTGGCTGGCCTGGCGGATAACCGCCACGAAGTGGTGCTGCACCGTGTCGTGACGGGTGATGGCCAGCGGCTGGATGGGACGTGGGAGGAGATCGTCGCCAAGATGCGCGACGCCGCGACTGCGTGGACCGGGCGTCCGCTGCACGAGTTCATGATGAACGAGGCGCGGCGGGGCTTCTCTCTCACCGGCGTCGTGATTCCCACGGGCGACGCCGAGAGCTTCGTCCGCGGCAGTGCCGACGCCGGGTTGCTCCGCATTCTGAAGTGAGCGCCTCCGCCGGCGAGGGCGCCCACCGGGCGCGCTCCGTTCCGGCCGCGAGCCCGCGACACTCCGATCCGTGATCCCGCTCCCGGTCGTTCGCACCGTTCTCGACAACGGCCTGACGGTCCTGGTGCGATCCGATCGCGCGGCACCGGTCGTGGCGATCGTGACCCGGGTGAATGCCGGGTACTTCGATGAATCCGACGAGGACGCAGGCATCTCGCACGTCCTGGAGCACATGTACTTCAAGGGCACTCCGTCGCGTGGCGTGGGCGAGATCGCCCGGGAGACCAAGGCGAGCGGTGGGTACCTGAACGCCCACACGATCTACGACGCGACGAGCTACGAGGTCGTCCTGCCCGCGTCCCGCTTCGCACGCGGCCTGGAGGTCCAGGCGGATGCCTTCGCCAACTCGCTGATCGAGGCTGAGGAACTGGCGCGCGAGCTCGAGGTGATCGTCCAGGAAGCCAGGCGCAAGCTGGATACGCCATCGGCGATGGCGACCGAGTCCCTGTATGCCCTCCTGCATGACCGGCATCGTTTCCGGCGGTGGCGCATCGGTGAGGAGGCCGGACTCCGTGCCCTCACCCGCGACCGGATCGTGGCGTTCTACCGGAACTTCTATCGTCCGTGCAACACCATCCTGGCGATCGTGGGCGACGTGGAAGCTGACGAGACGCTGGCCGAGGTGCAGCGACGTTACGGCCGGCTGCCCGACGAGCGCGTCATCCGCGTTCCCGGTGAAGCGGAGATCGGACCTCCCGGCTTCCGGTTCCGTGAATTTGGCGGGGATGTGGAGCAGGCGCAGGTCGCGCTGGGGTGGCGTACGCCCGGTCCCCTGCACGACGATACCCCGGCTCTGGATCTCGCCGCGGCGATCCTGGGCGACGGCCGGGGCTCACGACTCTATCAGACCATCCGCGAGCGCCAGCTGGCGTCGCACGTCGGCGCCATGAACTACACGCCACGGGACGCCGGAGTGTTCGTCATCAGGACGGAGGGCGATGCGGTCCGTGCCGCGGAGGCAGCCGGCGGCGTGTGGGCCACTCTGCAGTCCCTGCGCGAGACGGACGTGACCGGCTTCGAGGTCATGCGGGCCCAGCGGCTCTTCGAGGCACGGTGGCTTCGCCGGCAGGAGACCATGGAAGGACAGGCTGATGTGCTGGCCGACTGGGAGGGGCTGGGCGACTGGAAGCTGGCTCTGGCGTATTTCGACAGCTTCATGTCGCTGACACCGCAGGCGGTGCGCGCGGCCGTGACCCGGCATCTCGATCCCGGGCAGGCCTCCGTGCTGGTCTATCGCCCGGCGTCCTCCATGGTGTTCGGAGGGACGGCGCCGGAAACCCGCGCGCGGCTGGACGGACTGGCTGGAGCGGCCATCAGCGAGCAGCGGCCGGTGATCGCTGCGTACACCCCGCCTGTTGGCGGGGCGGCAGGAACCGGGCGGTCCCGGCCGACCAGGCAGGCGCAACTCGAGCGTCACGTGGGCGATGTCGCGGTATTTCGCGCCGGCTCGGGTCTCCCCATTCTCGTCAGGCGGCGGCCGGGAGCGCCCGTGGTGCACCTGGGGCTGTTTACGTCGGGGGGTGCGGCGGCGGAGCCGGACACGACGGCCGGGATCGGCACGATCATGGTAAGGGCATCGGTTAAGGGCACCGCGACGCGGAATGCGGAGGCGATCGCTCTCGACTCCGAGCTGCTGGGCGGGAGCATCGGCACCGGTGTTTCGGCGGATGGCACCGGGTGGACACTGTCCGTTCCGACCCCGCGATACCTTGAAGCGATCGCCCTCCTTCAGGACGTGGTGCAGCACCCCCGTTTCCCCGACGGGGCGATCGCGACGGAGCAGAGCATTGCCCTGTCGCAGCTCGCGCAGCTCCGGGACGACATGTTCCGCTATCCGGTGCGTCTCGCCTCCGCCGCGGCCTATGGGTCGCATCCCTACGGCCGCGCGCTGCTGGGAACGGAGGACTCGCTTCGCGCCGTTACGCCCGTGCAGGTCCGCGCCTGGCACCGGGACAACGTGCTCTCGTCAGGCGCGGTCCTCGCGGCGGTCGGAGACGTGGACGAGGGTGCCCTGGCACAGGCGCTGGCCGACGGGTTCACGTCGATCCAGCCAACCCTTCGGGCGCGCCAGGCGGCGCCGGCATGGCCGGCTGCCCTGGCTGTGCGGGCCGAGTCCCGGGAAAAGGCCCAGTCGGCGATGGCAATCGCGTTTCCGGCGCCGCACCGGTCCGACCCGGCCCGTTACGACGTTGAGCTCCTCTGCGGCGTCGCCAGCGGGTTGGGTGGTCGCTTCTTCGAGGAGTTGCGCGAGAAACGCAGCCTGGCGTACACCGTGCACGCATTCGCCATGGAACGGGCGAGCGCGGGCATGTTCGTCGCCTATATCGCGACCGCCCCGGACCGCGAGGCCGAAGCGCGCGACACCCTGTTGCGGGAATGCGAGCGCCTCCGGACAGAGCCCGTCACCGCGGACGAGTTGATGAGGGCCGCACGGTACGCCGTCGGCACCCGGGCCATCGCGCGCCAGAGCAGCGCCGTTGTGCTGGGTGAGATCGTCAACGCGTGGCTGTTAGGCGAGGGGTTGGAGGAACTGGACGAAGTCGAATCGCGGATCAACGCGGTAACCGCCCGCTCCATTCAGGCCTATGCCGCGGCGGCATTCGATCCGGCCCGGCGGGTCGAGGGCGTCGTCCGCGGGACAGCGTGATAGACGATTTGCGACGCGGCACCGCGCTGGTCACGAGCGAGCTGACCCGTGACCGTTGTCTACCGCTTCGCCGCGGGCATGTAACCCAGTGAGCGGTTGAGCCACCGCACCAGCGGCAGCATCGACTGGTAGTCCCTGGCCATTCGATCCGGCAGGCGTGAGTCGGTTACCTGCGGATCGGTCAGCGGCGCGGAGACCGTAAAGGACTGGTAGCGGAGCCAGCGTTCGGCGGCGTGCCCGGGGCGGAAGCCGCGCGGGAGTCGTTTCAGCATCGCGTCCTCGCTCAGGTCCCCGAAGCGCCGTTTGAACGCGGTCCCGCTGATCGCCCGCGCGAAGTCGGCCGGCCTGGCGGCGATGGCATCGCGGATCTGGTTGAGCGTGCTGCGCGGGGGCATCCAGATGCCACCCGCGACGAACGAGCCGTGGGGCTCCAGATGGAAATAGAAGCCCGCTCCGGCGCCATGCGTCTCCGTGCCCACGCCGTGACTGGCGTTCCGGTGCTGGAACCAGAGGCCCGCGTTGGTCTTGTACGGAGACTTGTCCCGGGAGAAGCGAACGTCACGATAGATGCGGAACACCGAGCGCTTCGGGTCCCCGGCGATCTCCGGGGCGAACTTCGCGAACCGGACGTCCATCTCCTCGACGAGGAGCCGGAGCGGTGCCATCAGGTCGTTATCGTAGGCATCGCGGTGCGCCTGGAACCACTCGCGCTGGTTGTTGCGTTTCAGGCGTCGCAGGAACGACAGGGCCTCCGGCCTGAATCCGCGAAATGTCTCTGTCACTGTCACTGTTCACGTTCCCCTGATGCGACGTTCCGCCCGAACGGTCTTCGCCGTGAGCCGCCGGGTCACGACGTCCAGCGCGCGCTGGGGATCGTGCGGCGCGAGTGCGATCACGTCCAGGATCGCCAGCTCCCGCGACGGCATGGTGTGCACCGACATGTGACATCCGTCGAGCGGCAGGATGACACTGAGGCCGCCATCGGGATGGGTGATCACTATCGGCGCGCCCGACGCCTTCATGCCGGCCGCTCCTGCCGCGGAGACCAGAATGCCACTGATCAGCGACTGATCGGCCAGTTGCAGCGCAGACGTTCCGATGAAATCGGCCGTGATATGAACGATGCCCGATCGATCCTGAAAAGTGGCCACGGCGGAAAATAGGCGGCGCACTGCAGGGGTCGCGAGGCCGCCCGGGTGGCCGCTGCCACTGCGCGTGCCGCGGGGGTACCTTCGGCGGGCCATGCGATTCGACAAATGTCGCCGCCCGCCGACCCGCCGGCCGGCGAGCGTCCTGGTCTGCGGCCTCCTCGCGGTGGTGCTGGCGCGGGTCGCGGGCGCACAGGTCGTGCCGCCCGCCCGCACCACGTTCGAGGTCCGCGCCGAGGTCACGGCCGGACCCACGACGGTGGCACAGATCGGCGGGGGGGTGCAATTCACGACCGGCACGTACTTCCGAAGCGCGATGATTGCTGCGGCTGGCCTGGCATGGAACGAGGGTCGACAGGGTGGGAGCGCCCGTGTCGAAGGGCAAGCTCGATTCCATCTGGACCCATGGCGGCAGGCCGGTGCCGGGGCGTACGGAATCGGGGGGATTGCGGCGACATGGGACGCCTTCGCGCAGTGGCAACCCCGACTGGTTGTCGGCATCGGTCTCGAGCTACCCGCCCACGGAGGGACCGGCTGGGCAATCGAGGCCGCCCTGGGCGGTGGGTTCCGGATGACGGCCGTGCTGCGTGCCGCGAATCCCGATCGTCGATAGGCGAAAAAAGAGGACCGCCTCGAGAGGCGGTCCCGGATCCCTAAACCGTAGCTACCTGCGCCGGTGCGGCCTTGGGTGGCTGGACGAACCGCTCGCCAAGTACCCGGATCTGCCGCAGCTCCTTTTCGCTCAACTCGCTGAATCGACTCGCGAGATATCGCATCGTGTCCTCGAACCACTCGGCCTGGTCTTCCGGTGAGCAGCCGATGACCCCGCATTGCATGATGTGCTGAAACATCTCGTCACGCGCTTCCTCGAACGGAGTCGGAAGGGTGACCTCACGATGTCGTACCTGTCGCTTCGCCATTAATCCTTGGATGGTGTGATGAGTGACGCCCTTGAAGATAAGCCCTGACACGACAACAGTGTAGCTAGTGTCCAGCCTGAGACTGGGAGCGCGTGATGGATGGGGAGGGAAAGAGAGTGACCCATCCACTCACCACTCTTTGGCCAGATCGCTGAGTGGTCAGAATCGGGTACTGGAACTGGGTGACACGGGCTGGCGCTGGGGTTTGGCTCAGCACCAGCTCCAGGACCAGGAAGCAGGTCGAGCATCCAGCACACACGACTCAGGCCGGCTAACTCAGGTAAGCTACGCGGGGCACGGGGATTTCGTTACGGGATTCCGTTGCATCGTGAAGTAAGAGAATTCGAATGCGGTTCGGCGCGGCGCTGGAAGTCATCTCGCTGGCTCACAAGGCGCGCCCTGCAGGAGCGGTTCACGCCTGCGCCGGACGGCATGCCCTTCGATATGTCACGTGCCCGTGGGCGTTTGCGGCCTCGCCGCCGCGAACGCCTCGCGCTGGACGGCGGCCATCCACACCCGGTAACTTGCTCCGTCCATGAATGACGAGACGTACGGCGAGGATCGCGCTCGCCATCTCGAGGACCTGCTGCGGCACCTGGCGGTCCGGATCCTCGAGCTGGACCGGGAGGGCCGGTTGTTGGCCGATCCGGCCGAGTTGTTGCGTATCATCGGTGACCTCCGCAGCGAGCTGTTCACATACGAGGTACGCGTTACCTTCGACACGCCTGAAATCGCCGAGCATCGGCGGATCGTGGCGGAATCAACGGAGAGCGAGACGAGCGAATGGCAAAGGACCGAGTGGCTGCCGGACGAGGACGATCCGGAGAACAGGTAAAAGGCTCCCGGAAAGGCGGCGCGCCCGCCAGGCGGGTGGACGTTCGCGGCGGCAGCAAGACGCCGTTCTACATCCTCCTCGGAGTCATTGCGGCCGTGGCGGCCGGTCTCATTGTCCGACAGGCGACCCGGCCGACGTCGTCAGGCGTCATCACCATCGATCCCAACATCCCGCTTCCCGAAGGGACGGGTTACCTGATGGGCGACGCTGCCGCGCCGGTCCAGGTGCTGGAATTCGCCGATTTCGAGTGTCCCGCGTGCGGCTCCTTCGCTACCCTGACCGAGCCGGACATGCGCAAACGGCTCGTCGAGACCGGGCAGGTCAGCTTCCGGTTCCTGGACTATCCGCTGCCCATGCATCCCAATTCGTGGGACGCGTCGTTTGCGGCGGCGTGCGCCAACGAGCAGGGGAAGTTCTGGGAGATGCACGACAGCATCTTCGCGACGCAGGATCAGTGGAACGGAACGGTCACGAACCGGCCCAAAGCGGTGTTCATCCGCCTGGCCCGGGGAATCGCGGTGGACGAGTCGCAGTGGAACGACTGCTACGACTCGCAGAAGTACAAGCTGAACATCGCCGCGAACCAGAAAGAGGGGGACAAGTGGATGGTGTCGTCGACGCCGACTTTCGTCATCGGCGACAAGGTCATCCGCGGTGCCCTGGGATTCGACCAGCTCAACGCGTACGTGGACTCCGCCATGGCCAGAGCGTGGCTGGTCCAGCCGCTGCCTTCGGGTGACAGCGCATTGAAGCAGGCCGTGCCGGCAGGCTCGAAGAAAGGTCCCTGAGCGCCCTCCGCAGGGTCTCGCGATGAACAAGCGTATGGTCGTCTCGGCCCTGGCTCTGGTCGGGGTCTTCCTGGCGGCGTACCTGACCCTGTACAAGCTCGGGATGATCGGCGCTCTCTCGTGCAGCATCGGCGAGTGCGAGACCGTTAATCTGAGCCGGTGGGCGAGGTTCCTCGGTCTGCCCGTTGCCGCCTGGGGCGTCGGATTCTACCTCACGGTGTTCCTGGTGGCGTTTCTGGGTACCACCCGGCGATTCGCCGACGCAACGTGGGTCAGTCACGTTCTGCTGGGACTGACGGCATGGGGCGTCGTCTTCTCGACGTGGCTCACCTACCTGGAACTGTTCGTGATCCACGCGATCTGCATGTGGTGTCTGATCAGCGCCATTCTGGTCGCCGCAATCTTTGCCGTTTGCGTGCTGGAGTGGCGGGACAGACCGACCGCCCAGGTCTGAGATCACGCGTCACAGATCACGGGTCTCAGGTCGGCAGATCGCAGGTCACGGTGCCATCCGTCGCCAGGCCTGCGGCTCCTCTGCCCTCTGCCCTCAGCTCTCTCTTTCTTCGTACTGCTCCTTCAGCGAGGACACCACGGCCGGATCGGCCAGCGTGGTCGTATCGCCTAACGCGCGCCCCTCGGCGATGTCCCGCAGGAGGCGGCGCATGATCTTACCGGACCGCGTTTTCGGCAGATCGGCGGAGAAGAGGATGTCGTCGGGTCGGGCCAGGGCGCCAATCTTCTGGGCCACGAACTCGCGCAACTCGTCGCGCAGGGCAGGGGAGGGCTGGCGTCCCAGGCGGAGCGTGACGAACGCCGCGATCGCCTGACCCTTGAGCTCGTGTGCCTTCCCCACCACCGCGGCCTCTGCCACGGCAAAATGCTCCACCAGCGCCGACTCCACTTCCATGGTGCCGATGCGGTGGCCGGCCACGTTCAACACATCGTCCACGCGGCCCAGAATCCAGAAGTAGCCGTCGTCGTCCAGCTTGGCGCCGTCACCCGGGAAATAGAGGTCCGGCCGCCCGGCCCACTTGGAGAAGTAGGTCTCGACGTAGCGCTCGTCATCGCCCCAGATCGTCCGCAGCATGGCGGGCCAGGGCCGGGTCAGTGCCAGCAAGCCGCCCCCCACGGGAATGTCGCGGGCATTCGCGTCGAGCACGGCGGCGCTGTAGCCCGGCAGTGGCCGCGTCGCGCTGCCTGGCTTGGTGGCTGTGACGCCGGGCAGCGGCGAGATCACGATCGCGCCGGTCTCCGTCTGCCACCACGTGTCCACGATGGGGCAGCGCCGTTTGCCGATGTGCTCGTGATACCAGATCCACGCCTCGGGATTGATGGGCTCACCCACGGTCCCGAGCAGACGCAGGCGCGACAGGTCGTGCGCCGCGGGGTAGTCGTCGCCCCATTTCATGAACGCGCGGATGGCCGTCGGCGCGGTGTAGAACACCGTCACCCCGTGGCGTTCGCAGATCGCCCAGAAGCGATTCCGTTCCGGCCAGTCCGGCGCGCCCTCGTACATCAGGCAGGTGGCCCCGTTGGCCAGCGGACCATAGACGACGTACGAATGCCCCGTGATCCAGCCGATGTCCGCCGTGCACCAGAAGACATCGGACTCGCGCAGATCGAAGACCAGATGCATCGTGGCCGTGACGCCCGTCAGGTAGCCGCCCGTGGTGTGGACGATCCCCTTGGGCTTCCCGGTCGTCCCTGACGTGTAGAGGATGAACAGAACGTCCTCGGCGTCCATGGGCTCGGGTTCGCACTCCATGGGCGCGTGCTGCATCAGTCGGTGCCACCAGTGGTCGCGGCCCTCCTGCATGTCGGCGAACGACTCGTCGCCCATTCCACCGGGACGACGCTGTACCACCACGACGTGCTGCACCGACGGCACGTCCTCGAGCGCCTTGTCGGTATTGCGTTTCAGGGGAACGACCTGTCCGCGCCGATACCCGCCGTCAGCGGTGATCACCACCCTGGCCTGCGCATCGTTCATCCGGTCGCGCAACGACTCGGGAGAGAATCCGCCGAACACCACCGAGTGCACCGCGCCGATCCGGGCGCACGCCAGCATGGCGATAGCCGCTTCCGGCACCATCGGGAGATAAATGCCGACACGATCGCCCTTGCCGACGCCGAGCTGCTTCAGGACGTTCGCGAACTTCCGGACCTCGCAGTACAGATCCCAGTAGGTGAGCGTGCGCCGATCGCCGGGCTCCCCCTCCCAGATCAGCGCCGCCTTGTTGCGCCGCGCCGAATCGATGTGCCGATCCAGACAGTTCTGCGCCACGTTGATCTGTCCGCCAACGAACCACTGCGCCCGGGGTGGTTCCCAGTTCAGAACCGTGTCCCATGGGCGGATCCACTTCAGGGTACCGGCCTGCTCTGCCCACCACGACTGGTAGTCCGCATCCGCCCGCTGGTGCAGCGACCAGTCCCGCACATGCGCCTGTTCCTGGAAATGTGGCGGAGGTGGGAAGCTGCGGTTTTCCTGGAGAAGGACTTCGATGTCTGACATGAGCGGGACTGGGCGAGGGCGGTCCTGCAAGTGAATCGGAAGCTGCGAGCGGGCTGGCTGATCTGCAACCTGCCGGAGTCCGCAGGTCGGAGGGCAGAGCGTCGGGTCGGTCCCGGATCGCAGGGAGCAGGTTCGGGGGTGGAAACAGGCGAGGGGAATCGGGCGTAGATTGCAGGGGCCGAATCAGCAGACCGGAGCATGATGATGGACGAGAACCTCACGAAGATCATCGTCGTCGGGATCATTGGCTTCACCATCATGGTGTCCATGGTGGCGCAGGCCGTGGTCCGCATGGTACGGGAGCGCCGCCGGCGCGAGCTCCCGGATGACGCGACCGCCAGCATGGAGCGCCGCCTCCAGCGGATCGAGGAAGCGATCGACGCGATGGCCGGCGAGGTGGAACGCGTGTCGGAAGGGCAACGCCTTACCAGTCGCCTCCTTTCGGAACGCGAAACGCACAGCACCTGAGGTTGGCATGGCCTTCCTGATGATCGCGATCCTGGCGATTGTCGCCGTCTGGGTGACGGCGTCCGCCTCTCGCCAGTTCGCCCAGCAGGTCGAGAAGCAGCGTGGTCGGTCGATCGACCAGGATATGGTCGAGGCTCGCCTCTACCGCATCGAGGAGGCGATCGACGCGATGGCCCAGCAGATCGAGCGGTTGACCGATCAGCAGCAGGCCTTCCTCCCCCTCCCCCGCGAACCCGGCGACCTGCCGCCATCGGAGCGACGCGAGTGATCACCGCGCGTGGCCAGATCGCTGAGCGCTCAGTACCGGGTTCCAGAACTGGGTGACACGTGCTGGCGCCTGGGGGGTTGGCTCAGCGCCAGCTCCAGGACCAGGAAGCAGGTCGAGCATCCAGCACTCACGACTCAGGCCGGCTGGCTTGACTACCTAGCGGGTAACGTGTAACAGGTAGCGCGCTCCAAGGCGTTCGCGTTACCCCGATCCGTTGGCTTTTGTCCTGAGTATTCCGAACTCCCACAGCAGAGCGGCGACCAGCGCGCCCACGATCGGGCCGATGAAGAAGACTATCTGGGCTTCCCAGATTCCCGAGGCGAACGCGGGACCGAATGATCGCGCCGGGTTCATGGATCCGCCGGTGAGTGGTCCGATCGCCAGTATGTCAGCCGCGATGGTGAGACCAATCGCAAAGCCGCCCAGCCTGGGCGCCTCGCTGTGCACGGCCGTCCCGTAGATCACGAACATCAGGAAGAACGTCGCCAGCGCTTCCAGCCCGATCGCCTGTCCCATGGTGACGTCGAGCGCCACCGCCTGCCCGCCGCCGCGCGCGGCCATGAACAACGCGCTCGGCATGGTCCACTTGAGGGCCAGCGCGCCCAGCATGGCGCCGGTGAACTGCGCGACGAGGTGCACTCCTGCCATGACGGGCGCGATGCGCCGCGCCACCAGAAGACCCAGGGTGACCGCGGGGTTGAGGTGGCCACCCGACACGTTCATGGTCGCCGACACCATGAGCGCGAGGATCAGGCCGTGGGCGAGCGCGATGGTGAGGAGCCCCGACTCGCCTCCGGTCTGCTGCACCATCATGATCGCGCCGCCGCCGACGAAGACGAACGCGAAGAGTCCGACGAACTCCGCGATGAAATGGCGTTGCACGGGAGGTGGGGTGGCGTGAGAAGTGGGTGCCCGAGACCGCGGCAAACTTAGACCGGCGGTTGGATCGCGACAAGGCGTGCCGCCCCCCCACCGGCAGTTGTGCCGTCAGGCCTGACGCATGACCAGCGACGCGTTGATGCCCCCGAACCCGAAGGAGTTGGACATGACCGTCTTCACCGCGGCGGCGCGGCCCGTGCCCGCGACATAATCCAGATCACACGCCGGGTCCGCCACCGACAGGTTCACCGTCGGCGGCAACCAGCCGCGCTGGAGGGCCAGCGCGCAGATGGCGGCCTCGATCGCGCCGGACGCGCCTAACGCGTGACCATAGTAACCCTTGGTGCCGCTTACGGGGATGCGGTACGCGTGGTCGCCGAGCACCTGCCGGATCGCCATCGTCTCGGTGGGATCGTTGAGGGGCGTCGAGCTGCCGTGGGCGTTGACGTAGTCCACCTCGCCGGGCGACAGCCGGGCGTCCGCCAGCGCCAGCCGCATGGCCCGCGCCGCCTGACTGCCGTCGGGACGGGGTGCCGTCATGTGATGCCCGTCGTTGGTCACGCCGTATCCGAGGACCTCGGCGTACACCGGCGCGCCGCGGGCCAGGGCGCGTCCCCGCTCTTCCAGCACCAGCACGGCGGAGCCCTCACCCATCACGAATCCGTCCCGGTCGCGGTCGAACGGCCGAGACGCCGATCCCGGATCGTCGTTCCGCGTCGACATGGCCCGGATCAGTGCGAAGGCTCCGAAGCAGAGCGTGGAGAGCGGCGCCTCCGCCCCGCCGCAGAGCATGACGTCGGCGTAGCCGTCGCGCACCAGCCGGAAGCCGTCGCCCACGGCGATGGTCCCCGACGCGCAGCTCATGGCGTTGGTCGAATTGGGTCCCTGCACGCCGAACTCGATGGCCACGTTGCAGGACGCCGCCCCGCCGAACACCGCGACCGCCAGGGTGGCGTCCACCCCCCGCAAACCGTCCGTCAGAAAGCGGACCATCTGCTCTTCCGCGTAGGCCACACCGCCTAACGCCGATCCCATCATCGTCCCGACGCGCTCCCGATCCTCCCGCTCCAGCACCAGGCCGGCGTCGTCGATGGCCATCCGCGAGGCCGCCACCGCGAACTGGGCGAACCGGTCCAGACGCTTCGCCCGACGCTGGTCCAGGTGATCCCCCGGCACGAACTGGTTCACTTCAGCCGCCACCTGCGAGCGAAAGATCGACGGATCGAACCGCGTCACCGGTCCCACCGCCGACCGCTCCGCCCGCAGGCCGCTCCAGAGCCCCTCCCGGCCCAGCCCGATCGGCGTTATGGCGCCGATGCCCGTGACGACAACGCGCCTCATGGGGATGGAGGCGATGAGGGCTGCGCCGCGGCCCGATCGGTCCACCCGGTGGCCGGGTCCCATGCTGCGCAAGCGATGGCGCCGATCATCAGGACGTCACGCCCTGCAGCCGGGACCGACCGCCGGCGGAGGCACTCGCCCCTCCTCGACCCCGTGCCTCAGCCTCGCGCGCCAGGCCGGCGAGAGTCCGGCTGGCGATGCCGTGGATGAACACCGGGCCGATCACCTCGATCGCAGCGAATACACCGATCACCGGCCACGGTGGGCCATCCCAGACGTGGAGCAGACGAACGCGCGTTGCCCCATCGATCGACTCCAGCCGCCATTCCACGTCCATCCCCCGCGTGACACCGCCGATGTGCCGGAACCGGACCACGTGCGCGCGGTCGTCAACCGACATCTCCGAGAGCCACCACGTCGGCCAGTTCAGAATCCCGAACGGGCGGTTGGCGGACATCTCCACCTCTCCGCCGCCATCGGCCGCACGCGTCCGGAAGCGGACGTACCGGTAGTGGGTGAGCCAGCCCGGCCACAACTCGACCTCACGCACGAGCCGGAACATGACCTCGATCGGGGCGTCGACCGTGGCTTCGTCCACGGTTTCCATCGCCCGTCCCTCCGGCATCGCTCCAAGCTGGAACGGAGGCTGGGTCACGGGCGCGGGATGAATGGCTGTCCGATGTTGCCAGTCGTCATCATGAGTTCGGTCCCCAACTCGCCGTCACACGCCACCCGAATCGGTGGCGAACCCGCGGTACCACACCGACCGCCTCGTGAATCATCGCGCCAAGCTCCGGCCCGTCGAACCCGCGCAGGATGGAAAGCACACCATCATGGCGGCTGACCGGATGAAAACCCAGTGGAAAAGATATCAGCCAGAGACCCGCCACGGCGACCCAACTGCGGCGCAGGTCGGCAATGATGACGCGTCGCTTCGCCACTCGATGCAGCTCCCGCAGCAGCCTGATGCCGTCATCCTTCGCGAAGTGATGCATCACCTGCGATGCCAGGACAAAATCGAAGGCGCCCGACTGGAACGGCAGCGAGAGGGCGTCGCCGCAGATCGCCTCCGCCGGCCCCTCGCGGGTCGCTCGCACCAGCTCAATCCGACCATCCAGCCCGAACACGCGCAGCGTGACACCGGACCGCTCGGCCAGCCGAACCAGCCGCTCGGGGATGTCACCCGTTCCGGTGCCGACGTCAAGCAGCGTAGCCTCTCCCCGGGATCCGGCAAGCAAGGGCGCGAGTTCGGCGAACACGGCCCGGGTGCCGCCGAACAGGTTGTTGGCGAGGGCGATGTCGCGGTGCGACCGCCGCTGCAGCTCGGGGTCATCGCTGAGGTCCAGGAACTCCACACCGCGTCTGCGGGCCGGCGTCAGCCACCCCGACAAGGTCAGCGCTCCAACTCGGCGTAACCTCCCCTGTAATAGAGCAGCGGTCGCACATCACGCGTGGTGGCGCCGTCGACCGCGGCCACCACCAGCGTGTGATCGCCCCCGTCGTGCTGCTGTGCAACACGGCAATCGAGCCACGCGAGGACGTCGTCCAGCAGCACGGTCCCATTCCTGTCTCGCGTGAACCCGACGCCGTCGAACCGTCGCGCGCCGAGCTCCTCCGAAAAACGACGGGACAGCGCTTCCTGGCTGGCGGACAGAATGTTCACCACGATGCGCCGGTCCGCTGTGAGCAGGTCGTGCATTTCAGCCGTCTTGTCGATGCACGCCACGACCAGCGGAGGGTCGAGGCTGAGCGAGCAGAACGAACTCACCGTCATGCCGAAGTCGGCGGACCCGACTCGCGTGGTCACGATCGTCACGCCCGATGCGAAGCGTCCCAGCACGGCGCGGAAGGTGTCAGGGTCGAGAGCCACGGTGTGGGGAGGGGACCGGGGACGGCGTGTAGCTGCCTTGATGCGACGAGATGGGAGGTGGCTCGTTCAGTCGGGAAGCTGGAAACGGGGAGAAAGTGGAGGATCCTGCCGGACGGCTCCACCGGTCCACGCGGCAGCAACAAGTTGGAGAATGTACCGCATACGGAGCACTTCGTTTGCCGGAACGAAGTCGCCGGTGACACCGACGAGCGTATCCGCCAGTGCGGGCCGGGCACTCAATGCTCGCGCCGCGAGGTTCATCACGGACCGCGACGCGACCGCCGCCGCGATGATCCGTTCGACGTTCCACTTCCCCGTGAACTCCCGCCTCCGGCAGCGGTCGTAGGCGTCGAGCGCGATGTCTGCCGAGCGGGACGACCGGGCGCGCGCCGCCTCGAACGCATAGCCGCACAGCAGTTCAGCACCCCGCATGGCCGCGTAGATTCCCTCGCCGGTGAACGGATCGAAGAAGTCGGCTGCGTCCCCGACCAGCGCGAGGCCCGGACGCCAGGCTTGCCGGGCTCGCCAATTGAACGGCCCCACCGCGCGAACGGCGCTGACCCGTTCGGCATGCACGAGCCGCGAGGCCAGCCTGGGATGCCGGCCGAGTTCCGCCGCCATGAACCCGGTGGTATTGCCGTGGAACTCCACGCTCCGGCGAGCGGGCACCACGAGCGCCACGTTGGTCAGCCCGGCTCCGACGGGGGCGAACCCCGCGTACCCGTCGGGCAGCACGTGCATGTCGCCCACGTCGGCGTCGAGCCGGACGTCGCGGTAGTGCGTCACCAGCGCCAGACGACGCGGCCAGCGTCCGTGCGCGCCCAGGCCGGCCCGGCGCGCCACCACGGAGCGAAGTCCGTCGGCGCCAATCAGGAGTCGCGAACGCAGCACTCGTGGTCCCCTGCCATCGTGAGCCACCACGCCCGTAATCCTTCCACCGGCGCCATGCTCCAGGTCTCGCACAGCGAGCCCCTCGGTGAGGCGAGCACCAGCGGCCGTGGCCTTCGACAACAGCAGGGCGTCAAGGCGCGTCCGTCGCAGGGCCACGCCGTGATCCAGCCACGGCCGGAACCCCGACACCGCGGCGAACGATCCCGCGAACGCACGCCCATCCGGAGCGGTGACGCGCATTCCAGTGAGTCGCGCGGAGTCGCCGTTCTCGATCTCATCCAGCGCGCCCATCTCGGCCAGGAGACGGGACGCCTGGGGACTCAGGTACTCGGAGCAGGGCTTGTCGCGTGGGAAGAACGCGCGGTCGACGACCAGAACGTCGCATCCGGCGCGTGCCAGGAAGAACGCTGCCGTTGCGCCCGCGGGACCGCCACCGACCACGATGACTTCCGCGTCGTCAGGCATCGCGTGTCATCCGGACCGCTCGTATGCCTGTCCCGCCAGGAAGAGCGTCGTCCCCTCGATTCGCACGTCCAGGGTAATGGTTCCCGGACTGGGCGATACGAAGTCGATGATGACGCGGGTCCCGTCCAGGCGCCATCGGGCCAGCGTGAAAGTCGTGTCCGCCGCCCCCAGCGTGAAGTTCGTGGTCACGATGGTGCGGAACGCGTCTCCACTCGTCGCGAACGTCCATGTCGTCTCGGAGGAGTGGACGTATCCGAACTCGTCGATGAAGACCAGCTGGCGCCGCCACGTCCCAGCCAGACCGCTCGACGCGGTACCGCCGCCGTGCGTTCCCAGGGGGCCGGGGCTCCCGGGCGGCGTGAACGGATCGCCGCTGCAGGCGAGCATCAGGACGAGCAACGCACCCCGGGCCGCCAGGGACTGCGCGCCGCCGAGGGACCGTCTCATACCAGCCACCAGGTGATCGCGGCCCCGGCGATTGTGCTCAACAGGTTGACCATGTCGTTGTCCAGTCCACGAATTCCGCCGCGGTGTCGTGTCGCCGCTCCGCAGCGATGCACACGTTGTTCGGTCAGGGCGCTACACGCATCGCACCAGCGGCGCTCCTGTATTGCCGCGCCGAGGATGGAGTCAGCCAGCGAACCGCCCAGTCCACCAGCAGCGGTGGAGAGGACGGGCACTCCCCAATCCAGGCACTGCGCCAGAAATGCCGCAAGGACCGCGCCGCACACGGCCGCTGCCGTCCCGGCTGGCGTGATGGCGCCGGAGGTTCCCGCCGGCACGGCACGCCCGCTGAGCACGAGCCTCGGCGTCTGACCCGACACCGTACCCACTTCCGTACTCCATGTGTCAGCCGTGGCGGCCGCAATCGCGCCGGCACCGACCGCGGACCAGACGACGGCATCGCCCCACGTCGAGGCCAGGGCCGCCAGCCCGAACACACCGCCATTGGCGATCACCTGCCGCGCGTCACGGCGGGCTCCCTTGCCGACGAAACCCGCGGTCCGCGCGTCGCGCTCGGCGCTTCTCCAGTGTGACAGCAGGTTCGACGAAGCGAAAAAGACGAGCAGGAGCACTACCCAATCGACGCCGGCATGTACCGCTGCGGCGCCGACCATCGCGGCGGCGACAACGCCACTGTTGGTCAGTAACCCGAGTCGCCGCGCGGCCAGGGCGAGCAGGGTGGCTGACAGCAGCGCGATTGCCATGCCGACAAAGATGAGAGCGGGGCGGGGAGCGGTGAGAGGGAATCCGTGCGGTTCTGCGGACCACCATGGAAACGCTCGGCGTTACCAGGCTGGCATGTTCCTTGAACCACCTGCCTGCGCCGGTTAGCGTTCGCGACGACTCCCACTCCCCCATGTCAGCGACGGTCGACGCGCTCCTCCCGCTTTCGTTCCTTGAAGCCGTTCGGTTCGTGGATTCGCCCCTGGAGGACTTCGAGGCGGAACTGGTTAGCGACCTCCGGAACAAGCGGCTCGGGCTTAGCGAAACCGTCTACCGGCAGATCAGGCGCTTCACGGATGCCGTCAAGCGCCGCCAGCGCATGTCGCACGACGAAGCGGTGGCGCTGGCCGTCCTGATTGGACGCCGCCCCGATGCGGAGGCGGTTTTCCGCGCCGCGGGCCGCTATCTGGCGCGGGAGGCGTACCAGACCATCTCGCCCATTACGCGTCGCCTGCTTCTGGTGCTGCCGGCCGTGTTGACCCGGCCCATCGCCTTGCGGCATACTCGCCGCATGGCGGATCGCTTCTTCAACGGCCGTGTTTCGCGGGTGGGCTCGTCGATCTACCTCGAGGTAGGCCGCTCCGTCACCTCCGCGTCGGCGCCTCGATCGGTGGGATGCACATATTACGAGGCGGGGCTCAAGGAAATGCTGCGGCTGATGGTCAACAGTGTGGGTGGGGTGGAGCACGTCCGGTGCTGCACCCGGGGTGAGGGATCCTGCACCTGGCGCGCGGAGTGGCGCCCGACGAGGGCTTGATGAGCGCATTGCCGCTGTCACCCGATTCGCTGTCGGAATACCAGACCGCGCTCCGCGAGGCCGGCGTCGACGGCTGGCTGTTCTACGACTTCCGCGGCGCCAACCCGATCGCGGGTGAACTGCTCGGCATCGGCGGGCACGTGACCCGGCGCTTCTTCGTCTGGGTGCCCGTTGAAGGCGTGCCCGTGGCCATTACCCACGCCATTGAGCAGGGTGTCTGGAAGGCCTGGCCCAAGGTGTGGCGCCGCGAAGTGTACAGCTCCTGGCCAACGCTGGAACGATTCGTGGCCGCGATCGTGTCGCGCCGGCGCGTGGCGATGGAGTACTCGGCCGGCGATGCGGTGCCGTACCTGGACCGCATTCCCGCGGGAGTGATCGAGATGGTGCGGGCGGCCGGAGGGACGCCGGTCTCGTCAGGCAACCTGGTATCGCGCTTTTATGCGCGGTGGAGTGCCGAGAACCTGGCCTCGCACCGCCGCGCCGCGGAAATCGTGGCGGGCGTCGCACTCGACGCGCTCCGGTTCGCGGCAGAGCGGGCGCGGACGGGCCAACCGGCCATGGAGCACGAGGTCCAGGCCAGGATCGCGGATGCATTCTCCCACGCCGGACTCCTCTTTGACCATCCGGCGATCGTGGCGGCCGGCGCCAACGCCGCCAATCCGCACTACTCGCCCTCGGCCGATGCGCCGCAGCCGATTCCGGCGGGCGGGCTGCTCCTCGTGGACCTGTGGGCCACGGAACCTGGTGGCGTGTACGCCGACCAGACGTGGATGGGCTCCCTGGGTGAGCCAACGCCGCGCGCGCAGAACATCTGGGAGGCGGTGCGCGACGCCCGCGACGCGGCGTTGACGCTGCTCCGCGGCAAGGCAGCCGCGCGCACCCCCGTTCGCGGTGCGGATGCCGACGACGCCGCTCGCGCAGTCATAGAGGCACGCGATTTCGGCGCGTACTTCACGCACCGGACGGGCCATTCGATCGATCCTCACGATCTGCACGGATCTGGTCCCCACCTGGACAACCTGGAGACGCGCGAAGAGCGGCTGATCTTCCCCGGCCTGGGCTTCTCGGTGGAACCGGGTGTCTACATCGCCGGCGAAATCGGCGTGCGCAGCGAAGTGAATGCGTATTTTGCCGATGGGGAACTGATCGTGACGCCAGGTGAGTATCAGGCCGAGATGCTGGTAGTCTAGCTCCAGCGTCCATCCTGAAACTCGGAGCGCGTGATGGACTGGGAGGTGAAAGAGAACGATGCATCCACTCACCTCTCAGGCAGATCGCTGAGTGCTCAGAGCTGGGTGCTGGAACTGGCTGACAGGTGCTGGCGCTGGGGTTGGCTCCGCACCAGCTCCAGCTCCAGGACCAGGAAGCAGGTCGAGCATCCAGCACTCACGACTCAGGCCGGCTAGCGCTAGCTAGCTCACCTTATCTATCACCCGTCACAGCCAATGTCCGGACTTCGCCGCGACCTGGGTGTCGTCTCCTGCACGCTGATGGTGGTGGGCGGAATCATCGGCAGCGGGATCTTCTTTACGCCGGCCGAGGTGGCGCGCGGGCTTCCCGGCGGCGGATGGATCCTCGCGGTCTGGGCGTTGGGCGGCCTGGTGGCGCTGGCGGGGGCGCTGACGTATGCGGAACTGGGCGCCATGATGCCGGACGCGGGAGGCGCCTACATCTACATCCGGCAGGCGTTCGGCCCGCTTGCGGCGTTCCTCTGCGGCTGGATGACGCTGCTGCTGATCTCGACGGGCGCGCTCGCCGCGGTGGCGATGGGGTTTGCCGGGTACGTGGCGCGCTACGTCGATCTCGCGCCCATCGGCGGCCCGATCGGCATGGCGGTACTCACCATCCTGGTGCTGGGCGCGACGAACTACGCGGGCGTGCGCCCCGGTGCCGCGGTGCAGAACGTGCTGACCGTCGCCAAGATCGTCGCGTTAGGTGCCCTCATCGTGGCGGGGCTGGTCCTCTGGACCCGGGTCGGGCTGCCGCTGCCTGTGCCGGATGCGCCGCAGCCGCCGGACTCCTTCCTGGCCGGGTTCGCCGGCGCCTTCGTCGCGGTGCTGTTCACCATTGGTGGCTGGCAGCAACTCAACATGGTGGCCGGCGAGATCAGGGAGCCCGGCTGGACCATCCCGCGCGCGCTGATCCTCGGCATCCTGATAGTGATCGCGATCTACCTCGGTGCGAACGCCGTCTATGTCCATGTGCTCGGCCGTGACGGACTGGCCGCGAGTGGCGCGGTGGCCGCCGACACCGCGGTCAGGCTGGTGGGTGACATCGGCGGGACGCTGATCACGCTGGGCGCCATGCTCTCAATCCTCGGCTTCGTGAACGTGGTACTGCTTGGCAATTCGCGCATCCCGTTCGCCATGGCCAGGGACGGGATGTTCCTGAAGGCGGCCGGGCAGGTGCACCGGCGCTTCGGCACGCCGCACGTCGCCATCGCGATCATGGTGGGATGGTCGATCGCCCTGCTGGCCTTCACCCGCGGCAACCTGGGCGATCTCCTGTCGGGCGTGGTGTTCGCCGACTGGATTTTCTTCGGCCTGGGAGGGGCGAGCGTGATTGTGTTGCGACGCACCATGGCCGATGCGCCGCGGCCGTACCGGGCACTGGGCTATCCCGTGATGCCGGCGCTCTTCGTTGTGGCGGCCGCGGTTGGCGTCATCAGTGCGTGGGTGGCTGCGCCAAAGACGTCGGCGTTGGGGAGCGTCCTGCTGCTGGCGGGGGTGGCGGCGTACCAGTACTTCCGCACGCAGGGAGGAGGAGGTCGGCGAGAGGGGGATTGACCACGTCACCTGCCCATGGCTCCCCGTTGCGCGGCAGGTGCCGAGTCAGTTACGTGAAAACGTCCGGGGCGGCCATCCGTCCCCGCCAGACTGGTCCCTCATTCTCCATCTCCTCCATTCTCCCGTGCCGACTTATCTCTACGAGACGATCCCGGCCCTGACTGACGAGACAGTCGATCGCTTCGAGATGCGACAGAGCTTCTCGGACGAGCCGCTGAAGGTGCATCCTGACACCGGCGTTCCCGTCCGGCGGGTGATTTCCGGCGGGATCGGCCTGATGACCAGGTCGAGCGAGACGTCGCTGCCGGAACCGGGACCGGGATGTGGTCCAGAATCCTGCGGCTGCGGGCGGTTTAGTTAGTCGTCAGTCGTCAGTCGTCAGTCGTCAGTCGTCCTGAAACTCGGGACGTGTGATGGATGGGGAAGGGAAGACAGTGACGCATCCACTCACCTCTCAGGGCAGATCGCTGAGTGCTCAGTACTGGGTGCTGGAACCGGGTGACACGTGCTGGCGCTGGGGTTTGGCTCAGCACCAGCTCCAGGACCAGGAAGCAGGTCGAGCATCCAGCACTCACGACTCAGGCCTGCTGGCTAGGGCCGCCGGCCCGAGTTGCTCGG
>DASWGU010000056.1:0-13238 GCA_036393555.1 Gemmatimonadaceae bacterium
TACGCCGCTTCTCCCTGGCTCCCTTACTGCATCCCGGCACTTCGCGAGGACCATGCGAACAGCCGTAGCCCGCCTGCTGCTCCCTGTTGCCCTGTCGTCAGGCGCACTGACGCCGGCAGCCGCGCAACTCCCTCCAGCACCAGCCGCGAAGACCGGCCAAACAGTGACCCCGGTGTTCGAGGGGTGGTATCGGAATGGTGACGGCAGCTTCAGCCTCTCGTTCGGCTACTACAATCGTAATGCGGCGGAGGTGCTGGAAATCCCCATCGGGGCGGACAACTTCGTCGCGCCCGGTCCGGTGAACCAGGGCCAGCCGATGCGTTTCGAGACGCGGCGCCACTGGGGCGTCTTTGCCATCAGGGTGCCGGCCAACTTCGAGAAGGGCAAGGTCACGTGGACCCTCACGGTCCGCGGTGAAACCTTCGCGATTCCGGGCAGCCTGCATCCCGACTGGGAGATCGACGCGCTGGCGGGGGAGGCCGGGTCGGGCAACACGCCGCCGATTCTCACGTTCCCGTCCGGTGGAGTGGTCGCCCAGGGGCCCGCCGGGGCGACGGCTGGTCCCATGTCGACCAGGGTGGGTCAGCCGCTGTCAGTCGCGCTGCGGGCCATCGATGACGGGCGCTCATCCGGCTCCGTCGCGAGCGGGGGACGGTCCAATGTCCCAGTGGCTCTGATCTGGTTCAAGCATCAGGGGCCTGGTGACGTCACTTTCTCGCCGGTTTCGCCGCGCCCTGCGCCGGCCGACAGTATGGCCACGACACAGGTGATGTTTTCCGCTCCCGGCGAGTATCTCCTGCGGGTGCGGGCCAACGACGCGTCGGGCATCGCCGGCGCGGGACACGCGCAATGCTGCTGGACGAACGGTTTCGTCAGGGTCGTCGTGACCCCATGACATTGATCCACGGTCTGACAGGAGCGTCCTCATGACACGGTCGAGCGCTGCTCGCCGCACAGGCGCTGGACTCTTGACTGCACTCAACCTTGCGGTCGTGGGTGGAGCCGCCGGGCAGCAGCCGGTGGCCACGAAAGAGCCGGTCACGTTCACGAAGCACGTGGCGCCGATCCTCCGGCAGAAATGTCAGGAGTGCCACCAGCCCGGCTCGATCGCGCCGATGTCGCTGATCACGTACGAGGATGCCCGCAAGTACGCGCGCCGGATAAAGGCCAGGGTCGCTGCTCGCGTGATGCCGCCGTGGCATCTCGACAAATCGGTCGGCATCCAGGAGTTCAGGAATGACCGGAGCCTGAGCGACGAGCAGATCGCCACGCTCGTCAATTGGGTCGACGGGGGAACGCCGCGAGGCAATCCGGCCGACCTGCCGCCCGCGATCACCTTCCCCGATCCCAACCGCTGGCAGTTCGCCGATCAGTTCGGGCCACCCGACCTCGTGATCAAGTCGAGACCATACACCCTGGCGGCGCGCACGCAGGACAAGTGGTTCCGGCCCGTAACCGAGACCGGCCTCACGGAGGCGCGCTGGGTGCGCGCCATCGAGATCCGCCCAGCACGGCCGGAGGCGAAGAAGGTCGTGCATCACGTCCTGACGCTCCTGGAGCAGGACGAGCAGGGAGGAATCACCGGACTGGCGCACGAGGCTCATGGCGTGCAGCGCAGCGCGGGACTGTTCATGGAATGGGCCGTCGGCAAGGTGGGCGAGATCTTCGCTGCCGACGCCGGAAAGCTCATGCTGCCCGGATCGAGGATCCGCTGGGAAGTCCACATGCACGCCATCGGCCAGGAAACGCAGGACGTCGAAGTCGAGCTGGGCGTCTACTTCTATCCGAAGGACGTGGTGCCGAAGCACCGCACCGTCCTGCGTATGTTCGACGTCTCCCGCGGCTCGGAGCTGGACATCCCGCCGAACCAGGTCGCGATGACCCAGAACTTTTACGTCATGCAGGCGCCGGCTCGACTGGAGAACTTCCAGCCTCACATGCACATGCGCGGCAAGGCGCTGTCGGTCGAAGCCGTCTATCCCGATGGTCGCAAGGAACTGCTCAGCCGGGTGGACAAGTTCCAGTGGAACTGGCACGTCAATTACGTCTACGCCGACCATGCCGCGCCATTGCTTCCGAAGGGAACGGTGCTGGTCTTCACGGCGTGGCACGACAACACCGCGGCGAACCCGAACAACCCCGATCCGGATCAGTGGGTGGGATGGGGTGACCGCACGGTGGATGAGATGGCCCACGTCTGGGTAGACGTGACATATCTCGACCAGGCGGAATTCGACAGGCTGGTCGCGGCCCGCAAAACGAAGACGCCCGCGGACCGGCCCCAGCGCTGAGGTGGGTCCGTCAGGGCTTCCGCACGGTGAGGTGCAAGTCCACTTCCTCCGTGCCGGGCGGAGCACTGGTCGCCAGGGCGACGTGCCACCTCTGACCGTTCTTGTCGGTGATCTCGAAGGTGGTCATGCCCATCGCGGTGCCTGACCCATCCTCGACCTTTCGCCAACCGGCGGCGACGAACAGGCCGACATAGTGCCGATGGACGTCTGGCACCCATCTCCCGGTGGAAGATCAGCCGTCCAATTCGGCGCACGATGCTGCATCTCGCTGGACATCATGTCACCCTCCGGCCCCCGCGCCAGCGCGGCTCGTCACTCAGAACTTCGCGCGCACGCCGAACAGCAGTTGCCCGTCATGGTTGCTTGACGCTCCCCGGCCACGCGCTTCGCTGTCGTACCGGTCCTGCAGCGTCACTGTTAGCGCGAGCGACGCATTGAGCGTGACCGCCAGCCCCGTCGTCGTCTCTGCGGTGTAGCGGCTGAGTTCATCCGCCACCGGCTGAAAAAGGGTGGTGTGAGTCACCTGGAGGACTCCATTGAGACGGCGGTTGGCGCGGAATCGCAGGGACCAGCGCGCCAAAGCGATGCTGGGGTCGACGCCGGGCTCGGGCCGCAGCGTCCTTGTTTCCTCCCACAGCAGCGCCAGGCTGATGCTGGCCTCATTGTCGCCGGGCGGCACGAGGCGCAGCTTCGCGCCCCCGCCCAGCGAGTATCGGTGGGCGATGCGCTGCTGGAGGTTCGCCTCGGCGCTTCCGAAGGCGAACGGGCTGAACCGCGCGAACGGATGGTGGTCGATGCCGAGCAGCACCTTAGAGGACCGTGCGGTCACGCTCGAGACGCCCTCGGCGTCCTCCGCGTCGGCGTAGCTGAACCGCATCTCGGCGCGCAGATCGAGACCGCTGTCCGCTCTGGCTACGCCTGCCGTCAGCGACGCGACGCGGCCCGTGGCTGCCCCGAATAGAAGATTGGCACTGGCCTCCACCGTCCGGTTCCAGATCACGTCCTGCGCGCCTGCAGTATCGTGAAGAACGAGAGCTGCTGCCGCTACGATCGCCAATCGCATGATGTCCTGTCCTTTCACCTGCTGTCCCCGGCCCTCGTCAGTCGGACTGGTTGTGGTGCCTGACCGCGTCTCACACCATAGACAGGCTCGCGCTGGACCGCTACCGTTTCGTCGCGGCCACCGGCCCGCCCAGCGCCGCTCAGCTGCCCGAGGGCAGGCGCCGGGACGAACCTCCTGATCCCACGCGTACGGACCAAATACGCATGGACCTCCGCGAACAGCTCGATCAGACGCTGGGCACCGCCTACACGCTCGAGCGGGAGCTCGGGGGTGGCGGCATGTCGCGCGTCTTCGTGGCAGACGAACGGCGGCTGAATCGGAAGGTGGTCATCAAGGTGCTGTCGCCGGAACTGGCCGCCGGCGTGAGTGCCGAGCGATTCGAACGCGAAATCCAGCTGGCCGCCTCGTTGCAGCAGGCCAATATCGTGCCGATTCTGGCGGCGGGCGACACCAATGGACTGCCCTTCTATACCATGCCCTTCGTCGAGGGCGAGTCCCTGCGGACGCGTCTCGCACGGCAGGGCCGCCTGCCGATCGGCACGGTCACCAACGTGCTTCGTGACGTGACCCGGGCGCTCGCCTACGCGCACGAGCGTGGCGTGGTGCACCGTGACATCAAGCCGGACAACGTCCTCCTCTCGGGAGGCACCGCTGTCGTTACCGACTTCGGTATCGCCAAGGCCCTCTCGGCCGCGCGGAACGAACAGGAAGGGGTCGGGCTCACACAACTGGGTACTTCGATCGGCACGCCGGCATACATGTCGCCCGAACAGGCCGCTGGCGATCCGTCGGTGGATCACCGCGCAGATGTCTACTCGTTCGGCTGCATGGCGTACGAACTGCTTGCCGGCCAGGCACCGTTCCATGGAATGACGCCGGCTCGCATGCTGGCCGCGCACATCAGCGAGTTGCCACCGCCGCTGGCGCTCCTCCGCCCCGATGTGCCGCCGGACCTCGAGCGGCTCGTTATGCGCTGCCTCGACAAGGACCCGGTCCTCCGTCCCCAGTCGGGTGGCGAAATCGCGCAGGTGCTGGATGCCATCATGTCCGGGACGACGAGTGTGTCAACCGGTGCGTCCGGGCCCGGGATATCGCTTGGTCGTGCGCTGGGCCTGTATGCCGCGGCGCTCCTGGGTGTGGTCGTTTTGGCCAAGGCGTCGATCATCGCGCTCGACGTCCCGGACTGGGTCCTCCCGGGCGCGAGCGTCGCAGCACTACTGCTCCTGCCGCTGATTCTGGCCACCTGGCATGTGCAGCACACGCTGCGCCAGCTGGCCGCGACGACGCCCGCACTGACGCCCGGCGGATCCGCAGTGTCAACCTCCGCGGTACCCCTTGCCGTCCGACTCGGGCCGCACCTGACCTGGCGGCGCGCATCGCTGGGCGGCGCTATGGTACTGGGCAGTTTTGTCCTTGTCGTCGCTGGCTTCACGGTGCTACGCGCCCTCGGCATCGGGCCAGCGGGTTCCCTCCTGGCTGCCGGCGAGCTGGATACTCGAGGACTGCTCATCGTTACCTCGTTCCCGTCTCCAGACACGTCACTGTCCACGCTGGTGACCGAGGCGGTGCGCACCAATCTGGGTCAGTCGCGCGTGGTGTCGATCATGCCGCCAGTCGCCATCGCCGCGGCGCTGAGTCGAATGCAGCGCCCGCCTGCCAGCGAGCTGACCTTCGCACTCGCCCGTGAAATCGCACAGCGCGAGGGTGTGAAGGCCATCGTCGACGGCGCGGTGCGCTCGATTGCCGGCGGATACGTCCTGTCCTTGCGGCTGGTGTCGGTCGATTCGGTGCGCAATCTGGCGCTTTACCAGGAAACGGCCGACGGTCCGCAGGAAATCCTCCAGGCGATCGACAAGCTCACGCGCAAACTCCGTGGCAGGATCGGCGAGTCGCTCAAGGAAGTGCGCGACAGTCCGCCACTGGAGCAGGTCACCACGCATTCACTCGAGGCGCTACGCATTTATGCGGAGGCAGCGCGCTCCATCGACATGGGCGGCAATCCGCTGGAAGCCGCCGAGCGGCTGCGCGAAGCCGTGCGTATCGACACGACGTTCGCCATGGCCTGGCGGAAGCTCGGGGTGGCGCTCAGCAACAGCGGGTTGCCGCGAGTGCGCGTCGACAGCGCGCTGGAGATGGCGTATCGCTACCGCGACCGGCTCACGGAACGCGAGCGGCTCATGGCCGAAGGGACCTACTTCCATCTGGGGCCCGGCCGCAGCCGCCCACGGGCGATCCGGGCCTACGAAGCGCTGCTCGCGATTGACCCGACCGAGAGCGGCGCTGCCAACAATCTGGGCAGCATCCTCATGGGCCGGCGCGATTTCGCCCGCGCCGAGTCGCTGTTCAAGAGCCAGATCGAATCCGGACGCGCAACGTCGCAGCAGTACACCAATCTCGTCTACGTGTTGTTCAACGGCGGCAAGGTGGAAGAAGCCGAGCGGTTGGCCGCCGAGTTCGAGCAGCGGGTTCCGGGTACGCCGTTCAGCGCCGTTGCGCCTGCGTCGTTCCTCTACGAGCGGGGACAACTTGACTCGATGGAGCTGGTGTTCAAGGAGTTGATCGCAAGTCCCAATCCGGTCCTGCGCGTGAACGGGTTCGGCGGACTGGCGTCGTATTCGCTGCTGCGTGGTCGGATGGACGACCTGACGCGGTATGGCGCCGAGGCCCAACGCATAGCGCAGCAGCTCGGTCAGCCTCCCAACCCGCTCAATGACTCGCTCCAGCGGTCGTTTACGGAATTGTTTATGTTCGACGATACGACCACCGCTGTGCGACGCCTGAACGCCGCGGTGTCCGGAACCGACTTCCCGGCGCTTCCGTTCGGCCAGCGCCCGTACATCAGGCTGGCGTCCTTCTATGCCTATGCCGGTGACGTTGCACGCGCCCGCGCTCTGCTGGCGCGGTTCGACGCCGAGATACCTGATACGGTGCAGCGGCGCCTGCAGGAGTCGGACCGACACGCGGTGCTCGGCATGATCGCGATGGCGGAAGGGCACACGCAGGATGCGGTCCGCGAATTATGGCGTGCGGACACCACCTACGACGGGCCTGACGGGAACTGCAGCATCTGCCTGCTGGATGACATCGGCTGGGTGTGGAGCCATGCCGGCGCCGCCGACTCCGCGATCTTCTACTGGGAGAAGTACCTCGGCACTCCGTTTTACGGGCGCTACGGGATGGACGCGGCGCAGAAAGGCCCGATGCTCAAGCGCCTGGGCGAGTTGTATGAGATGAAGGGGGACGTCACCAACGCGGCGCTGCGGTACCGCGAATTCATCGCCCTGTGGGACCGTGCCCACCCGCGGTTGCAGGAGAAGGTCGACGACGCGCGTTATCGTCTGTCGCGCCTGGCCAACGTGGAGCGCCGACCGCCGTAGCGTTCGCCACCGTCAGGGGTCGCGCGACACGCGGATGTGCACCGGCAGGACCGTCTCGCCCCAGTGGATCCTCAGCACGGTCGAGTCGCGACCGACCACCGGGAAGTAGTACGCCAGCGTTTCCATGTGGCCGCCGCGTTCCGGCTGGACATCGACTCGCAGGACGTCGGCCTCTGCGCCCGGATAGGGTGAGTGGAAGACTCGAGCCGCCGAACTGAGGACAAGCGTCCACGGCGCGCTTTCACGCGGAATGAGCCAGACGGAGTACTCTCCGCGCGGCAGCGGGCTTCCCTGGAAGGTCACGTCCTTGCTGAAGGAGATTCGCGTGGCGGAGTCCGCACCGGGATGCCAGAGCGTGTCCCACTTCACGAGCGCGCCGAAGAGCGTCCGTCCGCGAGCGACGGGACGGTTGTACTCGATGCTGATGTCAGTGTGACTGACGCGTTGCGAAACGGTGCCGTGCTGGCTGAACGGCACACCCTGCGCGCCAGCGTTCGACGACACGATGGTCATCACGGCGAGCACGACGAATCCCTTTACGTGCATCGATCACACCTCCAGAAGTAGCGGGACTATTTCTGATGTCCGTTGTGTACCGCTGTAACCTTGGCGACCTGCGCGCTGGTTTCTCCTGGATGATCGCTTTGGTAGTGCCGTCACCTACTCCATCAGCCTGGCGAGCCGACTCAACGCCTCTGCCAGGTCCGGCTTCGTCTCCAATACGGCAAGCACGGGATCGGTTCCCATCACCTCCATTCGACCCGGTGCGTTGACGATCGTGTAGTCGCGGGGATCCAGGCTGTCGTTCACCTCGTCCCAGGTCAGCGGCATCGACACCGTTGCGCCCGGGAGGGGGCGCACGCTGAACGGCGCAACGATCAACTGTCCGTGGCGGTTCTGCAGGAAGTCGAGGTAGACCTTCTCACCCCGCTTGTTGATCGTGCGCATGATCGTCGCGATGGAGCCCAGTTCCCGGATGACCAGTCGAGCGAGCAGTTCTCCCAGATGGCGCGACTGCTCGTAGGTGCACTGTCTGCCCAGCGGGATCAGGATATGGAGGCCGGTCTTCCCTGTCGTCTTCACGTAGTTGGGCAGGCCGATCTCGTCGCAGATCCGGTGCAGCACGTGCGCGCAACGGATCACGTCGGCGAAGGTCGCGTCCTTCGGGTCCAGGTCGATCACGCACCAGTCAGGCAGCTCCAGCGACCCGACGCGGCTGGCCCAGATGTGCAGCGGAATGGTGCCCAGGTTGGCGATGTAGAGGAGCGACTCGACGTCGTCGCAGACGAAGTACTTGATGTGCCGCTGCGTGTCGGTGCTCCAGATCGGAACGGTTCGGATCCAGCTCGGCGCGAACTCCGGGGCATCCTTCTGATAGAATGACTTCCCGTCGATGCCGTCCGGAAAGCGCGTCATCACCACAGGCCGGTTGCGCAGATAGGGCAGCAGCCACGGTGCAATGGCGCGATAGTACTCGATCAGGTCGCCCTTGGTGAGCTTCCCGTCCTTCCAGAATACCTTGGCGAGGTTGGAGAATTGAATGTCACGACCGGCTGGCGGGGACGGCGCACCGGGTGCGGACGGCTCTGCTCCAGTGTCATCGTCACCCGGGGCATGTGGCATCGCCTCTGGTATCTCCCCCTTGCCCCTCGACCCCTGACTCCTGACCCTCTCCCATTGCCGTTCCACCTGATCCACCCGCTTGTCATCCCTCATGCGCAGGAAGGCGGGATGCCGCAGCAGTCCGTCGGGGGTCCATTCCGTATACCGCACCTCGCAGACGTATTTCGGCTCCACCCACGTGGTAGTACTCGCCTCCGGGATGACCTCTGACGGCCGGCGTTCCGCGTCAGGCGACGATGCCGGTCCAAAACAGGGTGGCGTCTCGCGAACATCGGGCAGCAACCGCTCGTGCCACTCGGTGAGCTGCTGGTCGCTGAACCCGGTGCCCGCTCGGCCGGCATAGACCAGGCGACCGGCAACGAGATCGGCCAGCTGCAAAGCACCGAATCCCACGCGGCTTCCTTTCGGCTCCGTGAACCCCACGATCGCGAAATCCGCGCTCCGCTCTGCCTTGATCTTCAACCAGTGCGGTGAGCGACCCGCGCGATACGGAGAATCGGCCTTCTTGGCGATGATCCCCTCCAGACCCATCTCCGTTACACTCCCGAGGAACGCTTCGCCGATGGTGACGATGTGGTCCAGGTACCGCACCGCGCCCACGCCGGTCAACACGGTCTCAAGCAGTTCCTTTCGTTTGAGAAGGGGAAGAGGTCGCGTATCATACCCTTCGGCGGAGAGAAGGTCGAACGCGAAGAACGTCGACGGCAGTTCCACCGCCGAGCTCCGGATCTCGATGGCGTTGTGCAACCGCCCGCGGCGCTGGAGCAGGGAGAAACTCGGCTTCCCCTCGGCATCCAGGACGACCACCTCCCCGTCGATGATGAAATCGTCGAGCGGGATTGCCTTGACCGCGCGAGCGACTTCGGGAAAGACCCCGGTGTAGTCGTTTCCGTTGCGCGTCATCAACCTCGCCTCGCCGCCGCGTTTGCCGGCGAGGATCCGGTACCCGTCCATCTTGAGTTCGAAGATCCAGCCTTCCTTCGTGAAGGCCTCGTCGCGTGACTCGGCGAGCATCAGTCCGGCCGTCGCGACGTCCACGTTCTGCTGCGGTGCGCCCGCTGCCTCCAGTGCCTTCCTGAGTGTGACGCCGCGCCCCTTGCCGGCCTGCACCTCCTCGACCGTGAGCCCCGAAAGCACCGATTCCTCGGGGAAGACGTCGCCGGGCGACCTGGCGTACTGATCGCGCTCCTTGATCAGCAGCCACTCCTTTTCGGCCTTCTTGATCTTCACCAGCGTCCAGCGGCCGTGGAGCTTGTAGCCCTTGAGTTCGAACAGGAGCTTCCCTTTTTCGAGGCCCGTGCGCCAATCCTCCAGCGGCACCCACTCGCCGCGATCCCAGACGATGATTCCGCCGGCGCCGTAGTTGCCTTCGGGTATGATCCCCTCGAAGTCGCCGTATTCGAGTGGGTGATCCTCCACGCGCACGGCGAGCCGCTTGTCGTTGGTGTCGTAAGACGGTCCCTTGGGGACGGCCCAGGAGCGGAGCACACCGTCCATTTCGATCCGCAGGTCCCAGTGGAGCCGGGTCGCGGCGTGCTTGTGCACGACGAACAGCCGGCCTTCGTCGGTTGCGACGTGACCAACGGGCTCGGGCGACGTGTCAGCCGATCGCTTGGCCCGGTAGGTGCTGAGAGAGTCCGGTTGTTCGGACGCGGAGTCCTCTGGCGGTGTCATGCCTGGTGGTGAACCCATTTCAGCAGGAGCGATGCGATCTGGTTTCGAAGCGAGCCCCGTTGTCGGGGACAAGAGTCCAGTCAAAACGGTAGTGCTCTGCACCTGCCTGACGTCCCGCAATCGCGCCACACGGAACGGCGAGATCCGGAAGATCGGGTAGAGGCGTTCGAAGATGACGAGCCACCGGGATCCGGTCTGGTGGTTCAGTTGAAGGTCCTCGCGCAACGCGTTCCGCGACAGGGGGGTTCCCGACCCGATCCGGCAGGGCCAGCACGAACTGCTCCATCGCGCCCAGGTCACGCAACGTCTGGAGGGAGGTGACCCAGTCCCGGATCAGCCGACTGCGATACTCGAGGGACCAGCGCCGCGCTCGCGCGGCCGAACCAGGTAAGGGCTCAGCAGAGCGCGGGCCAACTGCGCGATTTCTCTTGCGAGGATGTGCAGGTCCAGCCCGACGTCTGTGTCCTGCCTGGTCCGCACCGGGGCGATTGATCCGCTGACCCTTGGCGTGGCGACACTGCTTGCCGAGTAGTGCGGAGGTGAAGACCCGATCGCGGGCGACGATCTGCGGGGTCGTTGCCTCGCGGATCCTGTGTCGAGGGCGCCGTACCGGGGCGTGCGACTCGCAGAGCGCACGACAGGTCTGTCGTTTCTGTCGCAGGATGGCCTTCGGTTTCCAAAAACGGCCTTGATGTTTCGATTCGCAGGACCGACGCGACGGATGCTCGTCACGATCGGTGTAGCGTGGATAGCCACGAGTCGCTTTCTTGCGAGCCTGTGCCTGGCTCGGCGACAGCACGATGGCCGAGTTCTGCGGGCTACTCGGCCAGTCGGGACTCACGTACGAGTGGGTCGACAGGCACTTCGGCGCGCGAGGCGCGAGGCGCGAGGCGCGAGGCGCGACACAGGGCAGTTTTCAGTCGAGTGTCAAGCCTGGAACAGCTGAGGTGCGCGCGTCGTGAGGGCATCAGCCGGTTGTTGATCGATCCGGCAGAAACACTTCTGGCAGGGTCCGAGCGGACACCATCGCCGGCATTGCTGCGTTCATTGGAGAGCTGGCGGCGCGGTCGCGTCGTCCTCGTCTGCAGACCAGCGCCCGAGTTGCTACGGTGTGTTCACGCCATCGGAAGAGCCGTGCGCAGTACGCTGGTGCTGCTCGGCGTGGACAGAGTCGATGCGTTGCGTGAGGGGCTCCGGCTGGAAAAGCCGAATAACATGCTGGTTTCAGATGATGATGTGCTCTCCGCTACGGAGACATGGCCCCCGGCGCTGCGGGATGCGATGCGAGCCGCACTGGCGGCGCCTGCGGGGTCGTCGGTCAAGCGGGTGGCGGTGGCAGGCGGCGTGACTCGGCGAACGCTGGAGCGTTGTTGCAGGCGCGATGGCCTTCCGGGGCCGGCGGCGCTTCTTGCGCAGGGGGTCAGAGTGAGCGCATGAATGCTCGGGCCGAACGGATGCCGGTGCGCGTACCAGCGTAGGTAGCCCTTGGGGACGAACGGCCATGTCATCCGGACCGTGGAGGGAGACCGCTCTCCGGCAGGATGCGATCGTGCCGCTTCAGCCGCCCCGGTCCATGCAAGTTCGCTTGACGCAAGTCTGTCGCATGTTGCATCTTATCCACGGGCCAGACGCTCTCGACTCTTCTGTACGCCACGAGACTTGGGACGATCCTGGGCCGGCGCGCTGGCCAAGTCTAGGCTTGCTGTCGAGCCAACGAATGTCAATCACGAAGGGCCGTCAACGCGATGATCGCCCAGAATAGTGGTCAGCCGAAACCGACCTTTGTGGCAGGTTGAAGAAGTTACGCTTGTCCCTCGACCGGCGAGCGGCCGGACACTGAAGAGAAAGGCGATGAGTCGGAATGACAAGGCGAGGCGACGGCTGACAGCCGACGAATGTTCCAGGATCCTCGGGGCCGACCGAGCGCCGGAGACGACAGTGGCCGATAGCTGCGGCGGAACCAACTCGATGCGGCGACCTTCTACTGCTGGGAGCGAGACTCGAAGTCTCCCAGGTTGCATGATGGTGAGATGTGCGACCGCGAGGCTCTCCCTATTTGCGTCCATGGTCTTTCTGGTGGCCGCCTGCCAGTCCGAGGTGGTCGGCCTCGACTTACGCAATCGCAGAGGATTGCTGGGCGGGCCAGACTTCGACTGCTATATGAGCTCGCTCATCTATACGAATGCGACGGTGATGCCGGACGAGCATGACGAAACTACCTGGTATGTTATTTGGGCTCTTCAGGGAATAGTGTGGGCAGGGTAGCTTCCCGGCCAAAAACCGGCCGGGAGGACTCAAGTGGAAGATCGGGAGCTGTACCAGACGATTCTCGGGCTGTCGGTGCCCTGGATCGTGGCGCGAGTCGAGCTCAAGGAAGCCGAGCAGGCAGTGTGCGTGTGGGTGGAGGAGACGGCAGGCACGGTGTTCAGCTGCCCGGAGTGCCAGAAGATTGCGCCGATCTATGATCGCGCCGAGCGCCGATGGCGGCATCTCGACACCTGTCAGTTTACGACCGTGATATGCGCCCGAGTGCCGCGCGTCGCGTGCCCAACGCATGGGGTGAAGACGGTGCGGGTGCCGTGGGCGGAACGGGGCTCGCGCTTCACACTGCTCTTCGAGCGGCTGGCGATCGCGTGGTTGAAGGAAGCCACGCCGGCAGCGGTGGCGCGGCGGCTGGGCCTCACGTGGGACGAGGCGCGGGGGATCATGGAACGGGCCGTACGGAGGGGGCTTGCGCGGCGGACGCGGGAGCCGGTCGCGCGGCTCGGAATCGACGAGAAGAGCTTCCTCAAGCGGCACCAGTACGTGAGCGTGGTCGTCGATCTCGACCGTGCCTGCGTCCTGCACGTTGCCGATGACCGCAAGGCGGAGAGCATCGTGCCCTACTTTGAGGAGCTCACCCCAGAGCAGCGGGCCGGGATCACGGCGATCGCGATGGACATGTGGGAGCCGTACCGGAAGACCGTGCGCGAACAGGTTCCTGCGGCTGACGCGAAGATCGTCTTCGACAAGTTCCACGTCCTGCAGCACGTGAGCGATGCAGTGGACCAGGTGCGGAAACAGGAGAGTAAGGCGCTCGCCGCGGCGGGCGACTCGACGCTCAAGGGGACGAAGTACGCGTGGCTGCGGAATCCGGTCAACTTCAGCCCGAAGGCCTGGCGGGAGTTCGCGGTTCTCCGGGACAGCACGCTCAAGGCGGCCCGGGCGTGG
>DASWGU010000057.1:0-7162 GCA_036393555.1 Gemmatimonadaceae bacterium
CCCGTTCGCCCGTGATCATGCGGACATCGTCGTCGGGCAGGATGATGACGTCGTACCTGGTCTCCAGGTTGCCCGCCTTGATCTCGGCGTCCAACAGCGACTTATAAGGGAAGCCCCACTGCTCCAACACAAACCGGGTCCAGCCCTCGTCCATGTTGCCGCCGTAGTAGCGCTGATACATGCCGATCCGGAGGCGGCGTACCTCGTAGCTGCCTGAGGTGGCGTCACCGGCCAGGGGGTTGAAATCCACGCCGGTCTGGCGGGCGATGGTCTGCGCGGCCGCGTCCGGAGCGGACGCGACCACAAAGTCTCCCGGCCGCACGCTGGCCGATGCCTGACTCACCCGACGCACGCGCACGTTCTGGTCCCATAACAGATTGACCGCGCGGAAGGCCGCGTTCTGCCGCCCATCAATCACATACCCGCCCGCCCCTCTGGAGACTCGGCCCACCGGCTGAATCGCCTCCGCGATCTCCGCGACCTCCGCGGTTACCGCTGTGGCCGCGGCGTCAACCTGCACACCCATGAACTCGGCCATCACGTCGGCCGACATGTCATACGGCCGGATGGGGTTCCCCTGGGTGTCGCGGGTGTAGCTGTTGTCGGGATAGAAGGTGCGGCCCAGGAGATAGCGGATCAGGCCCATCTTGGGCTGCGCCATAGACACCACGAAGGTGCCGGGCCCGTAGACCTTCCCGTCGTGCCGGAACTCGCCGGCGGCGCGGTGCACCTCGACGCCCTGCACCAGCAGCTTGTTGATCAGCGTGACCGCGGTGAGCGGATCGTGCTGATCGGCCGGAATGATGTAGGCCCTGGTGTCGTACGCGGCGCCGCGGTCCGTCTGGCGTTTGGCCTTCAGGTACCCGTTCCACAGGACGGTCTCACGGTTCCGCGCCGCGAGGTCCAGCATGGCCCAGGCGGCCACTTTCTGCCGTTCGACGATATCACGCACCCGCCACCAGCCGCCCGGCCACGGGTTGGGGAAGGTGGTCTGGGCCTCGTACTCGGGGAGCTGGCGGGTCTGACCTCGAAGCTGATCCGGGTGCAGGAACAGCGGGCTGGCGAGCCGCGCGCTGGCGGACTCGGTGAGCATTCCGGCGATGTTGTGGAACGGCGTGATCCAGTGGAAGCCGAAGTGTCCCCAGCCCGAGTAAATCGCGGCGTTCACCACGCCGTTCAATCCGGCTTCTTCCTCTTTGTACGCGATGTGCGCGCCCCACCAGCTCATCTCGCGCCACACCAGGGGATCGCTCTGCGGCCGAATGGGCTCGGCGTAGGGCGGCACGTAGATGCGGGCGCCAAAGGGACCCATCTGGTGGTGGTCCACGTAGGCCTGGGGAATCCAGTCGCGGAACAGGATCCTGGCTGCGTATTGCGACTCCACCATGTTGGTCATGAAGGCGTCACGATTGTTGTCGTGGCCCACGTACTTGTGGTAGAGCACGTTCAGCCCCACGCCTTCGTACTCGGTGCCCACGTACTTGTTGTACCAGTCAGTGACCAGGACCTCGCCATCAGGGTTGAAGCACGGGATCATGATGGCGATGGTGTTGTCCAGGATCCGTTGGGTCTCGTCGTCGGTGCGCCTGAGCAGGTCATACGTCACTTCCGCGGCGGTCTGGCTCGCGGCCACCTCGGAGGAGTGCAGCCCGAAGGTCTGGACGATCACCGCCTTGCCCTGCGCCACCGCCTGCCTGATGTCCGATTCGGGAATGCCTCGCGGGTCGCTGATCCGGGCGTTTATCCGCCGGAGTTCCTCCAGGCGGGCCAGGTTGGCCGGGGAGGAGATGAACAGGACCAGGAAGGGATTCCCCATGGTGGTCTTGCCCATGTCCACCACCTGCATCCGGTCGCTCTCACGGTCCAGCAGCTGGTAGTACTCCACCAGCTTGTCCCAGCGGGCGAGCTTGCGGTCGGCGCCCATCTGGAACCCGAAGAAGCGTTCGGGGGAGGTAATCTGGGGTGTTTGGGCCAGCGCGATTCGGCTCGTGAGGCTCGGCAAAGCCAGGGCGAAAGCGAGCAGGATCGGGAAGGCACGGTTCGGCAGGTGATGGCGTCGCATGCGGCACTCCTCGGAGCTTAGGCTCCGGATGAAAGGCGTGGGTTAGATGTAGGGCGCGGGAGGGGTCGCGGCAACCCCGGCCGGACAGCGGGCCCGCGTGCAGGAAGGACGCTAAGCGGCCATGCAGGTCCCGAATTCCGCCGGATGGGTGCGGCGGTGGACGTAATGAGTGTGCGCCAACGGGTCTAGCCAGGGAGCCCGGCTTGATGCCGGGCTCTTTCTTTGGCAGCAGCCTTACCCGGTGCCGGAGCGCCTCGAGGGTAGGCTGGGAGCTGCCCGCCTCGTAGCGGTGGATCTGGATCAGCGAGATGTCAGTGACGTCGGCCATGGCCTATTTGCGTGAGGCAGTGAGCGTCACCCCACTCGGTCAGCCAGCGTGGCGACGCCACCGAGGCACCACTCACTTCCCAGGCGGGAGGATTGGCCCCATGGATCGTCAGTCCCTGCTGACTCGTATCACCGTCGACCCCAACGTGTGTTTCGGCAAACCGTGCATTCGAGGTCATCGCATTTGGGTATCGCTCATTCTGGATTTCCTGGCCGCCGGCACGAGGACGGAAGCGATCCTAGCGGAGTACCCAGATCTCACGGCTGAGGACGTCCGGGCCTGTATCGCTTATGGGGCGGAGATGGCACGAGAGCGTTACGTTGACGTCTCCGGCGCTGGAGCGTGAAGTTCAAGCTTGACGAGAACCTCGGCCAGACGGCAGCTGACCTCCGGCGAGGGGCAGAACACGAGGTCACGACCGTGGCCGAGGAACGATTGCAGGGAGCGGCAGATCGGCGGACCCTCGATGCGGCGCATGCCGAGTCCCGGTGCCTGGTGACCCTGGACTTGGAATTTGGGAATCCCCTGGTATTCGACCCGGCAAGCTACAGTGGCATCGTTGTGGTCCGATTGCCAGCGCGGGGCGCGAGACTCCGGTTCGTGGACCCCGACCACGGGGCGGCTCAGCATCGGACCGCAGGGACTGGGGGTCGTCTCCCGGAGTACGCTACGTCGCCGTGTTCGCTGCCTTCGGCGGCGGGGACTGGTCCGAGGGAATCCCGAGCCGCTGCACCAGCTCGGCCAAGCGCGGATCGGCGCGCAGCGGGCCGAGCCGCGCGTCCCACGCCAGGTGGACCACGAACATCGACCGCTCGGCCAGCGCCTTGGCCAGCCACTCGAACGCGCGGTCGTTCTCCCCCAGGCTTGCGTAGACCAGGGCGATGTCGTACGCGGGCACGTATCCTCGCCTGGCCTGCGTCAGGAGTTCGCTCAGCATCTCGCGCGCTTCGGCCCGCTCCCCGTTCCGCGCCAGCGCCTGCGTCAGCGCCGCGCGAGCAAAGGGGAGCTCCGGCGCCAGGGAAACGGCTTCGCGCATCGAGCTCACCGCGTCACCGTACCGCCCCTGCCCTGCCTCAGCCCAACCCTGAATGATTTGAGCCCAGAAATTCGGCATCAGCCGCTGCGCTTCTGCCGCCTGGGCTAGTGATCGGTCGAACTGGTCGTCGAACAGGCTGTGCCACCCGAGGCAGCCCGTGAGCATCGGGTTGGCCGGATCGAGCTCCACGGCGCGCCGACTCGCTGCCACAGATTCTGCGCCACGCCCCATGGCAAGAAGAAAGTGTGCGTAGTCGTGATGCACTTGCGCGTTGCTGGGACTGAGCAGTCGGGCTCGCGCAAAACTCTGCTCCGCAGCCGCCCAGTCGTAGTCGAAGTGCGTGTTGACTAGCGCCATCAGCCCGTGAGCTTCGCCGAGAGTCGAGTCCCCGGCCAGCGCGGCCGCCGCCGCGCGCCGCATCTGGCTGAACGCTTCCAGTGGGGCGACCTCTCCGAAGAAGGCGCGGAAGTAGTAGGTGCGAGCCAGAGCCGCATACGCCGGAGCGTTGGTAGGATCTATTCCCACGGCTTGTAGGAACGACGCGATCGCTTCCTCCAGCCGCCATTGTCCCGCGAAGGAGGATCCTTTCAGGTAGGCCTCCTGCGATTCCGGCTTGGTCGCGCGGTGGGCGCCCAGGTCCAGACTGAAGCGCGCACCCACGGCCCGCGCGACGGCCAGCCCTACCTGGCGCTGGAGGCCCAGCAGTTCGCCGATTCGGCCGTCGTAGCTGCCGGTCCACAAGTTCTGATCGTCCCGTCCGCGCACCAGCTTTGCCGTGATGCGAACGTGATCACCCTCGCGCATGAGCGCGGCCTCGATCAGGACGTCGGCGTTCAACTCCCGGGCGACCTCTCGCATGGGTTTGTGCATCATCTTGTACTGCATCACCGACGTGCGGGAAATGACGTTCAGGCCCGGCAGTCTCGAGAGGTCGTTGATCAGCGCTTCTGTGAGGCCATCGGCGAGGAACTCTTGCCGGACGTCACCCGACAGGTTCGCCAGGGGGAGCACCGCGAGCGTTCCCACCCCGGAGTGAGACCCGAACAGTGTCGCGAGCGGCCCCCGTGCAATCCATGCGGTCGCGCCCAGTGCCACCACTGTCGCCGCGACCAGGGCCAACCCCCGGCGGCGACCACGCGCGCCCGGCGCGCCACGCGGCCCCGTGCGGCGCCGGCGCGCCGCTCGCTCGCGAGTCGTCCTCGTGGTGCTGATGTCCGGTTCAGCCGCTGCCAGGGCTTCCACCAGCTCGGCGGCGCTCTGGATGCGATCCGCCGACAGGCGGGCCAGCATGGCAGCGATGATGTCGGCCAGCGCGTCGGGGACCATCGCGCGCACGTCGCGGATGTCCGGAACGTCCTCGGTCAACCGGCTGACGAGCATCGCCTGCACTGTTGCCCCGCGAAACGGCAGTTCACCGGCCAACATCTCGTACAGCACGCAGCCCAGGCTGTAGATGTCCGATCGCGCATCCACGCTGCCGTCGCCTGCGGCCTGCTCGGGACTCATGTACGCCGGGGTGCCGACCACGAGACCGGTGGCCGTCAGCCGTTCGTGTTCGAGCGCGGTCAACCCTCTCGCGATGCCGAAGTCCGACACCAGAGGCTGGCCGCCCGCCAGCAGGATGTTCTCGGGCTTGATGTCGCGGTGCACGATCCCGTGTGTGTGCGCGCAGTGCAGGGCCGCGGCGACGGCCTGCACGATCAGGAGTGCGTCTCGCAGTGGGAGCTGTCGCTCGCGATTCAGCCGATCGCGCAGCGATTCCCCCTCGATGAACGGCGTGACGTAGAAGCAGCGGCCGTTGTCGGCACCGGAATCGTACAGCGGGAGAATGTGGGGGTGCGTGAGCTTGCTCGCGATGTCGATCTCACGAACGAATCGCTCGGCGCTCATCGACTGCGTGAGTTCGTCGTGCAGCAGCTTCAGGGCGACGTCACGGTCATGCCGCAGGTCGCGGGCGCGATAGACGACCGCCGCACCGCCCCGGCCGACCTCGCCGCGAATCTCGTAGCGGTCGGCGAACACGCTCCCGATGAGCGGCGACGCTGGCATGATTGCTACGGCCTCGGAGTGATCGTGACCCGAACGATCCGGTCGGTGGCCGGCCAGAGCTCCCCGAACTCCGATTCCCTCATCGGGCGGACCGGTTGCCGCTCCGGATCGCCCGCGTGCGGCGCGCTCTGGCGCATCCCCTGGTTGCGACCCAGGCCCGGGTCTTCGTTCACCTCGGTGCCGGCGTCCCACAGCGAAAGCTGCGAAGTCATGTCGCCGGAGATCGCTCGCGCCGCGGCGTCGAACAACTCAATGCCGTCGGCGCCCGTGGCGATCAAGCCGTCGTTCGACTGGGCCAGCATCATCGCCATCGAAAGGCGGTCGCCCCTGTGAGCAGTGACGGTGAACTCGTAGTGCTGCCCCCGGTGGAGCATCCGTGACGACGATGCGCGATCCCGTTGCCCGCTGGGCATTCCGCGCCGACGACCAAGCGGTTCGCTAAAGACGCCCCCCGACCGCACGCCTGGAAGGCCCGGAAGGTTCGCGGCGAACGCGCGCGCGAGGCCCGCCTCCGCCAGACCTTTCAGTCCGAGTCCGGCCTCCACCCGGCCAGGAGTGAAGATCGGGTTCGCGCCCGTATGGATGGCCCACGCTCCGGGCGAGATTGGAATCGCGACGCCGCCACCAGCGGACAACCTGAGCGTGCCGCCGTTGGTCACGTTCTCGATGCGCACCAGAAAGGTCACTGCGGCCGTATCCGACACGCCGTTCTGTGCACCAGCAGGCGCGGATGCCGCGAGCGGCAGAGCCACGAGAACGATCCAGGCTGGCAAATGCACGAGAACCCTCGCCGACGGCCGGTGACGGTGGACTACCAGTTCGCGATCCGAATTCCCACTGTGATTGGAATCATGGTACGGGGTTCTCCGCCCCTTGTTGCCTGGGTCAAGCGCCACTCCAGGTAGAATTCGGCAATGTCCGTCTGCAGCCTCGTGCCGAGCCCCGCGGTCCACGCGAACGATGTCGTACTCACGCCGAGTCGGGAGTTCATGATCCCTGCGCTCGCGAGCGCGTAGGGAATCACATCACGATCGACATCAGGCATGACCATGACACCGACCATGCCCCCGATCGTCCTGTCGGTTCCGCCGTCCGCGCCCCCCATCATGGTGCCGCCGCCGGGCACCGGATCCGTTGTGTTCTGCCCGTAACTGCCTGCCAGCCGCAGACTCACCACATTTCCTGGCAGCCCGACGCCGCCCATGATCTCCGCCAGCCAGCCGGCCTGCATGTCCCGGCTCGCGTCTCCCGTGGGGAATGACGCGCCGGCACCAGCCGCGAGGAAGCGGGTCCACTGCGCGGTGGCCCCGTCCGGCCACAGCGCCAGGAGAGGCACGCAAGCGATGATCCGCAGGAGGCAGGCATGGCCCCGTGTCATCACGATGCTCTCTGGCGCGCTCGGGGTATTACCGGCGTGGGGCGCTCCCGTGGTCGCACTCCTGGGGCGTGCCGGCGGCGCCACCGCCCCGGAGAGCTGGTATGTGCCCGGATGGCGCCGGGCGGGGCGGGGCGGACTGCGCATGGAGTTCCCGGCCGCGAGCCAGGTGCGCCAGGCGCATGACAACCGCCCGTGCGGCGGTCACGGTGGGCTTGAGTCGCACGCGAATCGCGTGTGCATCCGCGCGTTCCGTCGTGCCGTCGAGGTTGGAGATCGTCAGGACCGCCTGAAGCGTCCCGGTTTCACCGG
>DASWGU010000058.1:0-7374 GCA_036393555.1 Gemmatimonadaceae bacterium
CCTGGGCGCCGAGGTGATCGAGGAGGACACCGCGACCGGCAAGCGTCACATCCGGTTCATTCCGGGACCGGTGTTCGCCAACATCATCCTGGCGGACGAAATCAACCGCACGCCGCCACGCACCCAGGCGGCCCTTCTGGAGGCGATGCAGGAGTACCAGGTGACCGTGGGCGGCGTGCGTCACGAGCTGGAGCGGCCCCTGTTCGTGCTGGCCACGGAGAATCCGATCGAGCAGGAGGGGACGCATCCCCTTCCCGAGGCGCAGCTCGACCGGTTCCTCTTCAACGTCGTCATCGCCTACCCCACGCCTGACGACGAACGCCGCATCATTGCCGAGACGACGGCGGGCGCGGAGCGCGTCGCCCGGGTGGCGGCGTCCGGCGCGGAACTGGAGGGCGCACGGATGCTGGTGCGGACGCTGCCCGCTGCCTCGAATGTTGTGGACTACGCGTTGCGCCTGACGAGGGCCACTCGGCCGGCCGACCCTTCGGCACCTCCCCATGTCCGCGAGTGGGTTCGCTGGGGCGCCGGCCCCCGCGCGGGCCAGGCGCTGTTACTGGGCGCCAAGGCGACCGCGTTGCTCGATGGGCGCTCCGCCCCCTCGCTGGACGACGTCACCACCGTGGCGCTTCCGGTGCTGCGGCATCGGGTCCTGGTGAACTACCAGGCGGAGGCCGACGGTGTCGATCCGGATCAGGTCGTCGCCCGGCTGCTGGACGCGGTGAGGGAGCGGCCGGGGAGTGGGACGCCCCCATCGGCGAGGCGGGCCGCGGCGCCATGAGCGGATGACGACCGCGCTGTCGGCCGATGTCGTCGCGGCCATCGAGGACCTGGAGCTGGCGGCCCGGCTCGTCGTGGAGGGACTGCGGGCCGGGGCGCATCGCAGCCCGATGCACGGCTTCAGCTCGGAGTTCCAGCAGCATCGCGCCTATCGAGCGGGGGATGACCTCAAGTATCTCGACTGGAAGCTGCTGGCGCGGACGGATCGACTGTACACGAGGATGTTCCGCGAGACCACGAGCATGTCGGTGATGCTGGTACTCGATGCCAGCGCGTCCATGTCATTTCCGGAAACGGGGCTGAGCGCTTGGCGATACGCCCAGGTCCTGGCGGCGTCGCTGGCGCACCTTGTCGTTTCCCAGGGCGATGCCGCCGGCCTCCTTGCGATGTCGGGAGAGCGACTCACGTTCATCCCCGCGAAAGGAGGGCGCCCGCACCTGCGTTCGCTCATCGCAACCCTGGATCGCCTGGAGCCCGGAGGTGACTGGCAACCTGCCCGGGCGATCTCCCGTGGCGCGGAGTTGCTGAAGCGTCGCGGACTGGTGCTGGTCCTGTCGGACTTTCACGATGAGGAGGACTCCACCCGTCGCGAGCTGCGTCGTGCCGCGCGATCGGGTCACGACGTGTCGATGCTGCACGTGATCGCCGCGGACGAGCGTTCCTTCCCGTATCGCGGCGACACGGAATTCGAGGACCTGGAAACAGGAGAGCGACGCCGGGTGGACGCCGGAGTGGCAGCGCTCGCCTACCGCGAGGGACTTGCCGCCTTCCTCGGGCGCTGCCAGGAGGGGGCAGTGCGCGATCACATCGACTACGCGCTCCTGTCCACTGACGTCGCGCCCGAGCGCGCCCTCCGTGACTTCCTGCTTCGACGCGGCGCGGACCGGCGCCGCGCGTCCGCATGATCTGGCTGAATCCACTGGCGTTCGCCGGACTGCTGGCCGTGGCGGTCCCGATCCTGGTTCACCTGTTCGGCCGGCCACGCGCCCGGCGGCAACCATTCCCGAGCCTCCGGTTCATCGCGCTGAGTCGTCAGGCACCGATCCGCCGATCGCGGCCCAGCGACTGGCTCCTGCTGGTACTCAGGGTGGCTGTCATCGTCGTTGCGGTGGCGGCCCTGGCCCGTCCGCACTGGCCGGCTGCCGGCGCAACCGAGGGACGGGATCTGGTCTCCCGGGTGGTGGTTGTCGATACCAGCCGCAGCATGATGCGCCTGACGTCGGCCGGAGACAGGGGCCTGGATGCCGCGCTCCGCGAGGCTGATCGCCTGGTGGCCGTCTCCGACGCCGGGCTGGTGGTGCGAACGTCCGATCCGGGGACCGCCGTTGCCGGCGCGGGCGAGTGGCTGGCGCAACGCGGGGGGCGTCGCGAAGTGGTCATCCTGTCGGACTTCCAGGGAGATGCCCTCTCGAAAACCCGGCTTGCAACCGTGCCGCAGGATGTGGGTGTGTCGCTCGTGCGCGTCGCGGTGATCGGCTCGCCGGACCCGATCGAACGACTGGTTCATAAAGGGCCGTATTCGCTGGCGACGCAGGTGACCGTGACAGGTCAATCAAACGGTGTGCGCTGGTCGGCCCGCCCAACCGACGCTGGAGGTGATGATTCCACGATCATCGTTCTGTCCGGTGAGACCGAGCGTGAAGCTGCCGCGGCGGCGCTGGAAGCGGCACGGGGCAGGGGCGCGTTCGCCGACCGCAGTCCTGGGCGAGCGTATCTCCCGATAGTGGTCGCCACTCCCGGCTTCACCGGGCGCGATGCGATGCTTCGCGCGGCGCGACGTGCGACGCAGCCGTGGCAGGGCAGCGTGCTGCTGCGCCTCCGCGCAGACGACGTGATGCGCGAAGCGGCCAGGCGCGCGAGTCCGGACACGTCCACGCCGATCAACCGTGCCCAACTCACGCCGGTCGCCCGCTCGGCCGGCGGGTCCGTCGTCGCATTTGCTGCGGAGTCGTCTCTGGAGGGTCGTAACGTTCTGGTTCTGTTTCCGATGGTGGATGCCGGATCGGTCGCGAGTGCCGCCCTGGTTGGAGCAGCCATCGCGGCCGCTGGTATCGCTCCAGTGTTCGCGGAGGAGGATCCCACGGTACTGCCTGACGAGGCACTGCGATTGCTGGAGAGGCCATCGAGCAGCGTTCGGCCGGCGGCTGGCGGCGCCAATCCGGGCCGCTGGCTGTGGGCCGTCGCTGTGGCGTTGCTGGGCCTGGAGTCGATGCTCCGGAGGACTCGCCGGGCGCACCCGGCGATCTCGGTACGCGGGAACCATGCGCGTGAACGCGTCGCCTGACGGCCTGGCTGTCACCGCCTTTCTGGCGCGCGTGACCAGGCGCCTGCTGGTGCTGCGCGCGCTGGAGGGGGCGGCGCTGGGGCTGGTCGTGGGGCTGACCACCTCTCTGGTGCTGTCGTCTCCGCGTCTGGCGACCGCGAGTCTCGCCCTGGGCATGGGCGTCATTGGTGCCACCGGCCGTGCCGCGATGGGCGACCGGTTCAGGCCCGGATGGTGGCGCGAAACACCTGCGATTGCGGATCGCGTCGAGCGGCGAGCACCACGGTGTCGAAACATTGTCTTCACGGCCGCCGAGCTTGCCGATGGGCCTTCGGCCGCTCATGCGGCAGTCAGAAACCGGGTCTATTCCGATGCTCAGAGGGCAGTCGGTAACCTGGATCCCGGCGAACTGTTCCCGGCACTGACGCCCGCACTCGGGCTGGTGGCAGCACTGCTCTTCCTCACGGCGTCGCTCATCTGGACTCCATCGCCATCCTCGACGACCGGTGTGTCCAACACGGAGACCAGTCTACAGCGCGTCGCCATCGACGGTGTTGACGTCGAGGTGCGACCGCCCTCGTACAGCGGCCGGTCGGTGCAGTCATTGGTCGATCCCGCACGAGTCGAGGCACTGGCTGGGAGTCGCCTGCGCGTCCGGGTGCGAGGCACCGCGGCCGCGGTGCGCCTGGAGACGATTGCCGGTCGGATCGAGCTCGAACGAGACGGCAACGGCTGGTCCACCGAGCTTCCGGCGACAGGTGACGACTTCCTGGCCATCGAAGCAATGGACCAGAGGGGCGGCACCGGTGCGCGCCGGATGGTGGCCGTTTCCGTCACGCCGGACCGGCCACCGCAGGTGAGAATCACGAATCCGGGGCGCGACCTGTTTTTCTCCGCTGTGCCTGACAGCCTGGTCATCGAGGTCGAAGCCGACGACGATCTGGGGTTGTCGTCCCTGCGACTGCGTTACACCTCGGCCTCGGGGACCGGCGAACAGTTCACCTTCCGGGAACAGGACGTGCCGTTCTCGGTCACGCGTCGCGACGGGCGTCACTGGACAGCGCGCGCCGTCTGGCGTCTGCGGGAGCTCCGCCTGACGCCCAGCGACATGGTGGTCTATCGAGCGGAAGCGCGCGATCGCCGACCGGACGGAGTCCCTGCTCCGTCGGAGAGCTTCGTGATCGAGCTGGTCGCCCCGGGCGCCTTTGCGTCGGAGGGGTTCGCCGCGGACGATGAACGCGATCGCTATGCGGTGAGCCAGCAGATGGTGATCATCAAGACCGAGCGCCTGCTGTCGCGCCGCGCCGACGCGCCAGCCGATTCCGTCGCGCAGGCTTCCCGCCAGCTGGCTGCCGAGCAGCGCAGGGTACGGGCGGAGTTCCTGTTCATGATGGGGGGCGAGCTGGAGGACACCGGGGATTCGCTGTCAGGCACGCTCCTTGTCGACGAGGTGGCCGAGGCCGAGTCCGAAGGGGACGTCCTCGCGGGCCGGCTGGCGAATCGCAGCCGTGTGGAAATGCAGCGGGCGCTCCGGGCGATGAGTCGAGCCGCGGCGGGACTGGTCGATGCCGACCTGGAGCGGGCGCTGGCCGACGAGCGAGTCGCGCTCGACAATCTCATGCGCGCCTTCGCGAGGTCGCGCTTCCTGTTGCGCGCCCTGACGCAGCGCGAACGCCTGGACCTGAATCGGCGGTTGAGCGGGACGCTCGCCGACGCCCGACGGGACACTCGCGATCGTGTCGATCCGGCGACGGAGCCCCGGGCTGCGGAGTTGCGCCGGATCCTGGTTGAGGTTGCCAGTCTCAGTGCGCGCCCGACATTCGACGCGGACGCATCCCGCAGCGCCGCTTCGTTCGCCCTGGCCCTGATGCGTGTCGATCCTTCCGGCGATTCGCTAAGAGCCATTGTTACACGGCTGCGGGCGGTAGCGGATTCCATGGGTCGCGTTCCGGTTGCGAGGAGCCGGGCGATGCTCGAGCAGGCTGCGCTTGATCTGGCAGTGGTCGTGCGAATTGGCGTGCCGGTTGCTCCGCTTCGAGTGCGTTCCATAGAGCGTGATGCGCTTGGTGGCGCTCTGACGGATGCCCTGCGTCGCGGAAAGGGTGGCCTGTGATACCGGGCCTGCTTCGTCTGGCCGCCGTCGCGCTGGCCATCGCCGCATGGCTGGATCCGGCAATCAGTTCCGCCCGCGCGGCGCGACCGCTGGTTTCCGTCGTCGTTGCGGACGTTTTGCGCGATGGTGAGCTCTTCGATCGTGTGGTTCGCGAACTCGAGCGGGACTTCACCGTCGTCAGGGCGTCGCTCCCCGCGGCCGATGCCGCGGTGATCGTCGGAACACGCGTCCCCGCGTCAGTTGACGATCTGCCTTCGCCGGTCTTCGCGGTCCTGAACCGACCCACGGAGCCGTCGGTGTCAATCGAGGCGGTGGACGTGCCGCGGCATGCCCAGGCAGACGCACGAATACCGGTTGTGGTCCGCGCGCACGTCATTGGAGCGCGGGGCAGCGATGTCGTCTTCGCCCTGCGGTCTCGTGGCGCGCCAGCCGACCGGCAGGTGGTGACTATGGATGGCGACAGCGCGACGATGGAAACCCGGCTGGGGTTCGTACCCGGAGCAACCGGGTTGTTACCGCTCGAAGTCAGCGTGTCGGCCGCTGGAATGGAGGCACGTGCCAGCGCCATGACGTTCGTCGAACAGCGACGCTGGAGTGTGCTGTTCTTCGATGCACGGCCCTCGTGGATGTCTACGTTCGTCAGGCGCGTGGTTGAGGGCGATCCGCGGTTCGTCGTGACCAGTCGCGTAATGACATCGAGGGGGATTGCCACGGAGACGGGGCGGCCGCCCGCGGATCTCAGCGTCGCCGGATCCATCGAGGACTTCGATGCCGTCGTGATTGGCGCGCCAGAGGGACTCTCGGCCGGCGACGTCGCTGCGCTGGAACGGTACCTTCGAGGGCGCGGCGGCAACGTGGTACTGCTGCTCGACCGGCGCGTGGCCGGCCCATGGGACCGACTGGGGGGGGTGAGCGCCTGGCACGGAATCCGGCTGGCGGAACCCACCCGTGTCCGCGACGCTGATCCCGGCTTCGGCGGGCTGATGGCCACCACCCTCGCGTGGCCCGCCGTACTCCCGGCCGGAGCCAGTGCGGTGGCGGCTGACAGCGCTGGGGGGCGACCGATCGTCTGGACGTCATCGGTTGGCGCCGGGCGTCTGGTCGTGAGCGGCGCGCTCGACTCCTGGCATTACCGGGACCGCGGCCAATCCGGATTCGGGATGTTCTGGACGGATCTGGTGGCCGAGCGCGCCGCCGCATCTCCGCCCGCTCTGGACCTGCGGCTCGACCGTGCCATCGTAGGTCCCGGCGATGACGTCGACCTGCGGGCATTCGTGCGCGATCTGGTGCTCGCGGACGTTCGACGGGGAGGGACCTGGACGGCCACGCTTTCAGCGGCAGTCGAGTCCGGCGACGGGAGTCGGGCCGACGAACGCGAGGCGCGTCCAATCGTGCGCCTCTGGCCCGAGGCCCCGCTGGGTGTCTTCAGTGGCGGATTTCGGGCGCCGGACGTACCGGGTGCCTACCGCGTGGTCGTCGAATCCGATCGGGGCCGTGCCGAGGCTGGTTTCATCGTGGACACGGCTGCCAGGCCAGCAGCACCTGACGAGCGCGAACTTCTCACGGCATTCGCTTCGTCACGCGGTGGGTCGGCGATCGATGCCGGTCGGCTGTCCGAGCTATCCCCGCTGCTCCGCTCAGCGTTCCGGCCGGCCCCGCACGTAGAAACGTGGTACCCGATGCGCGCACCGTGGTGGATCGTTCCGTTCGTCCTTGCACTCGGGGGCGAATGGTGGTGGCGCCGCCGCCATGGTCTCGCCTAGCATAACTCAAACTGAGTCGTGAGTGCTGGATGCTCGACCTGCTTCCTGGTCCTGGAGCTGGTGCTGCGCCAACCCCAGCGCCGGCACGTGTCACCCAGTGCGAGCACCCAGTACTGAGCACTCAGCGAATCTGGCATGAGTGGTGTGTGGATGCGTCACTCTCTTTCCCCTCCCCATCCAAGACGCGCTCCGACATTGGGGAATGCACTCAGCTGGTTCCATCAGAGACAGCTTGACAGGCCTCGCGACCAATCCTAGCTCTCCGCCCATGTATACACGCGACGAAGCCAAGGCGATCGTTGACAAGGTCATGAACATGGCCACCGCCGATGCGGTCGAGGTCAACCTCACCGGTGGCGAACGGTCCGGCACACGCTGGGCGAATTCCTCGATCACCACGAACCTCGTGCAATACGATCGCGAGGTCACCGTCACCGTGCGGCTGGGGCAGAAGT
>DASWGU010000059.1:0-24464 GCA_036393555.1 Gemmatimonadaceae bacterium
GTCCATCCTGAAACTCGGAGCGCGTGAAGGAGAGGGAGGGAAGAGAGCGACGCATCTTCTCACCACTCAGGCCAGATCGCTGAGTGCTCAGTACTGGGTGCTCGAACTGGGTGACACGTGCTGGCGCTGGAGTTTTGGCTCAGCACCAGCTCCAGGACGAGGAAGCAGGTCGAGCATCCAGCACTCACGACTCAGGCCGGCTTCCAGCTAGCCAGGGGCAAGGGTGAAGGGTCGAGGGGACGCGGAGGACGGGAGCGCCCACTCCATCCCTACACCCGTAGTAAACCCTCTCGGCGACTCGGCGGACTAACGACCGGAACCCAGCCGTCCAAACTCACATCCTGTGCACCATTTTGGGCTGAACCCCGGGGAGACGCTCTGCCATGCCGAATCGCTTGCTGCCTGCCGCCGCCGCTCTGGTCCTGCTCGCCGTGCCGCTGGCAGCCCAGAACGTTCCGACCCGGACCCTGTCAAAGCCCGAGGTTGAGTTCGAGGAGCCATTTACCCAGCTCGCCGGCGTTCGGGAGCTGCGCGACGGGCGGGTGATCGCCATCGACCCACGCGACAAGATCGTCCAGGTCATCGACCTGAGGGCCGCGACAGCGACGAAGCTGGGTCGGGACGGTTCCGGACCGGGCGAGTACGGACTCCCGATTCGCCTGCTGCCGATTCCGGGGGATACATCCGCAGTTGTCGATATCCTGAATAACCGCATTCTGCTGATCAACCCGAACGCCACGGTTGGCGGGTTCGTCGAATCTCCACCCGCCGAGGGTGGACGCGGCGGCGGGATGATGGTGATGACCTCGAACATGCCTACGGCGGTCGATAGCAAGGGACGGTTCTACGCCGAAGGGTCGCCGATAACGATCGTGAACGGAGCGCCGCAGTCCGCGGACTCGGTGCCCCTGCTGCGCTGGACGCGCACGTCGGCGAAACGCGACACCATTGCGTGGCGGGACCTGCCGAAGGACGCCAACCAGGTCACCGGCAGCAGCCGCGGCGGACGCGGCAATATCTCCGTGCGGATCGGTGGCGGGGCTCCCTTCCAGGGTGGTGACCAGTTGGCCGTGGCTCCCGACGGGCGTGTGGCCGTCGTCCGGCACGATCCGTATCGCGTGGATTACGTGAGCGAGACGGGACAGCGCACCCAGGGACAGCCAATCCGCGTTGACCGCGTCCGGGTGACCGACGGACACAAGGAGGAGTGGCGCGAGGCACGTCGCTCCGCCACCGGGATCTCGATCAGCGTGGACAATGGGCGCCGCTCGGCAGCGATGGTGCCCATGCGGGACGTGCAGGATCCGGAGAACTGGGGCGGCGATTACATGCCGCCGTTCCTGGCGCAGGCTGCCTCGCTGAGCTTCTCGAATGACGGCTACCTGTGGGTCAGGCGCACCGGCCCCGCGGGTCAGGCGCCGACGTTTGACGTGATCGATCGAGCAGGCAACCTGGTCCAGAAAGTCGTGCTACCGAATCGCAGCCGAGTGGTTGGATTCGGGAACGGGACGGTCTACACCGTTCGACTCGACGAGGACGACCTGCAGTACCTGCAGCGGCACCGGTTCGCGATGCCGGATAGGCCGTAGGTCAGTTCAGAGGTCAGAGGTCAGAGGAGTACCCTCGGGTTCCTTTGGCCTTGGCCTACTTCCTGAGCCACACCACGGCGAACATCACACGGATCGACGATCGCGCGGGGGGCACGTAGCTCCGACCAGATGTCGGATTGCCACACGGCGTCTTCGGCGGCCAGCGGTTGCTCAGGGATCCAGTCGGGTCGGCGCTGGTCAGCGCGCGTTCCTGGTTCCTCAGAAACTGGCCATACGGGGCACCATAGAACTCGATCGCTTCGATGTCTTCTACCGCGAAGTCGTACACCGACGCTCCCGGCCGCGCCACGCCGTCCACGAAGACACAGACCGTCCCCGGAATCTGAAATGCCTTCTTCGCGAAACCGGGCACGTACTGCACTGCCATGTCGAGCGGCATCTTCTCCCGGCCGCGCAGTTCATCCCGCGTCACCATTGCCGCGTGCTGGCCCTTGAACGTCACGCGCGAGTCCATCTCCCGATACAGCATCTCCATGTGCTGGTCGCGGCTGATCATTCCGCGATCCACCACGATGTCGAGTTCGACGGAGCCATCCACCGGGACGGAGACGGGCACGTTGCGGGACTCGAACCGCGGGTGTTTCACGCGGACCAGGTACGATCCCGGCTTGATCTCCGGCATGTTGAACCGGCCGTCCACCCCGGTCGAATCGGATTTGCGTGACCCGATTACCTCGATGCGGGCGCCCGGGACCGGGAGGAGGGAATCCCTCGAGACAACCATGCCGTACAGCCCGGCCCGTTTCCCCGTGACTGCCACGGTGTCGAGCGTCGTCAGGCGGCGGAGCGTGAACTCCAGCGAAACGACGCCGCCGGTCACGTTCACGCCGCGTTCCTCCGGGCTGTAGCCCACCCAGGTCACGCGAACGCTGTGCGAACCGGCGGGCACTCCCAGGAAGCTGAAGCGTCCATCGCGGTCGGTGCGCACCTGACGGCTCGCTCCCGCGGGATCGAGGGTTACCTGCGCATGCTCGATGGGGCGGGCGGACTCGTTGAGCACCGTTCCGTTCACGGTGGTGGGCCCCTGGGCAGACAAGGGTACCGCGAGCGTCGCGATCGCCAGGACTGACAGTCTCACTTGCGAAGCCAGATGGAGACAAGTTGGGCGCGGTTGGCGCGTGACGCCGGGCTCTGGCCGCGCCGGAATGCCGCGCGCGGGCCCGTGCCCGGGTTGCCACAGATCGCACCGCGCGGCCAGCGCCTGCCTAACGTGTTGGAGAACTCGGACCGGCTGGCGTACACCTCGATCGACTCGATGTCCTCGGTATCGAAGTCCCTGACGGTTGCACCCGGCCGTGCGACGCCGTCCACGAACAGGCAGGCGCCCTCGTCGATCACGATGGACTTCGTCGCAAAATCCGGCGCGAACTTGAGCGCCATCTCCAGCGACCGGCCGCGGCTGAGCAGCTGCTCCCGTCCCACGACGGCTGAGTTGACGCCTCTCCAGTTGATGCGCTGTGCCAGATCGGCCCAGAGCATCTCCATGTGCGCGTCGAGCTTGTCCGAACCTGGCCGGAGCACCAGGTCGATGCCGACCCCGGTGTCCCGCGGCACACGGACCGAGAGCATTCGCGTGTCGTGACCCGCGCTGCTGACGCGAAGCATGAAGGTGCCCGTTGGCGCCGCCGACATGGAGAACGCGCCGTCGGCGTCGGTCGTGTCCCGCACACGCGCGCCCAGCAGCTCCACCCGCGCGCCCTCGACGGGCTTCAACTGATCTCCCGACAGAACGGTGCCGTACACGCCGGTGGGCCGGACCTGAATGGCGACTTCCTGCAGCGTGGTAAGTCGGCGCAGCACGACGGCGATTCCCAGAAACGGCCCCCCGGCCTGAATCACCTGGGAATCGGGTTGGAATCCGATTCGGGCAACCCTGAGCCGATGGGAGCCGGGCGTGACGCCGACGAACTGGAAACGCCCATCCGCATCCGTCCGGAGCTCACGCTGCCCTGCGCCCGGATTGAGGATCACCTGCGCCTGCTCGATGGGCCGTCCGGTCTCGTTCCGAACCACGCCCTGCACGGAGGATGGCTGCTGGGCGCCCGTTGACAGCGGGAGCGCCGGCGTCGCTGCGAGCAGGAGGAGTCCGAGTCCAGCGCCTGCGGTTGTGCGCATGTCGTCCATCGAAGGTAGAACCAGCGCCCTGACGCATTCGTCCCCCGTCCCCGCCCTCCGTCCCCAGTGACCGGCCTGCTACACCCGCCCGGCCTTTGGGTTCGCCGCGGTCGTCACCCCGGTCCGCGAGATCCGTAGTGGTGCGCGCCCCATGACCGCCCCATCTTCGAGGCCTTGGCCTTTCCTCGCCAGGGCAACCATTCCGGGCCGCTCGACGACAAAGGTAGTTGAAGCGCCGTCCATCCCGACACCGACGCACATGACCAGACCACCGAGCCCGTACGTCCTCGCCGCGTCTATCACGCTCGTCCTGCTGTTGGCGGGTTGCAGCAAGTCTGACGGGGCCGAGGGAGACGCTTCCAACGGGAATCCGGATGACTCGAGCAGCGTTGGCTCGGATGCGCCATCCACAACGCAACTCGCCCTGCCCGTCGCGGCGGTCGAGGTTCGCCAGGGGGACCTGATCCTGACTGTGTCCACAACGGGACAGGTTGCCTCCGACGAGGTCGCGGGGCTGCGCTCGGAGATCGCGGCCACGGTGTCCCGCGTGCTCGTCCGCCCGGGCGATCGGGTGAAGAAGGGCCAGCCCCTCATCGAGTTCGACACGCAGCTCCTCGACATCGCGGTGCGCGAGGCGGAGGCCAACCTGGAACGCGCCGAGGTCACCTACCGTGACAACTACATGCCGGACTCGATTGCGACGGGCCGGGCGCCGACCGAACTGCAGCGGCAGAACGCGCGGGCGCGCGCCGGTCTGGCCGGGGCCGAAGCATCCGTGGACCGCGCCAAGTATGAGCGGGAAAAGGCGGTGGTGAAAAGTCCGTTCGACGGGCTGGTGGACCAGGTGCAGGTCGCGGCGGGGGTTCGGGTGAATTCCGGTGAACAACTGACGCGGGTGGTCAACCTCGCGGCGCTGCGGGTGGATGCCCAGGTGCTGGAGCACGACCTGCCGCTGATCAAGGAAGGCGGCCAGGCGATCGTGACCAGCGCGGCGGCTGGTGACCGGCCGATCATCGGCCGGATCGTGGCCGTGCTGCCGCTGGTTGACACGACCACCCGCTCCGGCCGGGCATTCATCCGCATCCCGGCCGGAAGCGTGCTTCGTCCCGGCATGTATGCCGACATCAGGCTGGAAGCGACGCGTCTCACCAACCGGCGCATCGTGCCCACCCGGGCGATCATCCAGCGCGACAACCGACCACTTGTCTTCGTGGTGCGAGAGGGCCGGGCACAGTGGGTCTACATCAACCCCGGCCGGTCCAACGGCGTGGAGACCGAGGTCCTGCCCGACTCCGGCACGGGCCTCATTCCCATTGAAGTGGGCGACGACGTGATCGTGGAAGGCCACCTCACGCTGACGCACGACGCACCGGTGCGGGTGGTAAACGCCGACACGGGGAGTGTGGGGATGCCGATCAGGAGGGAGTGAGCGGAGTCCATTATCGTCAGTCGTCAGTCGTCAGTCGTCAGTCGTCAGTCGTCAGTCGTCAGTCCTTAATCGTCAGTCGTCAGCCCTTAATCGTCAGTCGTCAGTCGTCAGTCGTCAGTCGTCAGTCGTTAGTCGTCAGTCCTTAATCGTCAGTCCTTAATCGTCAGTCGTCAGCTTTCTGCCTGAATGTCACTCACTTCCGCGGCGATCCGCCGTCCGGTTTCCACCGTCGCCGCCACGCTCGGGGTCGTGCTGCTGGGATCCGTGTCGTTAGGGCGGATGCCGGTGTCGCTGCTGCCGGACGTGACGCTGCCGGTCCTCACGATCCGCACGATCTATCCCGATGCCGCCGCCACCGAGGTGAGCCGCTTCGTGGCGGAGCCCATCGAGAGAGCCGTGGCAGCGACACCCGGGCTTGTGGAGTTGCGATCGGTCAGCCGGAACGGCGAGGCGACGACGACGTTGCGCTTCGGGTGGGGCACGGACATGCAGGGAACCCTGCTCAACGTGCGCGAGCAGCTGGACAACGCACGCGGTGGGCTGCCGGAGGGCGCCGAGCGTCCCACGCTGCTGACCAGCGACCCCGGCGAGCGCCCCATCGCGGTCCTGAGTCTCAGCATCTCGGGCGACCTGCGCGAGCTGGCGCGGACCGCCGAAGACGTCTACGCCCGCCGGCTGGAACAGATCGCGGGCGTGGCGAGCGTGGCGGTCGTGGGCACGCCGTCGGACGAGATCCGCATCGAGGTGGACCCGGCAAAGATGCGCGCGCTCGCTATCACGAGCGAGGCCATAGCCAGCGCCATTCGGAGTGCCAACGTGACCGGCACGGCCGGCACCATCCGGCGCGGGCAGTTCCGGTTTTCCGTGCGTGCGTTGACGGAGTTCCGGACGCCGTTCGAGATCGGCGACACGCCGGTCGGGCCTCCCGGTAGCGGGATCAAGCTGCGCGACATCTCCACGGTGATCATCACCACGGCGGATCCACTGACCCTGACGCGACTGGATGGTGCGCCGGCCGTCGGCCTGGTGGTCTACAAGGACGCCGGATCGAACACGGTGTCGGTGACGAAGGAACTCGAGATGGTGGTCGATCAGCTTCGCACCGAGTTCCCCGGTATCACACTTACGGTGGTGGCCGAGCAGGCCGAGTTCGTGGTGGACGCGCTCTCGAACCTGGGTCAGGAGATCTTCATCGGTGGGGCGTTGTCCCTGATTGTCATTCTCCTGTTCCTGCGGGACTGGCGGTTGTCGATGGCCATCGGGCTCATGGTGCCGTTGTCCGTGCTCGTGGCACTCGTGCTGCTGCAGGGGATGGACGTGACGGTGAACGTGCTGTCGCTTGGCGGCCTGGCGCTCGGTGTGGGCCTCCTGGTGGACAACGCGATCGTCGTGGCGGAAGCGTCGAAGCGCAAGCATGACGAGGGCATGCCGCTCCTGGAGGCGGCGCGGACGGCCACCGAGGAAGTGTCGGGTCCGCTCATTGCCGGCACGCTGACCACGCTGCTCGTGTTCGGCCCGATCGTGTTCGTCCGCGGTCTGGCCGCGGCGCTGTTCCGGGACCTGTCGTTGTCCGTCGTCACCTCGGTGGGGGCGTCGCTCATTCTCGCGTTGACGCTGATGCCTGTCATGGTTGTCGGGAGAAGGCGGAGGTCAGAGGCAAGGTCGCAGGTCGCAGGTCGCAAAGCGCAGGATGCCGCCGACGTCAGGTCGCTGGTCGCGGGTCTCAGGTCGCAGGAAGCCGTCCGCCCGGATGTGCTTACCCGGACCGGCCTGTGGTTCGCACACCAGTACGAGCGCGGCATGCGCTGGTCGCTGGCGAACCCGGGGCTCGTCTTCGGGATCACGATCGTCGGCGTCATCGGAACCGTCTGGGTGGCGAGGCAGCTGCCGCGGGAGATCCTCCCGCAGGTTGACGAGCGGGTGGTGGTCGCTTCGCTGAACCTGACCGAGGGTACCGCTATCGAGGAGACAACCCGGCAGGCCGCGCGGCTGGAGACGACGGCGGCTTCGCTCGGATCGCGCGGCGTGTACACTCGCGTCGGGGTCGCCACCGACGAAGAGATCCTCGCGGGCGCGGATCCGGGCACCTCGGCAACGGCGCAGCTCATCCTCCCGGTACCTGCGGGACGAGGCGCGACGGCGTTCGCCAACCAGTTGCGCGATGCGTTGCCCGATCTCTCCACCCAGGGCCTGTTGGCGCTGGACGTGGCGGGGCAGTCCGAGTTCGGCAGCCTCATCGGACGCGAGGGGCGCATAGTCCGCGTGGAAGTCTCGGCGCGCTCGTACCCGGAAGCAGCGGTGTGGGCCGACTCGGCGCGTGAGCGCCTTCGCACGCTGCCGTCGTTGTCCGACGTGCGTGACGCACAGGAAGGAATGCAACCAGTGGTCGAGGTGACCCTGGCGCGCGACCGCATCGCCGAGCGCGGCCTCACGATTCAGGCTGTTGCCGCGGCGCTGGCGGGTGGGCTGGGCGGTGTGTCGGCCTCGGAACTTCGCGAGACCGATCGCCGGACGCCGATCACTGTGCGCTACGCCGGGGCGGCCAACGAGGATCTGGCGGAGGCGATGAACGCGGTCGTGGGCGGGGTTCCCGTCTCGCAGCTCGTGCGCGCGGCCGAGGTCAACGCACCGGTCGAGGTCGTGCGCGTCGGCCAGCGGCCGGTGATCGCCGTCGAGGGGTTGATCCAGAGCGGCGGCACCGCGCGGGCATCGGCGGACGTGCGCTCGTCAATGGAGACGCTCGCCTTTCCCTCCGGCGTTTCATGGGCCGTGACCGGTGCCGACGCGGAGCAGCAACGGACGACGAACGAACTCGTGCTGGTGGCCTTGCTGGCTAGTGCGCTCGTCTTCCTTGTTCTCGCCGGCGAGTTCGCTTCGTTCACGGTACCGCTCGTCGTCATGCTCACCGTTCCGCTGGCGGCCGCTGGTGGGCTGGTCTTCCTGTACATCACCGGGCAAAGCATCAACGTCGTCGCGCTGATCGGCATCGTGGTTATGATCGGCATGGCCGACAACGAGGCGGTGGTGAAACTCGACGCCATCCGGCGGTTCCGCGAGGCGGGGCACACGATCGAGGAGGCCGTGATTCTTGGCGGCCACCAGCGTTTGCGCGCGATCGCGATGACGTTGATCACGACCATCACCGGCGTCCTGCCGCTGCTGTTCGGTTGGGGAAGCGGCGGAGCGCTCTACCAGCCCCTGGCTGCGGGAGTCATCGGCGGGAGTATTTCCGCGCTGCTGGTCACGTTCTTCCTGTTGCCGACGGCCTACGCGGTGCTGGAGCGGTGGAAGGAACGGGGAGCACCGACGCCGGCCGCGAGCCTAACGCAGGATGCCGGGAGGGGGCGGCGGCACCCCACCGACGCTCCGCAACCCTTGCCCGACATCCGATGATTCGCTGGGCTGCCTCCCGACCGGCCGTGGTGTGGGCCACGAGCGTGGTGATCCTGCTGGGCGGGATCGTCTCCTTCACGCGGCTCGCGCTGGCCACGCGAACCACGGTCGAGCTGCCGCGTCTGTCGATCGGCGCCAGTTGGAGCGGAGCGTCGGCGGAACTCATGGAGATGTACGTCGCGTCGCCCATCGAGTCGGCGATTCAGGGCGTGCGGGGGGTACGTCGGACGTCCAGCCGGTCCAGCGAGAGCAGCGCATCGATCACCGCCGAGCTGGACCCGAAAGCCGACGTGCAGCTCGCACGACTGGCGATCCTCGAGCGTCTGGAAATCCTGGCACCGGAGTTCCCGCGGGGCGTGTCACGGCCGAGCGTGCGGAACTTCGTTCCGACGGAGTTGCAGGAGCCGACGTTGTTCACGCTCACGCTGACCGGTCCCTACACGGCGGGCGCGCTGCAGAAGCTGGCGGACGAGGTGTTGAGCCCGCGGCTCTCAGCGGTGCCGGGCGTGGCAGGTGTGAATCCGGCCGGCGGAACCGAGTTCAGTGTGGCCATTTCGTACGACAGCCACCTGCTCCGCCAGCTGGGTGTGGCCCCGGCCGCCCTGGGCGCGGCCATCCGGGAGGCGCGCCTGGTGCAGTCGCTGGGCGAGGAGCAGCGCGGCGCGAGCGAGTTCCAGGTCACCCTGCGTGACCAACCCGATGCGATCGAGCAACTGGGGGACCTGCCGGTCCGCGGCCGGGGGCGCGTCTTCCGGTTGGGCGACCTGGCGACGGTCCGACCGGAGGAGGATGCCCGGGGGCGCTTCAACCGGATCAACGGGCAGCCGGCGATCACCATCGACATCAATCGTCAGGCGGGAGCGGACGCGATCAAGACCGCCGCCGCGCTGCGCGGCGCCATCGACGCCATCCGGCCGACGCTGCCGCCGCGGGCGACGATCACGATCGTGAACGATGAAAGCGAGGAACTGGCCGACCAGATCAGGAACCTGCTCCTCCGTGGGGCGATTGCCTTCGGCGCGGTGATCCTGGTGATCGCATTCATGCTGCGCGACCTGCGGGCCATCGCGCTCGTCATGGGGAGCGCGGCGGTATCGATCGCGGGCACCGCCTTCGGGTTGTATGTCTTCCAGATCCCGGCCAACATGTTGACGCTGGCCGGGCTGGCCATGGGTATCGGGATCCTGGTGCAGAACGGACTGGTCGTGACCGAGCGCCTGGGCACGGTACCGGATACGCGTGAGGCGCGAGCCGGCGTCGCGGCCCGGATCACGCCGGCCGTGCTGGGCGCCACGCTGACCACTGCGGTGGTGCTCTTCCCCTTCCTGTACCTCCAGGGGAATGCGCGGGCGGCCTTCATGCCCTTTGCCGCGGCGTTCGTCATGGCGCTCGGCTGGTCGGTGCTGGCGTCGGTCGTGATGATTCCCGCGCTGGCCCGGGGTCACAGGATTCATGAGGCCTCGTGGCCGCGGACGCGAAGGATCTACGCGCGGCTGTTGATGCCGGCGATCCGTTTCCGCTGGGTGACGATCGGCTTGACGGCGATCGCCCTTGGCGGGCTGACGTGGGTCTTCGTCAAGAAGGTCCCGCGCTTCGCCTTCGGCGGGTTCGGCTTCGGCGAGCGGACCTATGTGACGGCGTTCATCAGCTTTCCCCAGGGTTCCGACCCGGTGACCCTCGACCGGGCGATGCGTGAGATGGAGGACATCGCGATCGGGCGGAACGGAGTGGAGCAGGTGCGTGCGCAGAGCAACGGGATCACCGGCGCGGTCATGCGCGTCCTGTTTACCCGGGAACACGAACTCACGGCGATCCCGTTGGAGATGGAAGAGCGTCTGACGCAGCGCGCGGTGTTCATCGGCGGCGCGAACGTCAGCGTGCGCGGCCAGGGCCCCGGGTTCTCGTCAGGCTTCGGCTCGTCCAGCATGGCATCATACCGGATCCGGGTGATGGGCTACTCCTTCTCGGGCGTGGAACAGATGGCGCTGGACATCAAGGAGCGCCTGGAACGGATTCCCCGCGTCCGCAACGTGGACATCACGACGGCGTCGGGCTTCAGCCGGGAAAAGGCATTCGGCGTGGTGATCGAACCAAACCGCGCAGCGCTCGCCCGCTTCGGTCTCACCTCCGATGACATGGCGCAGGCCGTCCGCCGCGAGATCGCCGGATCCGTCGGCAGCATCCTGCTGGAGATCGGAGGCGAGGAGCTCCCGGTCCAGGTGAAGACCTCGGGAGCGAACACGCGATCGCTCGATGAGCTGCGCGAAGCCCTGATCCCCACGCCGGGAGGCGGCGCGGTCTCGCTCGGCTCCGTTTCGGTGGTCAGCGAGCGGGAGTTGCTGTCGACGATCGATCGGGAAGATCAGCAGTACATGCGCACGGTCGCCTACGAGTTCCGCGGACCCAACCGCCTGGCGCAGCGCACGCACGACGCCTTCATGAAGACCATCACGCCGCCGGCGGGCTACAAGGTGGAGGAAGCCAACTACGGTTTCGGCACCCGCGACGAGAGCGAGAAGGGACTGTGGCTGGTCTTCGCCATTGGTGTGACACTGGTCATTCTCGCCGTCGCACTGGTATTCGACTCGGTGTGGGCAACGAGCATCATTTTCCTGAGCCTGCCCATCGCGCTGGGCGGGGTGATCTTCGCCTTCTGGGTGATGAAGGCGGCGTTCACACGCGAAGCGGCGGTCGGCGTGATACTGGTGATCGGTCTGGCGGTGAACCAGTCCATCCTGATGACGGACGCCGGGCTCGCGAGGCGCCGGCGGCGGGTGAGTGCCGGCGAGAAGTCGGTGGGACTGGGACCGCGCGAGGCACTGCGTTCCGCCATGGATCGGGCAGGGATGGTCATCCTGGTCACGCTCACGTCCCTGTCCAGCCTGATCCCGCTCGCAATAGGAACGTCGACGCAGGACATCTTCGGCGCGATCGCACTGGCGACGGCCGGTGGGACGATTGCCGGAACATTCGGGGCGCTGTTCATTGTGCCCGCCCTCCTTGTGGGTCGCCGCGGCGCTCGTCCGCCACGGAAGAAGAAGGCGGAAACGGTGCCAATCGCACCAATCGAACCCGCTCCGGCCACCTAACCAGCCAGATCGCTGAGTGCTCAGTACTGGCTGCTGGAACTGGGTGACACGTGCTGGCGCTGGGGTTAGGCTCAGCACCAGCTCCAGGACCAGGAAGCAGGTCGAGCATCCAGCACTCACGACTCAGGCCGGCCAGCCTGGTTAACCTGGTCGCGGGCTGGCCCGACCGCGGCCCAGTGATTAGTTCACCGAGGTGCATGCGTTTCGGACGGCACACACAGGGCCTGCCGCGTCTTTTTCCCGCATCGCGATGTTTACTCCTCGACTGACATCCCTGCTTCTTCTGACCATCGCGCCGCTGCTGCCGGCCCAGTCTGCCGATTCACTCCACGCCGAGATCGACCGGCGGGCGCGTGAACTCGAGCCACAGGTTGTGGCATGGCGCCGTGACTTCCACGAGCACCCGGAGCTGGGTAATCGCGAGTTCCGCACGTCGAAGATCGTCGCCGAGCACCTTCAGAAACTGGGCCTCGAAGTCCGCACCGGCGTCGCCCACACTGGCGTCGTCGGTGTGCTGAAAGGTGGTCGGCCCGGACCGGTCGTGGCGCTCCGGGCCGACATGGATGCGCTGCCCGTCACCGAAGAGGTCGATCTGCCGTTCAAGTCCACGGTGAAGACCCAGTACAACGGCCAGGAGGTAGGCGTCATGCACGCCTGTGGTCACGACAACCACGTGGCGATCCTGATGGGCGTGGCCGAGATGCTCACGGCGATGAAAGCGCAGCTTCCCGGCACAGTGAAGTTCATCTTCCAGCCGGCCGAAGAAGGGCCCCCCGTTGGCGAGGAAGGCGGCGCGCCGATGATGCTGAAGGAGGGTGCTTTCGAGAATCCCAGGGTGGACGCGGTCTTCGGGTTGCACGTGTTTCCCATGACCGTCGGCCACGTGGAGTACCGCCCCGCGGGCATCATGGCCAGCAGCGACAACTTCTATATCACCGTGCGCGGCCGGCAGACGCATGGCGCCCTGCCGTGGAACGGCGTGGACCCCATCGTCGCGGCGGCGCAGATCGTCCTGGGCATACAGACCATCACCAGCCGTCAGACCGACCTCACGGTGACACCGGCGGTCGTGACGGTGGGTATCTTCCGCGGCGGCATCCGGACGAACATTGTGCCGGACAGCGTTGAGCTGGCGGGGACGATACGGACGTTCGACGAGGGCGTGCGGGCGCAGCTGCACGAACGCCTGACGAGAACCGCCGAGTCGATCGCTGCGGCCAGTGGAGCGACAGCGTCGGTCCGGATCCAGAAGATGACCCCGGTGACGTACAACGACCCCGCGCTCACCGACAGGATGGTTCCGACGCTCAAGCGCGTCCTGGGTGACGCGCGAGTGAAGCTGGGGACCCCCACGACGACGGCGGAAGACTTCTCCTTCTTCCAGCAGGCCGCGCCGGGGTTGTTCATCTTCCTGGGAATCACTCCGCCCGATCGCGTCGGGGCCGCTGCCCCCAACCACTCCCCGAGATTCTACGCGGACGAGGGCGGGCTGTTGCCGGGAATGCGCGTCATGGCGAACCTGGCGATCGATTACCTCGTCAGCGGGTCGACCAGACAGTAGACGTCGCCTTCCCAGGGCCAGCCACCGTCAGGTCACTCACCCTGTCGAAGGGGGGCGCGCCACGCACTGGCGCAGTCAGGTTCCCGAATCGCTGTTGCCGCACCGCAGCTTCCCCCCGGCGGCGGCTTCGACCATCTGCACGATTTCCTCGAGCGATGATGCGCCGCGATCCTCGTCGTACCACTTCATCTTTCCCTCGAACAATGCGCCATCGCTGATCTTCCCTTTCTGATCCGCCATCCATGAAATGAGGGCAGCGGGACGTTCGATCCAGCAGCCCCGCTCGTTGAAGTCGGCATCGAGCAGGATCACCGTGGGAGTGGCCGGGCGACCGTCCGGGGTTCGATGGGCTTCCAGGACCTTCATTCCCGGATTCACGTCGATGAGCCGCATCTCCAGGGTGGGTACGCGCGCCACGAGGCTGCCCAGGTACGGAATGGAGTTGACGGAATCACTGCACCCCGAGCGGGTGACGACGAACAGCTTCCAGCCGGCTGTCACCGCCGCGGTCAGACGGCTCACCAGGGCATCGGGCACCGCCTGCTTCGCGAAGTTGGCTTCCCACTGCTCCTTTCGACTGTCTGCGTCGGCGACGAAATCCGCGAAGGTCTGGCCTGATTCCCAGAGCGAGCGATAGGTGGAATCGACGGCCGCGTGCGGCGCGAAGAGGGAAGCGGGATGCGTACGCGTTGTAGACGACTCCGGGCCGAAGCACACGGCCGCGGCGAGCACGAACGGGACGGTCGGGATCATGAGGATGGCGAAGGCGGGGGCATTGAGGGAGCAGGCTCGGCGGCTTCCACCGACACGAGGGCTTCCGCCTGAGCAAGGGCCTCGTCACGTTCGCGGCGAATCAGCAGGAGCGCAAGCATTACCGCCCCGCTGAACACGGCGACGTCAGCCAGATTGAATGTGTAGAACCGCGCGTCGCCAAACCCGATGTCTATGAAATCGACCACGCCGCGCGGGGAGCGCAGGCGGTCGAGGAGGTTGCCCGAGGCGCCCGCCGCGATGAGGCCGAGGGCGCCGGCAGTGGCGTTGTCATGGGGTTCCGCACGGTGGTACTGGTACAGCAGCAGCAGGAGCACGGTGATGGCAAGTCCCGAGAAGATCCACCGTGAGTACTCGCCCAGCGAGACGCTGAAGGCCGCTCCCGGATTGTAGGCTAGCGTGAATCGGACGATGTCGCCGAATACGTCGTGCGGAACGTGTTCCAGCTCCAGCAGCTCCGCCACCACGCGCTTGGACGTGCAATCGGCCAGGAGCAGGACCCCCACGAGCGGCCAGAATACCAGCGGTTTTTTCAACGACATTGTCGTGCCCCGTGTGTGCGAAGAGCCCCGGCAACCAGAATGTAGGCCGCCGGGACCCGGCAGTAAGACACACCAACCAGGTCGAATGGTTGATGGGGAACCGCTGTCGACACTGTTGTGAGGTCGGAGGTCTCCGGTCTCAGGAACTGCAGGTCAAGGTTCCTGCTGACCTGTGACCGCTGCCCCCCGCCCGCTGCCTATTTCTTGATGAGCGCCTTCACGTCTGCCGGCGGCTCCAGATCCTTGGCTTCTACGGTATCCCAGACCCAGGAGACCAGCGTCGTCTTCGCCTCCAGCCCCATCATCTGGGCCGTCGTGACGGTCGGACGCTTGATTCCATCGAAGTCCTTGTACTCGCTATGAAGCGTGGTGACGTCCATCTCCCCCATCGCGCTGACCTGCCTGGCGCTGGTCGCAACCAGCAGCCCGTCGGCCACGGAAAAGCAGTCGTGCGTGACGCGGCCCGATTTCCAGGTGTGCTTCACCTTGTAGCATTCGGTTCCGTTCATGCTGGCCTTCTCGACTGTCTCCGACGAGAGGATTTTCGTGCTCGTCCGCAGGGCCGCTTCCGGCTCGGCTTCCTCGGCGATCTGCTCGGCCTCCAGGCCCTGGAGCAACCGTGGTCCCATGGTCGGCTCCTTCATCCACGCCACGGACCCGTCGTATCCGGACTGGATCGATCCCATGCCGGGGATCTCCATCTTCATGACATACTGCGTCGGGAAGACGTTCATCGCTTCGATGGTGGCGCTCAGGCCCTGTGCCGGCACCTCCAGCCTGGCCGTCATCCGGGCTGACTTGTGCTTCTTCCACTCGTCCCCGCCTATCGCGTCGACGTAGCGCTCGATGATCTCCCTGGCCGCGGGTAGCGACTGGGCGCCGCCCTTCGGAGGCGGTTCAACGGGGGCATGCGCATTCCGGATGCGGTGGCAACCGGCGACCGCGGTAAGCGCCAGGACGCCAAGTGCGATCTGCAGGCGCCGGATGGAGGCAGACATGGTTGAACTCCCTGTAAAGTGAGCCGCGACGCCGTCGCGCATGTGTCGTTCACCGCGGAAAGCGGCCTGCAGTGAAATCGGGACCCGCGAACGTCTACGAAACTTAGCCCGGTTGGAGTGTGGGGCGACGGGCGCGAAGCCAGGCGAGCGCCGCCTCGAGTGCCTCGTCCCGCCCGGCCAGGAGCGATGACTGGTCCAGAGGAACGTGCTGATCCGGAACGACTCCCGTCCCCTCCACCCGTGATCCGCCCGGCCCCACGAAGTCAGCAATGACGTACATGAACCGGTCTCCATTGGGAAGGCGCATGACGACAGCCGGGAGCGCCTGGCTGGCTGACTGAACGCCGAAGACACGAGCCCGTCCCAGGTGCTGCATGGCGGCAGCGAGGATCTCCGTCGTGCTGGCCGACAGTTCGTCCACCACTATGGCGACCGGACCGGCGTACGGTGTGATCGCCTCGCCTCGCCGGTTGACCCGGACCGGGTTGGCCACGTACCGCATGGTCGCGTCGCGCAGGTGCATGGTGCCCAATGTCTCGGGCTCTGCGAAGAAGTACCCGCTCATGCCCACGATCATGGCGCCGAGCCCGCCGAGATTGCCGCGCAGGTCCAGGGTGATCCCTTCGCAACCGGCCAGGTCCGCCATGGCGTCCTGAAATCGGGGCACGACCGGCGTCATGAACATGTTGAAGCGAATGACGCCAAGGCATCCCTCGCCACGGGCAACCCGATGCGACTCGAACCGGACGAGCACCGGCGGAAGCGCGCCGAACTCGACCAGCTGCCCTGGGGTCTCGCGAAGCCCGACCGCCACGTCGCGGCGGACGTCTTTATCGTCGCGCACGCTGAGGCGAATGGATCCACCGGCTGGTCCCCTGAGGAGGGAGTTGAGCGTGAGGGTGAGCCTGACGAGGGAAAAACGTCGCGCCGCGGGCGCCGTCACGGCGCGCGTGGTCCGCCAGGCGTCGAGCACGCGCAGGGTATCGATCGCATCGACCAGCCATCCGGGGCGCACTCCCGCCTCGAATGCCGCGGTGCCGGACTCGACGCGGGTGATCACGAGGATGGAATCGAGAAAGCGGACTTCGATGCCTGCATCGCCCGCAAGGCCGGCCGCCGTGGGCGCCGAGACGGCCATGGCATCGCCGGGGATGACACCGAAATGCGACTCGCCGAGCCGTGACAGGAGCGACGAGATGGCGCGGCGCGTGTCCGCCCGTGACGTCGCTTCCGCGACGATCGGGCGCAACGAGTCCCGGAGCCGGTTCCAGTCGAGTCCCCGGAGCGACTTGTCGTAGTAGCTGTCGCGAACGCGCGTCCAGGCAGTATCGAACGAGGCGAGTTCGATCGAGCGGTCGAACACCGGAACCCCCTGCGCTCCAGCAGGCGCGGCCCACGCCAGGGTAAGCCCGGCGGCGGCCCGGCAGAAGAACGTGCTGAGAGTCATGGGACGGGAGCCGGCATTGAACATCTCTGATCAGACGAATTGGGGCGTGTGGAGGTCAGTCGCTGGGTGGCGCGGTCAGTCTGAGTGTGGCCCGATTCACCCTGTTACGCCACGTAGCAAGCCACCGTGACCTTCAGCACGCGGGCAAGTCGTTTACTCACAGGAAGATGTGTGGCGACTCGTCGGCAGCGTTCGCTTGCGTAACGCGTGATTCACCCGTTACGCTGCCTTTCTGACACCGGACCATACCAGCAAACTGCCATGACCTCCAGCACGGTATCAGGGATAGTCGTCGCCGCGATGGCCGCCGCGTTGATCCTGCCGTCTGGCGGCACGGGCGCCCCGGCGCAGCAGGGCACCCGCCCGGATACGACGCGACGCGACACCGTGTCCGGTCAGACGCAGGATGGCGGGCGCCGGACCACCTCCCCGGACACCATCCGGCAATCGGGCGCCAAGGCGGCCGCACCCAGAGCACCGAAACCGGTCTGGCCGGTGGCGGGGCCTGCGCCCCGTTCCGGCGCGATTCTCCCGGATAGCCGGATCGTGGCGTACTACGGCAACCCGTTGTCGAAGCGGATGGGCATCCTGGGCCAGGTGCCGCCTGACGAGATGCTAAGGCGCCTGGACCGGGAGGTCCTGGCGTGGGCCAAGGCCGATACGCTCACGCCGGTGGTGCCGGCGTTGCACCTGATCGCCATCGTCGCGCAGGCCGGGGCGGGACGCGACGGAATGTACCGGGCGCGGATGGCCGATACGCTGATCGAGCGGGTGTACGGCTGGGCGCAGCAGAGCGAGGCCATCATGTTTCTCGACCTGCAGGTCGGGAAGAGCACGCTGCAGCAGGAACTGCCGCGACTGGAGCAGTTCCTGTCGCGGCCGGACATGCACCTTGGCCTCGACCCCGAGTTCTCGATGAAGCGGGGTGGTCTTCCGGGCAAGCGCATCGGGACGTTCGATGCTGCGGACATCAACTACGCCATCGACTACCTCGCGAGGCTGGTTGACGCGTATCGCCTTCCCCCGAAGGTGCTGGTCGTTCACCGGTTCACGCGACCGATGTTGACCAACGCGCGTGGCATCAAGCTCGATCCCCGCGTGCAGGTGGTGATCAACATGGACGGCTGGGGCCCGCCACACCTCAAGAAGGACTCGTATGATGCCTACGTCTACAGCGAACCGGTCCAGTTCACCGGCTTCAAGCTGTTCTATGGCAACGACACGAAACGGGGGCATCCGCTGATGAAGCCGGGCGATGTGCTCAAGCTGTTTCCGCGGCCAGTGTACATCCAGTACCAGTGAGGGTCAGGGTCAAGGGTCAAGGGAAGGGTCAAGTGCGCTGCCGGTGACCGTTCACGCTTGACCCTTGACCCTTATCAGGTCGGCCAGGGTTCTCTGCTGCAGGACGGCGAAGAAGGCGCCTAACGCCTCATCGAGGGCGCGTGCCAGGGCGCAATCGGACGTGAGCGGGCAGCTGACGTCACCCGGGTTGAAGCACGGGACAATCGCCAGGTTGTCCTCGGTGGACCGGATCACGTCACCCACCACGATCTGAGCCGGCAACTGGGCCAGTCGCACGCCGCCCCGGCGCCCGCGTAGGGTGTTCACGTAGCCGAGGTCCACCAGCCGTCGCACGACCTTGAGCAGGTGGTCCTCCGACATGGCCATGCGTGACGCCACCTCGCCGATGGTAACGACCCGGTCGCCGGCCCGCCCCAGGTAGATCAGGCAGCGTAACGCGTTGTCAGTGAAGCGAGTGAGTCGCATGCGCGGCGCGTGTGGCGTCTCCCGCGGCTGTACGGGATGGACTTCCGTCAAGTATTAACTCGACTGTCTGCAGGATTTGGCGTCAGGGCACTACCTACAATCCCGGCGCAAAAGTCCGACGCGGAATGCGGGGAACCCCTGTCCCGCGATAGCTGCAGATAGGTGGAAGCTATTTATCGCCGGCTTCGATTCCTGGCCGCGCGTCCGATTCTCCCACCACGCTCCACGAGGATACCGTCACATGTCGCTCTCACGCAGGTCCGCACTCCTTGGCGTCGCCGGAGCGGTCGCACTGGGCGCGACGTTCTTCCACGCATGCGCGCCGACGGCTCAGAAGGCCGGCGTGGGCATCGCGGCGGACGCATCGTCACGGGTCTACGTTCCACCGGGCAGCTACGACGAGTACTACGCCTTTTTCTCCGGCGGCTTCAGTGGACAACTGGCCGTGTACGGACTCCCCTCGGGCCGCCTGCTGCGGGTCATTCCGGTCTTCGCGCAGAACGCCGAGAACGGATACGGCTACAACGCCGAGACGAAGGAGATGCTCAACACGACGTGGGGCTACATCCCCTGGGACGACGCCCACCATCCGTCGTTGTCGATGACCAACAGCGAGCATGACGGTCGCTGGGTGTTCATCAACGGCAACAACACGCCGCGCATCGCACGGATCGACCTGAGCACGATGCAGACGACGGAGATCGTGCAGATCCCCAACGCGGCCGGCAACCATTCGTCGCCGTACGTGACCGCCAACACGGAGTATGCCATCGCGGGCACACGTTTCAGTGTGCCGATTCCCCAGAAGGATGTGAGCATCTCCAGCTTCGATCAGGAATTCAACGGCACGCTCTCGTTCATCAAGGCCGACGAATTCGGGAAGATGGCGGTGGCCTTCCAGGTGCTGATGCCGGGCTACGACTACGACCTGGCGCGCCCCGGCAAGGGTCCGTCCGCGGACTGGGTCTTTTTCTCCTCGTACAACACCGAACAGGCGTACACGAAGAAGGAGGTCGAAGCGTCGCGGAACGACAAGGACGTGGTGGCGGCGGTCAACTTCAGGATGATCGAGCGCTGCGTGGCCGATGGCAAGGCGGAAACGTGGCCCAGCGAGTACATGCACGCGATCTATGACGAGTCCACGCAGACGGCACGGTCGGAGAAGGTCACGGGTGTGAAGGTGGTCAAGCCGGCGGACTGCGCGGGCGCGGTGTACTTCCTGCCGACCCCCAAGTCGCCGCACGGGATCGACGTCGATCCCACGGGCGAGTTCCTGGTGGCGGGCGGGAAGCTGGCGACGGTGATACCGGTCCATGCGTTCTCCAGGATGCAGCAGGCGATCGCGGACCAGGCGTTCGACGGCGAGAAGGACGGGATCCCGATCCTGAAGTACGAAGCCGTGAACTTCTGCGAGATCCAGAACCCGGGACTCGGTCCACTGCACACGGAGTTCGATGGACAGGGCAACGCGTACACGTCCGTGTTCATCACCTCGGAGATCGTGAAGTACACGCTCCCGGGGTGCGAGGTCGTGGATCGCGTGCCGACGTACTACTCGATCGGCCACCTGATGGTGCCCGGCGGTGACACGCGCAAGCCCTACGGCAAGTACGTCATCGCATTGAACAAGATCACCAAGGACCGGTATCTGCCGACGGGCCCCGAGTTGACGCAGTCGGCGCAGCTCTACGACATCACGGGCGACAAGATGCGCCTGTTGCTGGATTTCCCGACGATCGGCGAGCCGCACTATGCCCAGGCGATCGAGGCGTCACTCATCAAGGACAAGCAGGTGAAGTTCTACCGGATTGCCGACAACAATCACCCGTATGTGGCGCGGAACGAGCAGGAGACCAACGCGACGCGCAGCGGGAAGACGGTGCATGTGAAGATGACGTCGATCCGCAGCCACTTCGCGCCGGACAATATCGAGGGCGTGCAGGTGGGTGACACGGTGCTGTTCCACGTGACCAACCTGGAGCAGGACTGGGACGTGCCGCACGGTTTCGCCGCGATCGGATCAGCACACGACGCCGAGCTGCTGATCATGCCCGGAGAGACGCGCACCCTGAAGTGGGTGGCGCAGTTCCCCGGGGTCTACCCGTTCTACTGCACCGACTTCTGCTCCGCGCTGCACCAGGAGATGCAGGGGTACGTCCGGGTGAGTCCGGCAGGCAGCGCTACACCGCTCAAGTGGTCGATCGGCAAGCCCGCGGTCACTGCGGCGAAATAGATGCTCAACGGGAGTGGAGGGCGGAACCAGAACCGGTTGCGCCCTTCCTCTCCCTCAGTCCGACATCCCATGACCTCCAGAGCCCGCATCCTGTTTGTCGTCGGCAGCCTGCTGCTGGCGCTGGCGTTCGTCCTCCCGCTGTGGGCCGTCTACCTGCAGGCGCCGCAGTATCCGGAAGGGTTGGGCATGCTCATCCGGATCAACGACATTACGGGCCTCAAGCCGAACGACATCGACAACATCAACAACCTCAACCACTACATCGGCATGAAGCGCATCGTGCCGGAATCAATCCCGGAACTCCGACTGATGCCCATCATCATCGCGGCACTCATGGCGACGGGCCTCGCGGTCGCCGCGTTGGGGCGTCGCTGGTTGGCGCGTACGTGGGTGGTGCTCTTCGCCGCCGTCGCGATCGTCGGTCTCGTCGACTTCTACAAATGGGAGTACGACTACGGGCACAACCTCGACACCGACAACGCGATCATCAAGATTCCCGGCATGAACTACCAGCCGCCGCTGATCGGGTCGAAGCAGTTGCTGAACTTCCGTGCCACGTCCATACCCGCCGCTGGCGGGTACGCCCTCATCGTGTCGCTCGCGCTGGGAGTCGTGGCGGTGGTGATCGACTGGCGCCGCAAGTCGCCCGCGCCTGCACTCGCGCGCCGGGCCGTGCGGCCGGCGCTGCAGATGTGATGTACCGACGGTCGCCAGGCGTCATCGGTGCCGCTGTCGCACGGTATGCGATCCCGGTGCGCCCCGGTCCGCTGCTCCGCACGGGCGCGTTGACCGCCGGCCTCCTGCTCGGCATCGCCTGCGGGAGCACACCTCGTCCGCTGGTCGCTGGTGCCGATGCATGCGATTATTGCCGCATGACCGTCAGCGATGTGCGGTTCGGCGCGGAGCTCCAGTCGCGAACCGGCAAGATCCACACGTTCGACTCCATTGAGTGCCTGGCGTCGTTCTACCTGGACGCCGCGGGACGCGACGACGTGCGCGCTGCCTGGGTCACCGACTTCGAGAATACCGCGCTGGTGCCAGTGGACAGTGCGGTATTCCTGGAGGGGAGCACCCTCAACAGCCCGATGGGCCGCTCTCTGGTGGCCTTCGCGCCGGGAGGAGCGGTACCGGACCTCGAACGACGGTACGGTGGACGCCTGGTCGCATGGCCGGACGTGCTCGATCAGTTGCGAAAACAGCGGCTGATGCCGGGATCGGATCGGCCGACCGCCCGCGATGCCGGCAGCGGCCACGATCATGGGCGCCGCGGGTGACGGGTGCGCCGGTCGTCCTGGTGCTCCTCGCCCAACTGATCGCCTCGCCAGGCGCCCGCCAGGCCTCGCAGGAGCTGGTAGTGGACCCGGACGGGCCCACGGCGACCATTGCCGCAGCGCTGGAGCGTGCCCGCAATGGCGACCGCATCCGCGTGCGTGCCGGCGTCTATCGGGAGCCGACGCTTCGCATCGGGCGCGCCGTCACGATCACCGGTGAGCCGGGCGCGGTGCTGGATGGAGAGGGTGTCCGCGCGCTGCTCGTGGTCGAGGCCGACGACGTGACGGTCCGGGGACTCACTCTGCGCAACACCGGTGCCAGCCAGGTGGAGGATCGCGCCGCGATACTCGTCCGCAACGTGCGCGGCTGCCGCATCGAGCAGAACATCCTGCAGGACACGTTCTTTGGCATTTACCTGCAGGGTGTACGCGATTGCGAGGTCAGCGACAATGACCTCCGCGGACCGGAACGCCGCCAGACGCTGGGCGGCAACGGGATCCACGTCTGGCAGAGCCAGCGGGTGGGCGTTCACCGGAATCGCGTTGCCGGACACCGGGACGGGGTGTACTTCGAGTTCGTTACGGCGGGCGAGGTCACGGGGAACAGGAGCGAAGGGAACCAGCGCTACGGCCTGCACTTCATGTTCTCCGACGACTGCCGCTACGAAGACAACGTCTTTCGATCGAACGAGTCCGGCATAGCGGTGATGTACACACGGCGAGTTTACATGGCGCGCAACCGGTTCGAGGAGAACTGGGGCGGCGCGGCGTACGGCCTGCTCCTCAAGGACATCACGGACTCGGAGATCCTGGACAACGTGTTCTCGGCGAACACCGTGGGGCTGTATCTCGAGGGCGCGAACCGGATCCGGGTGGAGGGAAACACCTTTGCGGCGAATGGCTGGGCGCTCAGGGTGCTGGCCAACAGCCAGGACAACGTCATTTCGCACAACATCTTTACCGGCAATTCCTTCGACGTGGGGACGAACTCGCGACAGAACTTCTCCACGTTCGTGGAGAATTTCTGGGATCGGTACCGTGGATACGACCTTGACCGGGACGGCTTCGGCGACGTCCCGTTCGCGCCCGTCCGCCTGTTCGCGCTGGTGGTGGAGCAGACACCGGCGGCGTTGATCCTGTTGCGGAGTCCGGTGGTGGATCTGCTCGATTTCGCCGAGCGCGTGATGCCGATGCTGACGCCGGCTACGCTTGTTGACGAGCGGCCGCTCATGAAGAGCGAGGGCAGGGGGCAGAGGGCAGCGGGCAGAGGAACGGCACGCCTGCCGGGCGCTCCAACGCCTCTCACCACCAACCTCGTACCTCGACACTGGGACCGCGGATCGCTGACCTCGCAGTCGCCACCTCGATGATCTCGGCTCGTGGGGTGCGGAAGCGCTTCGGCCGGCTGCCGGTGCTCACCGGCGTGGACCTCGACGTCGCCGCCGGATCGGTCACGGCCATCGTCGGCCCCAACGCGTCAGGGAAGACCACTTTCAACCGGATCATCCTGGGACTCGTCCGGCCCGACGCCGGCGAGATCGTCTTCGACGGCGCCCGGCTCAACGGCGACGCGCGGTACCGCGAGCGCATCGGCTACATGCCACAGATCGCGCGCTACCCGGAGAACCTCACCGGCCGGGACATCATGGCGATGGTGCGGGAGGTGCGGCGAGCCGGCACGGCGCGGGACGAGGAGCTGATCGAGTCGCTGACTCTGGGGCCGGTGCTCGACACGCCGCTGCGTGTGCTGTCCGGCGGGACGCGGCAGCGCATCAATGCGGCGTTGGCGTTCCTGTTCCGCGCCGATCTTCTCATTCTCGACGAGCCGACCGCGGGTCTCGACCCGATCTCGGCGGGCACGCTGAAGGACAAGATCCGGCGGGAACGCGATGCCGGGCGGGCGCTGATTGTCACGTCGCACGTGCTGAGCGAGCTGGACGAGATCGCGGATCGCATCGCGTTCCTGCTCGATGGCATGATCCGGTACCACGGGACTCGCGATGAACTCCTGGGGGCGACGGGGCAGCCCACGCTGGAGCGCGCCACCGCCCAACTGATGCGCGACGGCACCAGTCCGGGCGTGGATCGTCCCGGCGCCCCAGGCCGGGATGCCGATTCCCGGAGAACGGCGGACGGGGTGGACACGGATCGCGGGGGTACACCGTGAGGACCGTCCTGACGATCGTGCGCTACGAACTGCGTAACGTGGCGCGGAATCGCTGGGTGCTGTCGTACGCG
>DASWGU010000060.1:0-47770 GCA_036393555.1 Gemmatimonadaceae bacterium
TCACTCCTCACTCTTCACTCTCGATTACCCTCACCTACCTACGAGGTGCCGATGTTCGCTCATCGGGTTCTTCGCGCGACGGTGTCGGCTGCCATACTTCTTGGCCCCGCCGTCGCATTTTCGCAAACCGGTACGGTTACCGGTACCGTTACCGAGGGCCGGGCCGGTCAACCGGTCGCCGGAGCACGCGTGCAGGCGGTGTCGGCGACCACCGTGATGGCGGCCACCCAGTCCCGCGACAATGGGACGTACCGGCTCACCGTGGCGGAAGGCACCTATACCATAGTAGTGAACCGGATCGGGTTCCGGCCGGGGAACGCCACGGTCACCGTGACCGCCGGCGGGACGGCGACGGCGGACGTGCAGATGACGGAGGCGGTCATCGAGCTCAATCCCGTGGTGACGGTCGCCTCGCGCCGGGAGGAGAAGGCGCTGGACGCGCCGGCTTCGGTCGCGGTGATCGAGGTGCGCGAGATCCAGGAACGCCCCTCGGTCACGGCCGCCGACCACGTGGAAGGAATCGCCGGTGTGGACGTGAGCAAGGGCGGCATTGCCCAGTCCAACATCGTGGCACGCGGCTTCAACAACGCGTTCTCGGGATCGATCCTGACGCTGCAGGACTACCGCTTTGCCGGCGTTCCATCGCTTCGGGTAAACGTGCCGTTGCTGTTCACGTCGACCAACGAGGACATCGAGCGCATCGAAGTCCTGCTCGGTCCCGCGTCCGCGCTGTACGGGCCGAACAGCTCGCACGGCGTACTGCACGTGCTGACGAAGTCACCATTCACGTCCCAGGGCACGACGTTGACGGTGGACGGGGGCACCCGGTCGCTGTTCCGTGGTTCCTTCCGCCACGCCGGGCTGCTGGGCGACAAGTTCGGCTTCAAGCTCTCGGGCGAGTACTTCACGGCCAGCGACTGGAAGTACGAGGATCCCGGCGAGCCGGACGTGTTCCCGGCGGGCGCGCCGCCGGGCCGGGCGGGTACAACGAACGTTCGCGACTTCGACCTCAACCGGTACGTCGGCGAGGCGCGGGTTGACTACCGCCCCACCGACAACTCCGAGTACGTGACGACGTTCGGTCTGTCGCACATCGGCAACGCCCTGGAGTACACCGGGGCCAACGGAACGGCACTGGCGCGGAACTGGGAATACCGGAGCATCCAGCAGCGGGCGCGCATCGGGCGGTTCTTCGCGCAGGCCTTCATGAACTTCAGCGACGCGGGCAACGAGAACGGCCTGGATACGTCGGGTACATACCTCCTTCGCAGTGGTCAGCCCATCGTTGACCAGTCACGGATGTGGGCCGCCCAGGTGCAGCACGGCCTCTCCATCGGCGCGAAGCAGGATTTCGTGTATGGCATCGACTACATCAGCACCAACCCCCGCACCGGTAACACGATCAACGGCCGAAACGAGGAGATCGACGACGTCCGGGAGATCGGGGGATACATCCAGTCCACCACGCGTCTGACCCAGAAGTTCGATTTCATCGCCGCGGCCCGGGTGGACCAGAACGATCAGGTCGAAGGATCCCAGTTCTCCCCGCGCGCTGCGGTCATCTTCAAGCCCACCGAGACGCAGAATTTGCGCTTCACCTTCAACCGTGCCTTCCAGACGCCGGCCAACTTCACCTGGTTCCTGGACCTGATTCAGGCGCGGAACGTGGCGAACTCGGGATACAACGTTCGCGCGCTGGGGAATCCGCCCAGGACGGGTTGGTCCTTCCGGCGCGACTGCGAGGCATCGGTGAATGGCGGCCTGTGCATGCGGTCGCTGTTTGCGGACAGCACGGTGTGGGTCCCGGCCTCGGCGGCCGTGGGATACAGCGGCGCGCTCACGGCGTACCGGGATCTGCTCATCCAGGGGCTGGCGCCCCAGATCCAGGAGGGCCTGAGCACGTCGGCACCGGTTGCGTCAGCGGTGGCCGGCCAACTGATCAACTATCTCATCAGCACTCCACCGGGTGCGGGTGACATGGTGGGTGAGCTGAGAATGCTCGCGCCCGGCTCCCCTGCCCTGACGCCCGGTGACGTCCGCGACGTGGCACCCATCAAGGCGTCGTTCAACAACACCTACGAGATCGGCTACAAGGGGATCATCGGCAACCGGCTCCGCGTCGCTGTAGATGCCTGGAGCGAGAAACGCGGCGACGTGGGCAATCCGGCCGGATTGACGACGCCCAACGTGTTCTTCAACAAGGGCGCGTTCCAGGAATACATGCGCGCGACACTGGTGCCGTTCATTACCGCGGCGCTGATGGGTCCACCGTTCAATTACTCGCAGCCGGTGGCCGCAGGGACGGCCGAACAGTTTGCTCCCATGGTCGCTGCGGGCATCGCGGACACGCCCATCAGCGGTCTGCCGCTCGGCATCGTGTCGTTCAACAGCGAGACGTTCGCCAGCGCGCGCGACGTGTACGCGACCTACTCGAGTTACGACGCGACCGTCACGGTGAACGGCATCGACCTGGCGCTGGACTTCGTCGCCACGGACAACTGGACGCTGGGCGGCACCTTCAGCTGGGTCAGTGACGACGTGTTCGAAAACGTGGTCAGCTCGAACAGCCTGCCGCTGATGCTCAACTCGCCCACCAACAAGGCCAGTCTGTCGGCCGCGTTCCGCAGCACTGACGGATCCTGGGGATTCGACGTGCGCAACCGGTACCGCAACGCCTATCCCGTGAACTCCGGCGTCTACGCGACCGGTGTCGAGTACGACCGTCCGGGAACGACGGACACCTACACCTACGAGGACATCAAGGACGCCAACTTGCTGGATATCGGATTCAACTGGCGCCGAACGATGGGCGCGCGGCAGATCCTGTTCTCGATCCGCGCCGACAACGTGCTGGATCAGGAGTACCGCACCATGCCCGGCATGCCGTTGCTGGGACGGTTGATCTCGACCCGGTGGCAGTATTCCTTCTAGCAGTGCGCCGGCGGCAGCAGAGTGAGCGGGGCCGGGGCGAAGAGGCTCCGGCCCTGATCGCTCAGGCACAGGCACCCAGCACCACTTGGCGACATTTCGATCGGCCGCGCGCGATCAGCGCCGGCCACCCGTCCAGCCTCAGAGTCAGGACGCAGCAACCCGGCCGGCAACCCGCACGCAGGACGTGGCATTGCACGTACTTCTGAATACCGCGCTCCGTCCCGTGATCGGTCATCGCGGCAACGCCGCGCATGCGCCCGAAAACACGCTGGAGTCCTTCCGGCAGGCGGTGGCCCTGGGAGTCGATGCGCTGGAGATGGACGTTCATCTGACCGGCGACGGCACCGTAGTCGTCATTCACGATTCCACGCTCGATCGCACCACGGACCGCTCCGGGCGCGTCGATCGACTGTCACTCGGCGAGATCCAGGACGCCGACGCCGGGGCGCGGTTCACGCCAGATCGCGGTGCCACCTGGCCGTATCTGGACTACGGGATCACGGTGCCGACGCTGGACGACGTGCTGGTCTCGTACCCGGACACGCCGCTGCTGATCGAGATCAAGACGGCAGCCGCCTCGCGCGCGACGCGCCGGGTCATCGAGGAACGCGGGGCCGTCGGGCGCTGCATCGTGGCGTCGTTCGACTGGCGCGCGCTGGAGGCGTTCTCCGGCAGCGGCATCGCAACGGGCTCGAGCTACCGCGACACGCTCCGGTTACTCGCGCGCGCGATCGTGCGCGTTCCGCCGGCGCGGGTCTCGTTCGACGCGATGTGCATGCCGCCGGAGTATCGCGGCATCCCGCTCCCCGTAGGGGGCTACGCCCGTATCCTGTCAGCGTCAGGCATCCCGGTGCACGTCTGGACCGTGGACGAGCCCGCGGAAGCGCGACGCCTGTGGCGCAAGGGCGTCTGCGGAATGATCTCCAACGATCCCGCGACACTGCTGGAGGTGAGGCGGAGGATGGACGGCTAGTCCCGGGCGCGCGGGCTGACGCTGTGTCCACCGGGCTCGCGGGGCAGTGCGCCGGGACGTCGCCGGAGGGGACAGTCCCCTCGTCTCCCGCCCAGCTTCACGCCCTCGGGCCGCCGCCACCCCACCGCGGCAGCGCGGCGTCCAGCCTGGGGATCATCTCCACCGCCGCGGCCCGCGCGACGGACTCGGCGTCGTCCACCTGGCGCCGCCAGGCGTCCGTGGTGTAGCCCGGCGCCCGCCGGATGGGCACCACGATGCGCACCAGCGCCTCCTCGGACCGCCCATGCGCGATTGCGTCGCGCAGAAGGTCCCACTTGACCGTGTACTCGTTATGCGCCACCCGGCCGCGGCCCTGGTACCAGTAGTAGACCATGGCCTGGTCCTCGCCGTACGCGAGCAGGTACCGGTTGACCGTCACCGCCCTCCCGGCAACCTGGACCACCGCCTTCCCGGACTCCACCGTCTGCCAGCCCACGCCCGGGAGACAGTTCCGCGGCGAGTGGATCGAGCGCCCCGTTGCCTGCCGCTGATAGTAGCCGACGTAGAGCGAGAACGCGGTGGTCGTGCCGCCCGGGAAGACCCGGAAGGCGTAATCGGTGACACCCGTCAGACGCACGTCCGCATTGCTCATGCCGCGATCTTCGCCCCCCAGTCCGGCCAGCGAGACCGGCATGGTGCGCAACGGCGCGTCGAGCGGAGCGACATGCTGCGGCCGGATACCGATCTGCAGCAGGCAACCGACACCCATCACCACCGCCGGGCCGAACCACCTCGCGTTATGCATCGGCCGGCCGCCGCAGGAATCGCCGCTCGAGGCGGGTCGCTGCCAGCGTCAACAGCGCCAGGATGGCGAAGGCAACAAGGAACATCAACCATCCCTCGGTGACGTGCGTGAATCCCTCGGCGAGCGAGGGATCGACGAACAGCACCAGAAAGCCGGTGATGAAGACCCGCACGCCGTTGATCACCACCGCGACCGGCAGGGCCAGTGCCACGAGCGCCACCCTGGAAACGGGATGCCGCAACAGCAGGCCGCCCTGCAGCACACCGATACTCAGGAGCGCCGTCAGCGAGCGAAGTCCGCTGCACGCCTCGGTGACGAAAAGGTCGTGGCCCGGCAACCGGATCACGTTGCCGTCCAGGTGCACGGGGATTCCCCGCGTCGACAGCAGCGACGCGCCCAGGCTCGAGGCCTTGAGCTGCAGCGGCAGCGCGAGGCTTCCGAGCACCACGTCGGGGAGCGGCACGGACAGCGCCAGCAGTGAAGCCGGCAGCCACCACGCCAGTACCTGCCGGAACCCCCACACGTGGACGACCAGAGCGGCCAGTGCCAGAAACACCGCCGAACGTGAAAGGAAGGGATCGGCCGCGAGGGCTGCCACGTACCGGATGAGGACCGCAGCGACAAGGATGCCCAGTCCCAGTCCGGGATTGGCGCGCGCGTCGGCGCGCACTCCCTGCCGCCAGGCCAGGACGAAGGACAGCGGCGCCAGCAGCAGGCCGTGGCCGGCTTCGGGATCGGCCCACCACGTGCGTCCGGTGTTCACCATGGGCTGGGCGAACAGCACGACGAACGCCACTGCCGTGGCGAGCACCGCGACTCGGGCCACAGCGGCATCAGGCAGGCGGATGGGAACCGAAGGAACCGCGGCCGTGGTCATCGCCCGCCCCGCATGCCCGGGCACTCATTGTCCCACGTTCGCAGTGAATCGACTCCGGTGACGAAGAACCGGGTGACGACTTCGACTCGGGCGGTGTCCGACACGCTCCGACCGGCACGAACGAGTGTGTCCGTAACGATGTTCCCTCGCAGCACGCCGAACATCGGGAGCCCCTGCCAATACGCGTTGAATCGGAACCGTTCAGCAAGCAGCGCCCGTCCCTCAGCCGTACCGATCACATCGAGCGGTTCCGGCGTTCCGCAGGGCTGGAACTGCGACTTCTCTCCTTCCCGGCGATACAGTCCGCGCCACGGCCGACTTTCGATCCGGCGCCCAGGGCGCGGCGTTGCGGCCCGATTCCCGGCGGCCGCGCGTCCGTCGCTGTTGAGAGCCTGCACGAACACCGTGTCCGAACCCGGCTCGCCGCAGGCAGCCACTAAGAGGAAGAGCAGTGTGGGGAGTCGCCGGTGCACGTTCGAGAACGGGTTTGCGTGAGGTAAACCGGGCAGCCATCTCAGGATAGCGTCTACGCGCGCTCCCGGCAGCCTGGGACCGGACTCCAGCCGGCCGCGGGCGGGAGCCGGGCTGGAGCTCACCGACAGATGACGACCAGCCCCCTTCCCGGTTCACCCCCGGACGCCATTCAGTGTCCGGGCCTACCCCAGTTCGCCTCGCTGGGCCATACGCGAGGCATGGTCCGCCGCCCGGAAAGCGAGGGCCTGAATGGTCAGCGTCGGCTGCCCTCTACCCGCCGTGACGAAGGAGCTCCCGTCGACGACGAAGAGGTTGGGAACTTCGTGGGCTCGATGGTACTTGTCGACGACCGACGTCCGGGGATCGTTCCCCATGCGGCAGGTGCCCAGCATGTGGACGGCACCACCGGGATTGTCGCCCGGCGGAGTGCCCCAGGTGCGGATCGCCCCCGCCGCCTTCAGCAGGTCAATACCGCGGTCATGCAGGTAGCGGAACATGCGGAGGTCATGCTCGTGCTCCTTGAACGTGACACGCATGGCGGGAAGCCCCCATCCGTCCTTCACGTCGGGATCGAGGTCCACGCCATTCGTCGCGACCGGCAGCTGCGTGGCGTGCCCCCAGCAGTACGCCGTACGCGTGTGCATGCGCCGCATGGTGGCCTTGAATGCGGAACCCCACTGCGGCGTGCCCTCCGGGAGGCTGAGCATCGCCAGAATGGGGGGGAAAGGATAGCGGAAGTCGTACCCACCCCCTCCGATGAAGCCCTCCTTGTCGAGCTCATATGTGTCGAGCACGATGCGGGTGACCGGCGGACCCTTGTGCCCGTTCACCTCGTGCTCGAACTCCCCGTTGCCGGCAGTATTGCCGTTGAACATCAGGTGCTTGCCGACCACGCCGCTTCCATTGGCCAGTCCGTCGGGGAAGCGGCTCGATTTCGACATCAGCAGCAACCGCGGCGACTCGGCGCCATTGGCACAGAGGAACACCACGCGCGCGCGTTGCAGGACTTCGCGGCGATCCCGATCGAAGTACGTCACCCCGGTCACGCGGCCCCGCGCATCCGTCTCGATCCGGCGCACCTTGCACTCGGTGCGCACCTCGCAGCGACCCGTCGCGACGGCCTCGGGGACCATGGTGAAGTTCGTACCTGACTTGGCGCCCCACTCGCAGGGGAAGAACCAGCAGAAGCCGCAGTTGTGGCAGGCGTCGCGACCTTTGTACGGCCGAGAGGTGATGGCCATGGGCGCGGGCAGCGCGCGCCAACCCATCTTTCGCGCGCCCACTTCCATGAGGACGCCGGGGCCGGTGATGTCCAGCGGTGGCATGGGGTACGGGCGCGAACGCCGCCCCTCGCCAGGGTCCACCCCTCCCTGCCCCGACACGCCCACCGCCCATTCCACCGCACTGTAGTACGGCTCCAGCTCGTCGTAGTCGATGGGCCAGTCGGCCAGCTCCGCGCCCGGCACGCCGCCCTTGCGGCTGAACTCCACGAAGTCGATCGGCCGGAAGCGCCAGTAGTTGGCCGCGTAGTGCATGCTGCTTCCGCCAACGGCCTGCGCATACTGGAGGTAGGTCCGCGTCTGCGCCTTCTCGTCAGGCGTGCGACGATACGTCTGGATGTGGTCGGGCGGATTGTTGGTGTACTTGTTATGGAAGAACACCTCGAGCTCGTCATGGGTGAATTCGCCGCGGGAATACGCCTTACCCTGCTCGAGCACGAGGACGTCGTGGCCGAGCCGGGTCAGCTCGCGCGCGACCGACCCGCCGGCGGGACCTGAGCCGATGACGACGAAATCGACGGCGTCGGTGGTGGCGAAACGCCTCCCCTGACCTGACTGCTGAAGGCTCATTCGCCGTCTCTCCCGAGTAGCGCCCGCCGGTTGGCGGGCGTGTCGTACCAGCCAAACGGGGGCCGGAACTCCATCGCCGGCTCCTGGCCCAGCATCCTCCATCCCACCCAGTCACGGTTCCCGCCATGGCTGGGGAGCGAGAACATTCCCGCGAGCGTGGCGAAGCGGACCTGGCCGAAGAAGTCGGTCCCTTCGATGCTGCGGAGGACCGCGTCCTGTTGCACCGCAGTCAACGCGGCCAGTTTCGTCTGACCCGGAACCACCGCGCCGACGTCTTTCGCCAGCTTGGCCAGCCCGGCTGTGAATCCGGGCTGCTGATCCCTGGCCCAGGTCGAAAGCGAGCGGTCAATGAAGTACACGACTCCGGCTTCGTGAGCTCCCGGCGTGTCGTCGCTGGGGATGATTCGGCTGGCCATGGCATCGACCTCGGCCGCCTGCTCGCGACTGAAGAACACCAGACTGGGCTGCTGCTGCGCCAACTGGTGAACAGCGTGCTGCGAGGCTTCACGTCGGCCGGCCGGATCGGCAAACAGCCAGACGCCACCGAGGGATCCAACGGACGCCACGAAGTCACGCCGCGAAAGGGTGTCGGCCATCTCGGTCCTCGCGTTCAGGTTCATCTAGCCGTTCGCCATCCGCATGATAACGTCCCACTCATCGGGGGTTACGGGCGTCACCGACAGCCGGCCGATGCGAATCAGCGCCATGCGCGCGAGCTCCATTCTGGCTTTCATTTCCGGCAGGGTCACGGGTCGGGGGAGCTTCGCCACCGCACGCAGGTCGACCATGAACCAGGTCGGGTCGTCCGGTTTCGAGGCGGGATCGAAGTGCGGGTCGTTGCGGTCGAGTGCGGTGTGATCTGGATAGCCCTCGCGCACCACGTCGCACGTCCCGATGATCGCGGAGGGCGTGGTGCTGGAGTGGTAGAAGAAGACCTGGTCCCCGAGCCGCATGCCCTCGCGCAGGAAATTCCTGGCCGTGTAGTTCCGGACGCCGTCCCAGTGCGTCGTGCGGCCGGGCGCCGCCAGCAGGTCATCGAACGAGAATGTTCCCGGCTCGGACTTCACCACCCAGTAGCGACGCTCGTCTTTCCGTCGCGGGGCGAACACCCAGTCCCAGCTGCTTCCCTTTCCGGGCGAGCCGTGCGCTGGCGCGTCGCGCTCCGGCGACGCGCGACGAATCGGCACGGGCTACGGCCTCGATTGCCGCATGGGCTCGCGCTGCCGCATCTCGATGGGCTCGGCGCTCCCCGCGCCTAACGCTCGACCGCCCTGCTCGGCGAAGAGATTGGTCACGAAGCGCTGACCCTCGCCCACGCGCTCCAGTTCGACCGCCACGGCGTCCACCGCCTGCTCCAGTCGCGTGAACCGCTCGGCCCATTCCCTGGGCAGCTCGGCGACGGCTGTCGCGCTGCGCTTCCAGAGACGCCGGGCGTATCCGACCGCCAGCGGCATCATGACGAAGACGATGAAAATGCCGCCCAGCATCCAGGCTTCCTCCGGCGGACCGCTGCGCTGGATGACCGGACGTGGTGGAGGCGGTACGATCGCGCCCGGGACGGCGGACGCCTGTGCCACTCTCGCGTCTGCCTCGGCGATCTGCTGGTCCAGCGACGTGATGCGCGCGTCCACCGTCTTGAGACGGGCCTCGATCCCGGCTCGCTCTGCCGACCCCGGGGCCATGCGGTCCAGTTCCCGCGTCAGCTCCCGTCGCAGGTCCTGCTGACCGTCGAGCTGGTTATCCAATGCACGGCGAAGCGCCCTCGCTGCGTCGAGCATCTGAGCCGCGGTCGGGGCCCCCTGGGCAACGACCGGTGCCTGCGGGACGGTGGGTTGTGGCATCAAACCGGGAGAGATATGTGAGCGGGAAATGAGCCAGTGGTTCCCCTACGACCCGCCTGGCAATGCTGTTTCCATCGCGCTCTCCAAAGTGCCTTCCGGCCACTACCCACCGCCAGTGCCCGCCACGATGGAGCCCTGTCAGCAGGGCCACCGGCAACCATGTTCCCCTCTGACCCCACAGACACCCGGGGCTCGCCCTTCCCGTCCCGGTCGCTACAATCCCCCGATGCCTCTCGCCGACCTGTTTGATCGTTCGCTGCGGGGACGACGCGACGAGGTGGGGTTGGAGGTCGCCGGTCCAGCAGGCCAGTTGGCGACGTTCACCTTCGGCGAGCTGGCTGATCGAGCGAGCAGGATGGCGACCATTCTGGCGGACCGCGGCCTGGCACGCGGCGACCGGGTTGCGGTCCACCTGTCCAACCGGATCGAGTTCATCGACCTCTTCATCGCCTGCGTCCGTTCGGGACTGGTGATCGTGCCCGTGAACGTGCTGTACCGCGAGCGCGAAGTGGCGCACATCGTCGGCGACTCGGCACCCTCGCTGTGCGTTACGGCGGGCGCCGACAGCCACCTGTTTCCCGCCGGCGCTCCGGTCGTGGATGTGGCCCAGCTCTCGCGCGACGCGGAACGGGCCACTTCCATGGCGATGGACGGCAGCAGTGCACCCGGCGATCCGGCGGCCATCGTCTACACGTCGGGAACCACGGGACGATCGAAGGGTGCGGTGCTTTCGTACGGCAACATTGCCGCCAACACCCGCAACCTCCTCGACTGCTGGAGGATCACCGCCGCCGATCGCTACCTGGCGGTGCTGCCGCTGTTCCACGTGCATGGACTCGCCAACGGCGTCTGCTGCTGGCTGGCGAGCGGTTGCCGGATGCGCCTGACGGCGCGGTTCGAGGCCGAGCGTTCGGCCGGGTGGTTCCGCGAGTTTCGCCCGACTCTGTTCTACGGCGTGCCCACGATCTACGTCCGCCTGCTCGACCTGCCGCGCGACGAAGCCCGGGAGATCGGCGCGGGGATGCGACTGTTCGTCTCGGGCTCCGCACCGCTGCCGGCGCAGGTGTTCGATACGTTCCGGGCGCGATTCGGCCACGCAATCCTGGAGCGCTACGGGATGAGCGAAACGCTGATGCTGACCTCCAATCCGTACGACGGAGAGCGCCTGGCGGGCACCGTTGGGTTTGCCCTCCCCGGCATTTCGCTGGAGATCCGCGGGTCGGAGGGAGCGCGACTGGACCCCGGCGAGACGGGGCAGGTGCACGTCCGCGGCCCGAACGTCTTTGGCGGGTACTGGCGCAATCCGGTGGCGACCGGTGCCGCCCTGCAGGACGGCTGGTTCGCCACGGGTGACCTGGGTTCGCTCGACGACAGCGGGCGCCTGACGCTCCGCGGCCGGGCGTCGGATCTGATCATCTCGGGTGGATTCAACATCTACCCGCGGGAGATCGAGGAACTGCTGCTGGAGCAGTCCGGGGTGCACGAGGCCGCGGTGGTTGGGGCGCCCGACAGCAGGCGCGGTGAGGTGCCGGTCGCGTACGTGGTGGCCGATGCCGACGTGAACCTCGACGCGCTCCGTGAGCGCTGCAGCCGTTCCCTGGCGTCCTTCAAGACGCCCAGGGCCGTGATCCGCCTGGCGTCGCTTCCCCGTAACGCGTTAGGCAAGGTGCAGAAGCACCTGTTGCCCTTCACCAGGCTGCCGTGAACCCGGCCATTCTCTCACTCGTCGCCCTGCTGGTGGCGATCGTCCTGTCCATGGCGTCGCGCCTGAATGTCGGCGTCCTGGCCATGGCCTTTGCGTGGCTCATCGGGACGTACGTGGCCGGGCTGCGGGTGGACGACGTGGCCGCGGGATTTCCCTCTTCGCTCTTCCTCACGCTGACGGGTGTGACGCTGCTGTTCGCGCTGGCCGAGTCGAACGGGACACTGGAACGGCTGGCTCATCGCGCCATCGCACTGGCGCGGGGGAACGCCCGCCTGGTCCCGATCATTCTCTTCCTGATTGCCCTGGGCCTGTCGTCGGTCGGCCCGGGCTCGATCACCACGGTCGCGTTGATGGTGCCCATGGCGATGGTGGTGGGGACGCGCGCCGGCGTGCCGAAGTTCCTGACGGCGCTGGTCGTGGCCAATGGCGCCAACGCGGGGAACCTGTCGCCCATCAGTGCGGTCGGCGTCATTGCCAACAGCAGGATGGCGGAGGCCGGCATCGGCGGGCACGAAGGCAAGGTCTGGCTCGCGAACTTCCTGGCGCATGCGCTGGTGGCCGCCGCGGCGTACGTCCTCCTGGGCGGCTGGAAGCTGACGCGCATTGCCGCGACAGCCGACGCGGCGGCCGACGGCCGGCTCGAGCGGCGACATTGGCTGACCAGCGCGGTCGTCGGAGCGTGGATCGTGGGTGTGATCGGCTTCAAGCTGAGCGTGGGACTGGCGGCATTTGCCGCGGCGTCCATGATCGTGCTGCTGTCCCTGGCGGACGAGGTCACCGCGATGCGGCGGATCCCGTGGGGCGTGATCGTCATGGTCTGCGGCGTCACGGTGCTGATTGCCCTGCTGGAACGCACCGGCGGCATGGATCTGTTCACGTCGTTGCTGGCCCGGCTGGCGACTCCGGTCTCCGTCAACGGAGTGATGGCGTTCGTGACGGGATTGATCTCCAGCTGGAGCAGCACGAGCGGCGTCGTCCTCCCGACGTTCCTGCCGGCCGTTCCGGGGCTGGTCGCGAAGGTGGGCGGCGGCGATCCGCTGGCGATCGCGTTGAGCATCAATGTGGGCGGGTCGATGGTGGACGTGTCGCCCCTCTCGACGTTAGGCGCGCTGTGTGTGGCCACGGTTGCCGACCCCGCCGAGGCCCGGGTGCTCTTCCGGCAACTTCTGGCCTGGGGCCTGTCGATGAGCATCGTGGCGGCGGTGCTGTGCCAGCTGCTCGCGGGGGCGCTGGCCCGGGCCTGATTGGCTGAGCGGCGCCCTGGCGGGGGGCCGGGACCGGTTCGAGCGTCCGGCCACGGTGCGGGGCGGTTTCTCCCTGCTGCCTGACGCCACGTCCGAAGAATGCCCGACAACGAACGCCCCTGAATACCGACAGCGTCCCGCCGGATCCTCACGCCGGAGCACCCTCATGTCGTCCCGCATTCCCCGTACCATGGGCCAGCAGGCGGGCCGCCGGTCGTGGGCCGAGCCCTGGAAGATCAAGATGGTGGAGCCGCTGCGGACCGTGTCGCCGGAGCAGCGCGAGTTGGCGCTGCGCGAGGCCGGATACAACACGTTCCTGTTGAAGTCGGACGACGTGTACATTGACCTCCTGACGGACAGCGGCACGAACGCCATGAGCGACCGCCAGTGGGCCGGCATGATGCTGGGCGATGAAGCGTACGCCGGAAGCCGCAACTTCTACCGACTGGAGCACGCGGTCCAACAGCATTACGGCTACGCCCATTTCGTTCCGACGCATCAGGGCCGCGGCGCCGAGCACCTGGTGAGCCGCGCCGCCATCCGGCCCGGCCAGTTCGTGCCCGGCAACATGTACTTCACCACCACGCGGGCCCATCAGGAGCTGGCCGGCGGAACGTTCGTGGACGTGGTGATCCGGGAGGCGCACGACCCGTCCGACTGCCACCCCTTCAAGGGAAACGTGGATGTCGAGGTCCTGGAGTCGCTCATCCGTCGCGTGGGCCGCGAGCGGATCGCCTACCTGTCCGTCGCAGCCACCGTCAACATGGCCGGCGGCCAGCCCATGAGCATGGCGAACGTGCGGGCAGTGAAGTCGTTATGCGGTCGTCACGGCATTCGCGTGCTGCTCGACGCCACGCGCCTGGTGGAAAACGCCTTCTTCATCCAGGAGCGGGAGCCGGGTTACGCCGGCCGATCGATCGCGGAGATCGTGCGCGAGTTCTGCAACTACACCGACGGCGCCTGGATGAGCGCCAAGAAGGACAGCCTCGTGAACATCGGGGGCTGGGTGGCAGTGAATGACCCCGCGCTCTTCGAGGAACTGCGGAACCTCGTGGTCCTGTACGAAGGGCTGCACACCTACGGCGGCCTGGCGGGACGTGACATGGAGGCCATGGCCATCGGCATCGACGAATCGATGCAGGACGACTACATCCGCGCGCGAATCGGCCAGGTGCGCTACCTCGGCGGGCTCCTCACCGACTGGGAGATCCCCATCGTCCATCCTGTCGGCGGGCACGCGATCTTCCTGGACGCCACGGCGTTCTTTCCGCATCTGAGCCAGGATTCCTTTCCGGCGCAGACGCTGGCCGCGCAGCTCTACCTCGATTCCGGAATCCGCGCCATGGAACGGGGGATCGTGAGCGCCGGCCGGAATCCCGAAACGGGCAACCACAACCGGCCCAGGCTCGAGCTGACCCGCCTGGCGATCCCACGTCGAGTCTACACCCAGGCGCACATGGACGTGGTCGCCGAATCGGTCAAGAGCGTGTTCGACAATCGGGCCGCGGCCAGGGGACTCGACATGGTGTACGAACCGAAACACCTGCGGTTCTTCCAGGCGCGATTCGCGCCGCTGTGAGGTGCGCGGCCGCGTGCCGAGGGTGAGGTCATGACGGGTGACCGCCGGTCATTCACTTCGGCTTGTCACCTCTCCCGCCCCGCTCACCACGGCTGGTCAGGCGTCGCGAGGTGAGGCCAGGTACCTTTGGCTCCATGGGCCGGCTGCTCCTCGTCGCCGCATGTGCAGTGCCGACGTCTCTGCTCCTCTTCGCTCGTCAGTCGCAGGGGCCGACTGGTCATCCCGCGACCGACTCGGCGGCCGTGGCCCGGTCCGCCTATGCGCGCGCTGTGGCGGCGCTGCGCGAGGCGGACACCCCGACGGCTCGCCGGGAGCTGGCCCGTGCCGCATCCGCTTGGCCCACTCAGCCGGCGTATGTCTGGGGGCGCGCCGTGCTCGCCCTGCGCACCGCCGACACGGCCACGGTGCTCGACGCCCTCACTCGGTATGCGGACCTGGGACTGGGCCGTGACCTCCAGTCCGACAGCGCACTGGCCGCCCTGGCTGCCCGTCCTGCGTTTCGCGCCGTCGCCGCCCGGCACGCGGCCCAGTCCGCGCCGCTGGCCAGGAGCCGGCCACGTATCGTGCTGCCGGATTCGACCTTCTTCCCTGAGGGAATGGACGTGGATTCCCGGACGGGGCTCGTATATGTCGCCAGCGTCCGCCACCGGACCATTGCCGAGTTGACGCCGCGAGGCGACTACATCCGTGAGATCTTCCCGCGAGAAGGGGTAGGGCTGGGAGCGATGCTGGGCGTCAGGGTCGACGCCAAACGCGGGGTGTTGTGGGTGACGATGGCCGGCATTCCGCAGATGGCGGGGTTCGCCCCGGCGGACTCCGATCGGAATGCCCTGCTGCGCGTACGCCTTCCCTACGGCGAGATCGACGGGCGCTGGTTCCTTCCTCCATCGCCATCGGGGCACACGTTAGGTGACGTGGCAATCGGTCCGCTGGGCGACGTGTATGCCACGGATTCTCGCGATCCAGTCCTGTATCGCCTCGCGGCGGACACCGACTCGCTGGAGCCCATGCGGCACCCGCTGTTCCGGTCGTTGCAGGGTATTGCGCCGGCCCCGGGCGGTCAGATGGTTTTCGTCGCGGATTACTCCCATGGGCTGTTGCGCGCGGACATGCTGTCCGGTGAGGTCGTCCGAATCGCCGACGCCCCGGGGATGACGTCGCTCGGCTGCGACGGCATCGCCTGGTACGACGGGTCGATCATCGCCGTGCAGAACGGCGTGTCGCCGCCAAGGGTCATGCGCTTTGACCTGGACAGCGCCTGGACCCGCATCGTGCGGGCGCGGGTGCTGGACCGCAACACCGCCATCGCCGACGAGCCCACGATCGGTGTAGTGCTGGGAGACGAATTCGTCTACGTCGCGAACAGCCAGTGGGAGAAGTACGACGACGCGGGAAGGCGCGTCCCGCGGACGGCGCTGCGCAAACCGGTGCTGTTGTCGCTGCCGCTCGCCGGTCGCTGACGGGCCTACACCTTATGCGCTCCGGCCCGGCCCTGCTCCACCACGAAGGACGCTGCGGTTTCGATCGGCGCGCCAGGCTGCATCACGTACGGCACGGTCCGGTAGTCGGCATGCCACGCATCGGCGGTGATCTCGCAGCGTACATAGCCACGGCGATTGCTGTGGTAGCGCATGCCGGGTACGGTGGTTTCGTATTGCGCCAGGGAGGGCCAACGCGCCGATCCATTGCGTCCCGAGGTGATCGATGTACCGATGAACTCGGTGGCCACCGTGGACGACGAGGGGTTCATCGCGTCCTGTTTGACGTCCATGACGAAGTTCGCGTGGATGTCACCCGTGAGCACGACGAAGTTCTTCTGTTGGCGCGCAGCCATCCACTGCAGCAGCCGGTCCCGCGCGGCGGGGTAGCCGCTCCAGGGATCCATGGCGTGCACGTCCGGCCGGTTCGGATCCGGAATCCGGCTGAATGCCAGTTGCTGGGCCAGCACGTTCCAGCGAGCCTGGGACTGCTCCACGCCGCGAGTGAGCCACCGCTCCTGTGTGTCACCCAGCATTACCCGTGATGCATCCGACCACTCGGGACAGGCCCGCTTCAGGCCGTCGCCGCACGACTGGTCGCTGCGGTACTGACGGGTGTCGAGGACGTGGAAGCGTGCCAGCTGACCCGCGCCGATGGTCCGGTAGAGCAGCATGTCCGGTCCCTTCGGAATGGAGGCTTTCCGCATCGGCTGGTGCTCGTAGTACGCCTGGTACGCCGCCGCCCGCCTGCCGAGGAACGCGTCGCGGGGAGCGTTGTCCTGCGAAATGCCACCGGCGTAGTTGTTGTCGACCTCGTGGTCGTCCCAGGTGACGATCCACGGAAATGCCGCGTGCGCCGCCTGCAGGTCCGGATCGGCCTTGTACAGCGCGTACCGATCGCGGTACTGCGCCAGGGTGGCAGGCTCCCATGCCTGGTGGGGGCGCAGCACGGTGCCGGGCGGGGCATTGGGGTTGGTCGCGCCCTCGTAGATGTAGTCGCCGAGGTGGGCCACGAGGTCGATTTCTTCTCCGGACAGGTGGCGCCACGCCGTGTAGTGGCCGGCCTCGTAGTGCTGGCACGAGGCGAACGCAAACCGGAACCGATCGGGCATGCTCGCTGTGGCCGGCGCGGTCCGCGTGCGGCCAACCGGGCTGGCTTCACCGCCGGCGTCGAAGCGGTACCAGTACCACCGCGCGGCATCCAATCCGCCCACTTCCGCATGGACGGAATGGGCCAGGTCCGGCCGGGCCGTTTCGGTCCCTCGTCGCACCACGTTCCGCATGCCGTCGTCGGTCGCTACTTCCCAGCGCACGGTCACGCCTTCGGACGGCATGCCGCCGCCATTCAGTGGATCCGGCGCGAGCCGGGTCCAGAGTACGACGCCCCCGGGCATCGGATCGCCGGACGCGACACCCAGCGTGAAGGGGTTGGCGGCGAATCGCGGACGGATCCAGAGTGGGAAACGTGGAACGCCGGCCAGAGCCAGTCCGAAAGCGGACAGGTGAGCGACAAAGTCCCTTCTGGAGGTCATTGGACGTCGCGACTCGTGAGGATTGATTCCATCGCCACAGCACTCGCTGGTTGGCCGGCCTGAGTCGTGAGTGCTGGATGCTCGACCTGCTTCCTGGTCCTGGAGCTGGTGCTGAGCCAACCCCAGCGCCAGCACGGGTCAGCCAGTTCCAGCACCCGGTTCTGAGCACCCAGCGATCTGGCCTGCGTGGTGAGTGGATGCGTCACTCTCCTTCCCCTCCCCATCCATCGCGCGCTCCGAGTTTCAGGATGGACACTCGCTGGAACCTACCGAGCGGCCGCGCTCCGCGCGAATCACGATCAGGTCACGAATCCGGGTCCTGCTACGCTCCAGTCTCGGCCAGCTGCGTCACACGATTCCGGCCGCTCTGCTTGGACTTGTACAGCGCACGGTCCGCGTGGTCAATCAGCGCTTCCGGCGTGTTCAATGCAGCGGAGTAGGTGGCGACGCCGATACTCGCGGTGATGGGCCGGTCTTCCCACGTGGCTTCCTCGATGGCCGCGCGCACGTGTTCGGCGACAACCGCGGCCCCGGCCGCATCCGTGCTGGGCAGGATGACGGCAAACTCCTCACCGCCGTACCGCGCGGGAAAGTCCGTAGCTCGCACGGACCGGCGCAGGCAACGGCCAACGCTGCGCAGCACCTCGTCACCCCTGGGGTGGCCGAACGTGTCGTTGAACGACTTGAAGAAGTCGATGTCCAGCAGCACCAGGGACAGGGAATAGCCGTGTCGCCGCGTGCGCCGGATTTCGTCTTCCAGCCGCTCCCCGAACGCGCGACGGTTTCGCAACTGCGTCAGGGCGTCGATCGAGGCCAGGTCGGCCAGCCGGCTGTTGACCTCCTGCAACTTCTCCTGCTGCAGACGGAGCTTCTGCTGGGCGTCTTCCAGCCGGCGCTCGTTCTGCTTGCTCTCGGTGATGTCGCGTGACGAAACCTGGAGCTTCACAACGTGTCCGTGCTCGTCGGACACGGCGCGCCACATCATGTCCAGCCACAGGTGCCGGCCGGTCTTGTGAAGCATGCGCACCTGGATGGAGGCTACGGGGTCACCGCGAAGCAGCTGGTTGAAGTGCCGAACCAGCCGTTCGATGTCCTGTTGATGAACCGTGGCGAACGGCGCCATCCTCGGCATCTCATCGGGAAGGAACCCGAAGACCCGTTCACACGACGGACTGACGTAGATGACGCGCCCGGACGTGTCGTACAGGCTGATGACGTCGCTGCTGTTCTCTGCGATGAGCCGGAAGCGCGTTTCGCTCTCGCTCAGCGCCTGCGCCTGCCGCAGCCGCTCCTGGTGCGACTGCTGCAGCTGGGAGGCGATCCACGTAACCATCCCGACAAACGTCAGGATCGTGGCGAGTACGAAGAATGTCTCGGCCAGGTCCGGATCGATCAGAGTCGCCCGGCGGCTGTAGATCAGCAGCCAGCCGAGGACCGCCGGGACGAGAAACGCCGGCGGCAGGAGGGCGCGCGACATGCGGCCGCCGGGACCCTCGCTCAGAATGAGTCCGATCAGACCTTCCCCGCTCGAAATGGTCAGCACGGCGATCGCCAGCGCCGCGAATCCCACCGCCGCGGGAAGCGCCATCCGATTGAAGGCGCCAATCGACTCGAACCAGCCACTCTGGTACGCGTGGGCAATGACCGCCGCCTGCGCTGTGAACAGCACCACCACCGCGATCATCTGCGCAAGAGCGCTGGCCGCCCGCGACCGGCGCAGTTGCAGGAGCAGCGCCCCTCCGAGCAGCGTGATGTTCAACGCGCTGTTAAGCGACATCCGGTTCAGGCGGCCGTCACCCGTGCTGCGCAAGCCCTCGCTGAACAGCAACCCGTCGACGCCCATGGGCTCACCGGTCACGAGGCTGTACAGGCGGGCGACGCCGACCACCGACACGAGAATCGCCAGGCCGTACGCCAGGTGGGGCGACCGCCAGTCTTCATCGCGCGCAAGCATCCAGAGGACCGCGCCGATGGCGCCAATGCACGCCGCAGTGACCGGATTCACGGAGGCCGAACCGGACGCTCCCAGCATACGAAGTTGCGGGACATCCAGCGCCCAACCAATCAGCACAAGCACCCCGATCGCCATGGCTATTCCCGCGGCGACCCGCGCGATCGCCGCGTGTGTCAGCCAGGTCGGTGCGGTGGCGCCTGCCTGAAAACCGGTCGGCGCCAGAGGGGTCTCGGTTTGGTTCGGCATCGGCCTACGAGAGACTCGTGACACGAATTCGGGTCACTGGGGTGACCGGCGGCGCCGCAACGAATTATCCGGGACTCGACCGCCGTTACTCGCCGGGCCGAACTCGTCACGCTGCCGACCGACGCTACGTTCAGCGATCCGTGACGGCCGTGGGAAGGAACGTCGGCGGCCGGCGGGCGTCGATCGACTGCTCGAACGCGTACGCCAGGCCGAGCAGCCTGGCCTCGCTCCATGCCGCGCCCATGAACGAGAGCCCCACCGGCAACGCGCGGATGAACCCCGCCGGCACGGTGATCCGCGGGTAACCGGCCACCGCGCTGAGCGACGAGTTGCTAACCACCGGAGGCCGGTCGCCGTTGATCAGATCCACGGCGAACGCAGGGTTTGCCGCCAGTCCCACGATCGCGTCCAGCTGCAGCTCGCCCAGCACTCGATCGAGCCCCTGCGAGCGCGACAGGGTCCGGCACCGTGCCAGCGCAGGACGGTAATCCGGCGTCTCTCGACCGGTCGTCGTCTCCGCTGCTTCGAACCATTCCTGGCCGAACCACTCCAACTCCACGTCGGCGTTCTCGCGATTGAAGCGGATCAGGTCCGCCAGCGACCGGTGCCGCTCTTCGGGACCGCGGCTCATCAGGTAGTCGCGGATCTCCTCCTTGAACTCGCACAGCAGGACCAGCACCTCCGGCCGCTGAAGGTCGTCAAGCGTCGTGACTTCGAGGTCGTCGACGATCGTCGCACCCGCCGATCGCATCACGTCGATCGACTCGTTCAGGAGCCGGTCCATCGCCGAACCTGGCAGGTGCTGGCGGCGCAGCACTCCGATCCGGGCACCGCGCAAGGCCCCTTTGTCGAGAGCAGTGGTGTAATCCGTTTTCGCGTGGCCGATGGCGGGTTCCGTCGCCAGGTCGCGCGAATCGGGCGCGGTCAATGCCCCAAGGAGAATGGCCGCGTCGGTCACGGTCCGGGTCATCGGTCCAGCCGTGTCCTGGGAATAGGAAATCCGCATGAGACCCGAGCGGCTCCAGAGTCCAACCGTGGGCTTGATACCCACGAGGCAGTTGGCGCTCGCCGGACAGGAGATCGATCCATCGGTTTCCACGCCGATCCCGATCGTCGCCAGGTTCGCCGCGATGGCGACGCCGGATCCGGAACTCGACCCGCACGCGGTGCGATCGAGCACATACGGGTTCTTCGTCAGGCCGCCGCGGGCGCTCCAGCCACTGGTCGCGTTGGTGGATCGCGCGTTGGACCATTCGGAGAGATTGGTCTTCCCCAGAATGATCGCGCCCGCGGCGCGGAGGCGTTCGACGATGAACGAGTCACGCAGCGGGAACGAACCCATCAGCGCCAGCGAGCCCGCAGTGGTGTGCATGCGGTCCGCGGTGTCGATCACGTCCTTCAGGAGCACGGGAATGCCGTGCAGCGGACCACGCACCTTGCCCGCCCTTCGCTCGGCGTCCAGCGTGGCAGCGTTGGAGAGCGCGTCGGGATTGAGCTCGAGCACGGAGCGAAGGACCGGCCCAGCTCGATCCAGCGCGTCGATGCGTCGCAGGTATAGCTCAACCACCGAACGCGCCGTGTACTTTCCCTCCGCCATGGCCTCTTGCAGCGCCCCGATGGTGATCTCGTCCAACTCGAAGTCTGCCGGCATCGACGCCAGGCGGCGCGGTGCATCGTCCTCTGGGGTGACCGTCGGCCCCCGGGCTCCCGATCCCCGGTCTCCGGTGGCAACGGCTACGCCGAGGGCCGTCGCGGAGTGGAGGAACTGCCGGCGGTCGACACCGGTCGGGGCGTCGGATCCCTTCGCCATGCCGGGCGCCTCACCGGAGTCAACCGCCGTCACTTGCTAGTCCTTGTCGAGTACGGCGGTGGGCCGGAAGTGCGGGGCCTCCCGGCCCCGAACCGCCTGCTCGAACGCGTAAGCGAGCCCTATCAGCCTGGCCTCGCTCCACGCGGAGCCCATGAACGAGAGACCAACCGGCAGCCCGTGCACGAAGCCCGCCGGAACGGTGACCCGGGGATAGCCCGACACCGCACTCAGAGACGAGTTGCGCACGACGGGGTAATCGCCGGTGAGCAGGTCGGACGTGAACGGCGGGTTCGCGGCGACACCCACGATGGCGTCGAGCTGGTGCTCGCCCAGGACGCGGTCCAGGCCCATGGTGCGGGTGAGCGATCGACAGCGAGCCAGTGCCGGACGATAGTCCTGTGTCTCCCGGCCGTTCGTCGTGTCCGCCGTCTCGAAGAACTCCTGGCCGAACCAGGTCATCTCGAGGTCTGCGTTCTGGCGGTTGAAGCGGATCAGGTCGGTCAGCGACTTGTGGGGCTCGTCCGGACCGCGCTGGCGCAGGTAGTCGCGCATCGCATCCTTCAGCTCGCACAACAGCACCACGGCCTTGGGAACCTGCAGCTCCTCGACGGATGGGAGCGAAAAATCGTCCACCAGGATGGCGCCGGCGGACTCCAGCGCGCCAAGCGATTCATGAATGAGCGATGCCAGCGGAGAGTTGGACTCCATGTCCCGGCGGAGCACACCGATGCGGGCACCCTTCAGCGCGTCCTCGTCCAGCGCGGCGGTGTAGTCCGCGAGCGCATGACCCTCGCTGGCATCGGTGGCCAGGTCGCGCGTGTCTATTCCCGTCAACGCACCCAGCAGGATCGCCGCGTCGGTCACGGTCCGCGCCATAGGCCCCGCGGTGTCCAGTGAATACGACACCGGGATCAAGCCCGAGCGACTCCAGAGCCCCACCGTCGGCTTTATCCCCACTAGACAATTGGCGCTCGACGGACAGGCGATCGAACCATCCGTCTCGACTCCGATCCCCACGGTCGCGAGGTTCGCCGCGATCGCCACACCCGTCCCGGAACTCGAACCGCACGCCGTCCGGTCCAGCACATACGGGTTCTTCGTCAATCCGCCCCGCGCGCTCCAACCGCTCGTCGCGCGAGTCGATCGGGCATTCGACCACTCCGACAGGTTGGTCTTCCCCAGGATCACCGCTCCCGCCGTCCGCAACCGCTCCACGATGAACGCGTCCCGCGGCGCAAAGGACGCCATCAGCGCCAGCGATCCCGCCGACGTGTGCATGCGATCGGCCGTGTCCACCACATCCTTCAGAAGCACGGGTATGCCGTGAAGCGGACCGCGAACCTTGCCGGCGGCTCGCTCCGCGTCCAGCGCGTCGGCGAGGGCAAACGCATCCGGATTCACTTCCAGCACGGATCGCAATACCGGACCGGCACGGTCTATGGCATCGATGCGACGCAGGTACAACTCCACCACCGAGCGCGCGGTGTAGTGCCCCTCCGCCATCGCCTTCTGCAGCGCCGCAATGGTAATCTCGTTCAGCTCGAAGTCCGTCGCCGGCGACTCCAGGCGGACCGGGCCCGCCTCAGACTGTGAAGGCAAGGCAGCCCGCGCGTCAGGTGGCCATCCAACCGCGGCGGCCCCGACGCCCACGACCGCCACGCTCTCCAGGAAGCGACGACGATCGATCGGCGCGGTCGCTCCCGCGTCGGACGGTTTCTCGAATTTGCCGGTTGACGACACGAGATGGAGCGCTACGAGGTGGGGACGATCGGCTGGTATACCTACGTGGAGTGCCGTTCGAGCGCTGGCAGCGGACGACCGTTAAGAGGGCCGGGTCCAAGCGACGGTATACGCTCGGTCACGCCGGTTGTTCCTGAAGGTCCTGAGGCGACCAGCCCGGTGAGACCAGGAGCGGCCTGGCGACCGCTCCTCACTTCAGGCTTCGGCCCCGGTGAGCCACTGCTTCCCGGACTCCAGCAGCGTTTCCATATCCGTTACGCTGCACGGGCGCGACACGAAGAAACCCTGAGCCTGATCGCAGCCCATCGCCTTCAGCAGGTTGAGCTGGGCATGGCTGGTGACGCCCTCTGCTATCACGTCGAGTCCGATGGCGTGGGCCAGCGATACGATGGCGCGCACCACATGCATCGGCCGCTCCTCGGCGTCGATGGCACTGGTGAAGGACCGGTCGATCTTCACGGCATCCAGGGGCAGCCGGTGCAGGTAACTCAGGGCGGAGTAGCCGGTTCCAAAATCGTCCAGGTGAATCGCCACGCCGATCTGGCGGAGCTGTTCGACCGTTTCGATCGCGGGGTGTTTCTGGCTGATGATGGCGCTTTCCGTGATCTCGAGCTTGAGCGCCGCGGCAGGCAGACCGGTCTCCCTGAGAATCGCGTCGACGGCCGGGACCAGGTCGGGCTGTCCGAATTCGCGCACCGAGAGGTTGACGGAAATGCCGAACGGCGATCCCGCCGGACCGCGTCCCTGCCACGCTACGGCCTGACGACACGCCTCGCGCAACACCCAGCGCCCCAGGGGGACAACCAGCCCGGTGTCCTCCGCTACGGGAACGAACGTCGCCGGGGAAACGACCCCGCGCTCGTAGTGACGCCAGCGGACCAGCGCCTCCGCGCCGATGATCCGGCCGTCGTGCAGCGAGATGATGGGCTGGAACTGGAGAAAGAACTCCTGGCGGTCGAACGCATGACGCAGGTCGGTTTCGATCTGGAGTCGCGTCAGCGCCTCAGCGTGCATGGCCCGGTCGAACATCTCGTAGCGTCCCCGGCCACCGTTCTTGGCGCGGTACATGGCGGTATCGGCGCTCCGCAGCAGGTATTCGGGCTGCTCGTTCGCGCCGTTGCTCAGGGCCACACCGATGGACGCCGAGGTCGCATGATCGTACCCGCTGATCGAGAGCGGCGCGCGCAGCGACTCCTGAACTCGCTCGGCGACGAGCGCCGCGTCCCGGACGTCGGCAATTCGCTCCAGCAGGATCGCGAACTCGTCGCCACCCAGCCGGGCCACGACGTCGCCGCCGCGGACGCATTCTTCCAGCCGGCGCGCGATGGTCACGAGCAGCTCGTCACCGACGTGATGGCCCATGGAATCGTTCACCAGCTTGAATCCGTCGACGTCGAGAAAGAGCACCGCGAACAGTCCATCTTCACCACGTCGCGCGCGATGCGTCGCATCCGACAACCGCTTCATGAACAGCGCCCGGTTCGGAAGGCCGGTCAGCGGGTCGTGCATGGAGTCGTGCCGGAAACGCTGCTCCCGCAGCTCGCGTTCCGAGAGGAGCCGCCGGAGCGCCAGTTCGTTCGCCGCCATCAGCGCGAATTCGTTCAGCAGGCCTATGTCGGCGGTGGTCCACTCACGCGGCACGTCATCGAGCGCGCAGAGCAGTCCGGCCGCGTCGCCGTCTGCGCCGGGGAAGGTGACCGAGGCAACGCTGACGAGGTTCAGTTCCGCCGCGGCACTGCGCAGGGGCAGGTCGGGCTCGGCGCGCGCGTCGCGTAGCGTGAATGTGCCGCCGCCCGCCGTGGTACGGTGCAGAATCCCCGATCGGATCAGCGCGCCGGCGTCGTGCGCGAACCACTCATGCCACAATCGGCCGGCGGCAAAGCTGCGGCGGTCGTCCCCCAGCATGGCGATGAGCACCGCGGGCGCGGGGATGGATCCCGCGGCGACCTTGAGCAGGCGCTCCATGGATGCCGCGAACGTGCCGCTGAGTGCGGCCCGCTCGGACCCGTCGGAGGCCGGCTGATAGGGTGGCGTGAGTCGCGCCGCTGCTGTGGTCACATTGAGTTGGACTGCTCGCTGGGAACCACCGTCACGAGGAGTCTCTCGGGCATGCTTGCCACCCGGAGGCACCAGCGGCTTTCTTAGCCAACGGCGACGGTCAGCTGGCCCGCCGTCCACATGAGCGTGTTTCAATCCTGCCACTGGCGTGCGCACCTCCGGATCGGCCGCAAGACTGTATGACGTTGTTGTGATTGGGGTTGGCGGCATGGGAAGCGCGGTCGCATTCCATCTTGCCAGTCGCGGCGCCTCTGTCTGTGCGCTCGAGCAATTCCAGATCGGTCACGACCGGGGATCGTCTCACGGATACACCCGGATAATCAGGCTGTCGTACTTCGAGGATCCGTCGTACGTGCCGCTTCTGCGCCGGGCCTTCGATCTCTGGCGGGAACTCGAGGAGGCCGCTGAGAGACGTCTGCTTCACGTGACCGGCGCGCTGGACGCCGGTCCGCCAGGATCGCGCGTTTTCGAGGGTTCACGCCGCTCCTCCGTGGAGCACGGCCTTCGTCACGACGTCCTTTCGGGCGACGGCGTGAACGAGCGCTATCCAGGCTACCGACTGCCGCCGCATTTCCAGGCCGTCTTCCAGCCGGACGGCGGCTTCCTGGAGCCGGAGCGCTGCATCGAGGCGCACGCCGCGATGGCCATCCGCCATGGAGCCGAGATCGTTACGGGACGGCAGGTCCAGTCCTGGCGGATAGCGCGAGGAGGCGTCGAGGTTCACACCGGTGGCGACGCGCTGCGGGCGCGCCATCTGGTTCTCTGCGGCGGGCCGTGGATGCCACGCCTGGCACCCGTGCTCTCGCCCGTTCTGGTTCCGGAACGGCAGGTCGTCGGCTGGTTCGACGTGCCGGACCGTGCCGCATTCTCCCCGGCCCGATTCCCGGTCTTCAACCTGGAAACCGGGTGGGGACACTACTACGGCTTTCCGGAGCACGCGGTCCCCGGCTTCAAGATCGGACGCTACCATCACCGATCGGAGCGGGCCGACCCTGACGCGCTCGACCGGGCCGTGCATCCGCCTGACGAGTCGATCCTCCGCGACTGCGTGCGCGAGATGTTCCCGCTGGCCGATGGACCCCTCCTCCGTGCGGGCACGTGCCTCTTCACGAACACGCCGGACGAGCACTTCATCGTCGATCGCCTGCCGGACGCCCCCCAGGTGCTAGCCGTCTCGGCGTGCTCCGGACACGGTTTCAAGTTCTGCAGCGTCTTGGGAGAAGTCGTCGCGGACCTGGTCCTGTCCGGCAGGACTGCGCACGACATCTCCCGCTTCCGGCTCGACCGCTTCCCGGCGATTTCGAATCGGCCCCGTCCCTGAGCTGGCACCCGGGTGTCCCGGCGTATCCGGGAAATCCCTACTCGACCCGGACGCTTTACCGGCTAACCCGCACAGAAGTGGCCGCCGAACGTCGTGAACAGGCCGTGGCCGCGTCATGTGGCCCGAGACCCCCGGCTCGCAAAGGCCACCCATGCCGAAAACTGGCAGATTGCCCCGCGAGGATAGCGCGCCTGACCGCCACGGAGCATCCGAGGGGGTGACGCTGCGCGTCCTGCTGGAAACCGAGGAAGAACTCAGCGCCCTGATCGCGTCAGCCGAGCAGGAGGGCCGGCAGATCGTGGAGGCCGCACGGTCTCGCGTGCAGGAACTGGAGCTGGCCGCGCTTAGTGAGCTGCGGGTGGTCCTCCAGACCATCGACCGTGAGGGGGAGACGGCGATCGATCAGGAGGTGGACCAGGCGGGCGCCAAAGCGAAGGCCGAGGTGGAGCGCTTCGATGCGGTTCCGGACGCACTCGTCGAACAACTGGCCGACGACGTACTGCGAGATTTTCTCGGCGTGTCGGTGCTCCGGCCGCGGGCTGCACTGCGATGATCATTCCCATGGTGAAGGTCCGGGTTCTGGGTCCCCGGGAGCGGATCGACGATGCGTTGGGTGCGCTCCAGGACTTCGGGCTGGTGCATCTTGGCGATGCGTCGTCCCTGGCCTGGCTCGGATCACCCGACGTGGGCCCTCGGGAGCAGCGGCGGCAGCGCTACGTGCGCCGCGCCGTGGACGATCTGACCGAAGCGCTGAAGTTCCTGGGCGACGTCCCGCGGCCGGAGCCACCCGTGCCGCACGACCAGATCGACCTGCGCAAGCTGGTGCGGTCGGCGCGCCGGGTGGCAGGTCAGGCGCGTTCGCTCGATGCGCGGCGCCAGGAACTCGAGGACGAGCGCCGGGAGCTGGAGCGCTACCGGGACTTCCTCGTGGCCATACGACCCGCGCTCGAGCGCCTCGCAGGATCGCCCCGACTGACGAGTTACGCGGTGGTGATCCCTGCGGGCTCGCGCACCGCGGTCGACGCGCTCACGACGTCCCTTCGCGCGGAGGCGGGACCGGACTTCGCCACCGCCACGCGGGAGCTGGCGGGCGGCGACCTGGCGGTGCTGCTCGTTCTGCCACGCGCCTTTGCGGAGCGACTGGAATCGCGTCTGGCCGAGTCGCGCGTCCCGGAGATCCCGATGCCGGCGGGCTATGCCGGGAAGCCGATCGGCGAGGTCGTTCCGGCGATGCTGCAACGCATCGAGTCCGTGCCGGTCGAACTGGCATCGCTGGAACGCCAGCGTCGGCTGCTGGGCGAGGCGCACCGACGGGACTTCGCACGACAGCGAGCTGCGTTGCACGACTGGCTCCGCCTGGCCGACGCGCGGCAGCGCTGTGGAGTGACGGCCCGGGCGTTTGCCCTGGAGGGATGGTTGCCGTTCGCACGCACAGGCGACCTGCAGACACTGCTCCGTGACCTTGCCGGGGACGCGATGGTGGTCGAGGAACTGGCGCGTGAAGCATGGCCGGCGGAGGATGCGCCGGTAGTGCTCCTGAATCCGCGCCTGTTCCGGCCCTTCGAGGCAATCGTCCGCATCCTGCCGCTGCCGGTGTACGGCACCATGGATCCCACACCGTTCGTCGCGGTGTTCTTCCCGATGTTCTTCGGGATGATCCTTGGCGACATCGGGTACGGGATGTTCCTGGCAGGGATCGGGTTATGGCTCCACCACCGCTCGCGGCCGGGGAGCGTGGCGCGCACGATCTCGGAAATCGCCGGACCGTGCGCCGCGTTCAGCATCATCTTCGGTGCGCTCTACGGCGAGTTCCTGGGGGACCTGGGCAGCCGATGGTTCGGCCTGCAGGCGCTGGCGTTCGATCGGGAGGAATCGGTCATGGCCGCTCTGGCAGTGGCGGCCGGAATCGGGACGGTGCACGTCGTGCTGGGGCTCGCAGTGGGCGCGGTCACTGCCTGGCGGCACGAGCGGCGCCACGCAATCGGACGCGGCGTGTCGGGCGTCATGGTCCTGCTGGTCATCGTGGTGCTGCTGGCTGCACTCGACGTACTGCCCGGCGCACTGTTCACCCCGGCGGTTGTTGCGCTGCTGGTGTCCTTTCCGGTGCTGGTCGCCGCGGAGGGATTCCTCGCGCCACTCGAGCTGCTGGCCACGCTGGGCAACGTGCTGTCCTACACGCGCATCATGGCGCTGGGCACGGCGTCGGTCATGCTGGCGGTCGTGGCCAACCGCATGGTGGGAATGATCGGAAGCACGGTCGTGGGGTTCATCTTCGCGCTGCTCTTCCACCTGGTGAACTTCGCGATCGGGCTGTTCAGCCCGTCGATCCACGTCATGCGACTGCACTTCGTGGAGTTCTTCGGGAAGTTCTACAGTCCCGGCGGGCGGCGGTACGAACCGTTCGGTCACTGGCACCCCAACCAGGGCGCCTAACGTCTGGAGGATCGGGAATGGAAGTCACATGGATCGCCCTGAGCGCAGCTCTTGTCCTGGCGGTGTCCGCCATCGCCACCGCGTGGGCGCAGTCGCGCATCGGTGCGGCGGGTGCCGCGGCGCTGGCGGAGAAGCCGGAACTCAGCGGCACGATGATCATCCTGGTCGCCATCCCGGAAACGATGGTGATCCTGGGGTTCGTCGTCGCCGTGCTGATCATCCTGCGGGGTGGCGGAGGTTGAGCCCGGGACGGCGGCGGAGCGGCCCATGACGGACGCGCCGTTCCTCGGACAATTGCGGGCCACTGCGCGCGCAGAGGCGGACACCCGGCGTGCCGCCGCGGGCACCGAGGCGCAGCGCCTGCTGCTGGCGGCGCAGGAACGACTGGCGCGCCAGCGCAGCCTGGCGATCGATGGACGCCGCGCCGATCTGGCGCGTGAACGCGACCGTCGACTTGACGCTGCGCGCGCCGAGGCCGGGCGCAGCACCCTGGCGGCGCGCGAGCGTTTTCTCGAGCGCGTGTTCAGCAGCGTCCACGTCCGGGCACCCGCGCAGTTGGCCCAACCGGAGGGCGCCGAGTGGCTGGCGCGCACCGTAACCGATGCACTGAGCTACCTCCCCGATGGGCCAGTCGTGGTCCGCACCGGCGATTCCCGCGCTATCACGATCGTCGGGAACGCCGCCCCGGGCCGGTCCGCGGCGGTCGAGCCAGCAGGCGATTCGCCAGGTGCCGTCGTGGAAGCAGCCGACGGATCCGTACGGGTGGTGGCGACGCTGGATCGCTTCCTGCGGGCCGAACGGCCACGTCTGGCTCTGGCGCTCGTCAGCCTTGTGAGGACGACATGACCGTCTGGGTGGACGTTACGGCTCGAGCTCGCGGCCTGGCCGGCCGGCTCCTCAGTGTGCGGCGACTGACGGAACTCGCGCAGTCGCGCGATCTGCACGAACTGGCCACCCGACTGGCCGCGCTGCGCAACCTGCCGGCCCCGCAGGACACAATCCACGATGCGCGCGAACTGGAGATCGCGGAGCGGCGCCGCGCCGGTGGCCAGATCCGGCTGTTGGGCCAATGGGCTGGCGCGCGCGCCGGACTGCTGGCGCCCCTGTTCGAGGACGAGGACTGCCGGGCCATCCGCGCGGCCATCCGGGGAGCAGCAGCGGGCACACCAGCCGTCGAGCGACTGTCCGGTCTCCTGCCCACGCCGGCGCTGCCGCAGCGGGCACTCACTCAGTTGGTCTCGTCCCGCAATCCTGCAGCCGTTGCCGCGCTGCTGGTCGCATTCGGCAACCCATACGGACCACCCCTGCTGGTCGAGACGTCACGGCAGCATCCGGAACTGTTCATTCTGGAGCACGTGCTGGCTCATACCTGGGTGGACCGGGCGCGCCGGGCGGCGGCGCGCGCGGGCCGCGCCATGCGCGTCTACGTGGAGCGTCAGATCGATCTCGCGAACTGCTGGTCGGCGCTGTTGGTCGCCGAGCACGGATTCGACGGATCGGTGGATGACCTCTTCCTCGACGGTGGCCGGCTGCTGCCGCGCGACGTTTTCCGGCTGGCGACGCAGTCCCGCAGCCGTACGGGAGCCCGGGCCCTGCTCGACGAACTCGTCAGGCAGTCGCCGCTGGCCGCGGCGACGAGCCGGGATCCCGGCGCCGAGGAACGGTTGCGGCGGGCGCTCTGGCGCGAACAGCGCGACATTGCCCGGCTGGATCCCACGGGCCCGGCAGTCATCATCGAGTACTGGCTGCGGCTGCGCGGCGAGGTCGAAGCCGTGCAGCGCCTGATCTGGGGCATCGCGGCGGCCGCGCCAATGGAGACGCGCACGCTCGTGGACTCGTGATGCCTTCCTGCTGACGCCCTCTCCCCTGCATCGCGTGCCCACGCTCCGAACCGTCGCCAGTCCCGCCCTCGCAGCCGGCTTCCGGCTGGCAGGCCTCCGGGTCGACGAGGCCTCGTCGCCCCGGGAAGCGGGCGCGATCATCGAGCGCCTGACGACGGAAGCCGAGGCGGGTGTGATCCTCGTTCAACAGGATCTGTTCGAGGGGCTGGCAGACACGCAGCGCCGCGCCCTGGAGCGCGCGGCGGTTCCCATCATTGTGCCCATTCCCGCCCCCAAATGGGCAACCGGTCGCCGCGCGGCGGAGGAGTACATTCTGGATCTCCTGCAGCGCGCCATCGGTTATCGCGTGCGGCTGCAATGACGACGGCGGCGATCGTCCGGGTGGCCGGCGCCCTGGTGGAGGCGGAGCCGTTGCGAGCCGCGCTCTACGAGCTGGCCTGGGTCGGCAGACGACGTCTCCTCGGCGAAGTCGTCAGGCAGGCCGGTCCGGTTGCGACCATCCAGGTCTACGAGGACACCACCGGACTCGAGCTGGGCGAACCCGTTGAGGGCGCAGGAACCACCCTGACCGCGCAGCTCGGACCGGGGCTGCTGGGCGCGGTTCTGGATGGTATTGGTCGTCCGCTGGAACGCCTGGCAGCCGGCGGCGGAGACTTCATCGGTCCGGGCGTGATGGTCCCCACACTCGATCCCCAGCGGCGGTGGCCCTTCAAGCATGCCCTGGCTGTTGGTGTCCGCGTCTCCGGCGGAGACATCCTCGGTACCGTCGAGGAGCGCCCCGGGATCGAGCATGCCGTCATGGTACCGCCCGACATGCAGGGAGTGCTGGGGAGTCTCTCGTCAGGCGAGTACGCCGTGACCGACGCCATCGGCGCATTGGAAGATGGGAGGTCGCTTTACCTCGCCCAGCGCTGGCCGATGCGGGTGCCGCGTCCGATCGCGCAGCGACTGGCGACGCGCCGCCCCTTCGTCACGGGTCAGCGTGTCTTCGACCTGCTCTTTCCCGTGGCCGAAGGCGGCGCCTGCGCCGTGCCCGGCGGGTTCGGCACCGGCAAGACGATCATCGAACAGTCCCTCGCGCGGGGCGCCGACGCCGACATCGTCGTGTACGTCGGATGCGGTGAACGCGGCAACGAGATGACGGATGTGCTGACCGGGTTTCCCAGGCTGGTCGATCCCAGAACCGGCCGCCCCGTCATGGACCGGTCCGTGCTCATCGTCAACACCTCGAACATGCCGGTCGCCGCGCGCGAGGCGTCCATCTACCTCGGCATCACGATCGCCGAGTACTATCGCGACCAGGGTAAGCGCGTCGCGCTCATGATCGACTCCACCTCGCGCTGGGCGGAAGCGCTGCGGGAAATGGGCGCGCGGCTGCAGGAGATGCCTGGCGAGGAGGGATACCCGACCTACCTCGCCAGTCGGCTCAGCCTGTTTTTCGAGCGGGCCGGCTACGTACGGGTTCGTGGCGCGCCGGAGCGTGAGGGCGCGGTCACGGTCATCGGCGCCATCTCGCCTCCGGGCGGCGATTTCTCCGAGCCAGTCACGCAGGCGGCCCTGCGGGTGGCCGGCGCTTTGTGGGCGCTCGACCCGGCCCTGGCGCACCAGCGGCATTACCCGGCGGTGGACTGGGACACGAGTTTCAGTTTGTACGTCGACCAGGTCGCCGCGTGGTTCTCCGAGGCCGGCGGTCCGGACTGGAGCGTGACCCGGCAGCAGCTGGTCACGCTGCTTCAGCGGGAACGCGAGCTGCGGGATATCGCGGGACTGGTGGGACCGGACGCACTCGAGGATGAGGACCGCCTCGTGATGGACATCGCCTGGATGGTGCGTGACGTGCTCCTGCGACAGAACGCTTTCCATCCGAATGACGCGATTTCATCGGTCGCGAAGACCTGGGGCCTCGCGGCGGCCGCGGTCGCCACGGCACGCGCCGCACGGGCGGCGCTCGCGGCTGGCGTCCCGATGGCACGCCTGGGAATGGAGCGGGTCCGCCAGGCGTTGGTGGCGCTACGCGACGCACCCGAGACCGAGGTCGGTACCCTGTCCGCCGCGGCGCTGGCTGCGGCGGAGTCCGTCGCCGGCCGCCCGGCGGGGAGCAGGTCATGAGCGGCACCGAACGCGTCTACCGCGGCGCAGCAGCCGCCGCCGGTCCGCTGTTGTTCCTGGCGAACGCCCGACGCGTGGCGTTAGGCGAGCGTGTGGTCGTCCGGCTGGACGGCCAGCCTGAGCGGCGCGGCCAGGTCATGGACGCCGGCGCCCGCCAGACGGTGATCCAGCTGCTCGACGACACCGTCGGACTGGCGCCCCATCGCGCCGAGGTGGTGCTGACGGGCGAGCCGGTTCGAACTGTCGTCGGGCGCGAACTCCTGGGACGAACCTTCTCCGGTCACGGCGCGCCGATCGACGGGCTGCCACTTCCCATTGGCGAGTCGATTCGCGCCATCGCGGGCGCGCCCCTCAATCCGGTCCGTCGGGCACCCCCCGCCGACTTCATCGAAACGGGGATTTCCGCCATCGACGCCATGAACACGCTGGTGCGCGGGCAGAAGCTCCCAGTGTTCTCCGGACCCGGGCTGCCCGGCCTGGACGTCGCCGCGCGCATCGTGGAAGGGGCACGCACGTCGCGCGGCGAGCCGTTCGCCGTAGTCTTCGCCGCGGTGGGTATCACCGCCCGGGAATCCGGCGAGTTCGTGGAACGCATCCGCGCCAGCGGGGCCCTGCCCCGGACCATCCTCTATCTCAACGAGGCCTCCCATCCGGCCGTGGAGCGACTCCTGGCCCCGCGGCTGGCGCTCACCGCGGCGGAGTTCCTGGCGTTCGACGCCGGCATCCACGTGCTGGTGGTCATTGCCGACATGACGCACTACTGCGAGGCGCTCCGCGAACTGGCCACCGCGCGGGAGGAAATCCCCGGACGACGCGGCTATCCCGGGTACATGTACACCGACCTGGCGAGCCTGTACGAGCGCGCCGGCATCATTGCCGGCCGCCCAGGATCGATCACGCAGATACCCATCGTCACCATGCCTGACGACGACATCACTCATCCCATTCCCGACCTCACCGGCTACATCACCGAGGGGCAGATCGTGCTGAGCCGGGACCTGCACCGTCGCGGAGTGTCCCCGCCCATCGACGTCCTCCCGTCGCTGTCCCGACTCATGAATGCCGGGATCGGTGAGGGCAAGACGTGGCGCGACCACCGCGAGTGGTCCGATCAGCTCTACGCGTCATACGCCCGCGGCCGCGAGGCCAGGGACATGGCCGCGATCGTCGGGACCGGCGGCCTGCTCGGCGGAGATCGCCGCGCTCTGGATTTCGCAGAGGCTTTTGAGCACCAGTTCATCAATCAGGGCGGAGCTCGGCGGACCATGGAGGAGACTGCCGACGCGGGCTGGCAACTGCTCGAAGCGCTGCCGCGCGAAGACCTGGCCCGACTCGGCGACCAGGCATGGGAAGCACGGGCGAACGGCCGCATCGCAAGTGGCCTTGCCAAAGCGACCGGAAGTTTGGATTCGGCGCACACGGTTCCGGCCCGGAGGACGGGCGATGAGTAGGGCCGTCTTGCACCCCGGATCGGTCCGGGTATCTCCGAGACTAACCGCCACGGCCCGGAATAAGGGGGCCAGGTTCAACCACGCGGTGTTCTTCGTCCCCTCGGTCACGAAGAGGGAGTCGTTCGTGTCCATGCAAGAAGGTAGTACTCCCGCCGACTCAGTTCGACGCAGAGTGTGGAAGGTGCGCTGGCATGCTCAGCCTTCCGCGGTTCAGGGGTGGTTACGTCGTCGTTATGGTGGCATGGTCACCTCGATGTCAGATACCGGATCGTTGCGAGAGACAGCGGCCCGCGACGTTCAGACGTCTGGGCCGCTGTTCGTTGCATGTCGTTGCAACGATACGTGGCGCCATGGCTGCACAGTTCATCTCCGGTCAAGCTCCTGCCAGCTCCAGGCGTTCTCTCGGCGTCCAGCCCTTCTCCCTCTTCTGCATCGCAACCGAGGAAAGAGGATCGGGCGCAGGCATGTCATTCAGTTCCTTCAACCAGTCATCCACGACGTAGTTGTCCGTCGGCTGGTGGGTCACCACCAGGAGCCGCAAGAGTCGATCGGCCACAGCACCCATCGGGCTGGCGCCTGTCTCCCATCGCGACACCGTTTCCCGAGCAACGCCCATTCTCTGGGCGAATTCCACACCGGACAGGCCAATGTGCTTGCGAAGGAACCGGATTTCGACAGGCGCGAGCATTCGATGCTGTTTCACAAATGTCTCGGCGAGCAATCGGTGAAGCTGGCCAATACGGGGGATGCCTACCGTCTCTCTCCCGCAGGAGTCGCATCGTCTTACCTCGACGCCGTGCAACTCGACATGCGGCAGGCCCCCAATGGTGTATCGACGCACCGCACTGCGCTCTGTGGTCAACGCACCACCGCATTCGTCGCATTCCATTATTTGAACCTCCATGCGGTCACTACGCGCAAGCATGTCTCTGAGCGGAAGGTAAAGACAACGCACATTCGAGCAGTCGCCGCTCGATACCGCCATTCTCCATTCTGGAATCCACCCGATTGGATGACCCCTCCGCGCAAGAGATTCAGACAATCGAGCGCGGTCAGCTGGTCTTGCTGCATTTCATCCTGCGAGTGGTTCGAGAACTCTACGACGCCGTCCTCGATGATCTCCCGCGCGAGCTTTCTCGCCTGTGGCTCCTTCAGGGGCTCGATGACGGGATCTGTCATGTGTGACGATACATCACGGCGTGACATAATGTCAATCCCGGCCACTGGACGGGTCGGGGTGCCCGGCGGTCACTACCTGGACGGCGTTGGCTTCTGGGGCGGGTTCCCGCGCTTCAGGGCGTGGCCGACGGCCTCTTTCCAGTCGGCCTCAATCCTGAGGGGCTCTGGCTTCGGTCCGGAAGCGACAAGCAGCGAGACTGTGGCGTGACGCCCGGACGCAGGCTGGCCTCCACACGCATCGAGCTCCTCCGGGCGCGGCGGCAACTGCAGCGCGTCAGGCACGGCGCTTCATTGGTCCGACGCCGGCGGGAAGCGTTGGTTGCTGAGCTGTTCCGCGCCGCTCGACCGGCCCTGGACCTTCGCGAGCGGCTGTCGTCCGCGGCAACCGAGGCTGCTGGGGCCCTCCTCGACGCACTGGCCTGCCACGGGTACTCCGGGCTGGCCAACCTGTCACGACCGGCGCGGGTCGTGATCGTGGAGCTGCGTCCGGCGGTTGTGTGGGGGATCGCCGTCTCGGACGTGACCGACCGTCCCCCAATGGTCAGGACGCTGGACGCACGCGGGACGGATCCGGGGCTGACTGGCCCCAGCGCAGCCGACACCGCTTTGCGTTTCGAGCAACTCGCCGATCTGCTGCTCGAAGCCGCGCCCCGGGAGCAGCGGGTCCGGCGACTGGGGGACGCCGTCTCGCGCGCCACCCGCCAGATGCGAACCCTGGAGGAACGGATCGTCCCCGACCTGGAGCGGCAGATCGGGACGGTCCGGCGGCAACTCGACGAGCGGGAGCGTGAGGATCGACTGAGATTGAAGCGGCTTGCGATGAGATCCGGTCCCGGGGCGGCTCAGTCAAGCGTTTTGGGAGGCTTGGACGTTTCTGTCTCGGCAGCCATCGACGATGACGATCCGGGGTCCCCGGATCGTTCCTGATAGGGGGAGATACCTTGCTTCGAGAGTACCTTCGGGCCGGACGGTTGGGCCTCGTAACGCTGCTGGCGCTTGGAGTTGCGACGGCGTGTACGCAGAACGCCGGCGGGGAGCCGGCGGCAGGCGGGCGCACCGGCGGCGCGGGTCGGACGGGGGGACGCGGCCCGGGTCGAGGCCTGAGCGATCGGCCAACGCCGGTGGAAATCGAGACTGTGCGGCGCGGTTCGGTATCCCGCACGTCGACCATCGCCGGGATGCTGGAACCCCTTCGAGTGGTGGGCGTGAACGCCCAGGTTGCCGGGATCCTGCTCTCGGTGAACACGGAAGAGGGACGCCGCGTGCGTCTGGGCGACACCATGGCCGCCATCGACGTCACGGAACTCGAGGCGCAGGCGCGGAGCGCCGATGCGTCGCTCCGGTTCGCGCAATCGACGCTGGAGCGATCGGAACGGCTCTTCAACGAGAAGATCATCACCGAGGCCGAGCTGCAGCGCGATCGCGCAGCCTTCGAATCGGCCCGCGCATCGACTGACCAGCTCAGGACGCGGCTCGGTTACGCGAACGTCGTGGCGCCCATCGCCGGCATGGTGACGGAGAAGCGCATCGAGGCAGGCGACATCGTTGGGAACCAGACCCGGCTCTTCACCCTGGCCGACGTCAGCGTGCTCGTGACGCGAGTTCAGGTATCGGAGCTGGAAGTCAGCAATCTGTCAGTCGGCGACCACGTGCCGCTCACCGTGGATGCGCTGGGGGGCGAGCGCGTGGACGGTCGCATCCGCCGCATCTTCCCCTCGGCCGACACGTCCACACGCCTGGTTCCGGTGGAGGTGGCGCTGACCGGGCGTCAGCTCGGCAGGCTTCGACCGGGATACACCGTGCGGGCGACCTTCGCGCTGGACCGTCGCGACGACGCGCTCCTCGTACCCTCACGCGCCATTTCCGGACCGGCTGGTGCACGCGCCGTGTTCGTCGTGACGGGGGGGGAGATACACCGTCGCGCGGTTAGTGTCGGCAGCGACGTCGGGGGAATGACCGAGGTGCTCAATGGATTGGTCGAGAACGATTCGGTGATCGTTTCGGGCTCGTCGCTCCTTCGCGAGGGCAACAAGGCCCGCATCGTGAGCCCCCTGGGTGACGAGGCGCCGTCCGGCGTGACAATGGACTCAACCACCAGTTCGACCACGACGCCCCAGGGACGCCGTGGAGGGAGAGGCCAGTGAGCGGGAAAAAGCGAGGCATCGCCAGCTGGTCAATCAGCCGGCCAATCGGCACCATGATGATCACCAGCACTCTCCTTGTGCTCGGCTCGGTGTACGTGGGCCGCCTTCCGGTCGATCTCCTCCCCCGCATCGTCTATCCACAGGTACGGGTGATCGTCAGCAATCCGGGGGTCGATCCGGCGGTGATGGAAGAGACCATCGCGAAACCGCTGGAGTCGGCGCTGGCCACTACGGAGGGCCTGACCCGCCTGGGAACGAACGTGTCCACGGGCTTCGTCAACATCACGCTGGATTTCAACTACGGCACGAACGTGGACTTCGCCCTCCAGGACGCGGCCACGAACGTCGAGCGCATCCGGCGGCGCCTCCCCGAGGAATCCGACCCGCCCACGATCAGCAAGTCCGATCCCGCGCAGCAGCAGATCTATCAGGTCGCCTTCTCGTCAGCGGAGCGGAACCAGACCGCCCTGCGCCAGTGGGTCGATCAGCGGCTGCGCCCGCAGCTCCTCTCGGTGAATGGCGTGGCGGCGATCGAGATCTTCGGCGGCCTGGTGCGCGAAATCCAGGTGGAGCTCGACCCGGAACGGCTCCGTGGCCTGGGGCTTTCGGTCTCGCAGGTCATCAACGCACTGCGGAACGAGAATCAGGACGTGGCCGCCGGTCGCATCACCACGGTCGATCGCGAGATGGTGGGGACGACGGCCGGCAAATTCCGGACGCTCGCTGACCTCCGCGGCGTCCTCCTCACGGCGCCGAGCGGCGCGCGCATTCCCCTGGCTGACATCGCGTCGGTTCGCGACACCAGCCAGGAGCAACGGAGCTGGGCCCGGTTGAACGGCGTTCCGGCGGTGCGCATCGGCATCCAGAAACAGCCGGAAGCGAACACCGTGGAGGTCGTGCGCGGCGTGCAGGCCAAGCTCTCGCAGCTTCAGGCGGACGGCTACGTACCGTCCGACATCAAGAGCGAGGTCACCTACGACCAGTCGGGTTTCATCAGCGGCGCGTTGAGTTCCGTCCGCGACGCTGCCATCCTGGGCGCCGTGCTGTCGATGTTCGTCGTCATGCTGTTCCTGCGTTCGTTCCGGAAGACGTTCATCGTGGGCGTGTCGATTCCGCTCGCCATCCTGGCGACGTTCGTGATGATGGGCATCGCGGACCTCACGCTGAACATCATGTCGTTGGGCGGACTGGCCCTGGGCACCGGGCTCCTGCTGGACAACGCCATCGTGATGCTGGAGAACATCTACCGGCGACGGGAGCGCGACGACCTGGATCCCGAATCGGCGGCGCACATCGGCGCCGCGGAGGTCAGCAGCCCGGTCATCGCCTCGACGACGACCAACATCGCTTCGGTGGCGCCGTTCCTGCTCATCACCGGTCTCTCGGCGTTGATCTTCCGGGAGCTGATCCTCACGATTTCGTTCGCGATCCTGGCGTCGCTGCCGCTGGCGCTCACGCTGATCCCGATGCTGGCGGCCCAGTTGGGCAAGATCCGGTTCTCCAGCGGCATCGAGCGGTTCGGTCCGCTGCTGGCGTTCGAGCGGGGCTTCGAGCGAGTGGTCGCCGGGTATCGCCGCCTGGGTCTTCGCGTCGTCCGGGCCCGCTGGTTCGTTCTGGCCGGTGCCGTCGGACTGGGAGTCGGTGCGGTCTTCCTGGCAAAGACCTTCCCGACGGAGTTCCTGCCGCAGGTAGACGACGGCACCGTCACAGCCAACGTGCGCATGCCACCCGGCAGCCCACCGGATCGTGCCAACCGGCTGTCATTGGAAGTGGAGCGGATGATCGGTGAGATGCCCGCGGTGTCGAGCGTCTTCGCTAACGCGGGCGCCGGGCGCGGTGGGCTCGACATCCGCCTGACGAATTCGAACGAGCGCGAGGTGACGTCCGATCAGTGGGTGCAGACCCTGCAGAAGCGCGTGGACGACTTCGGGTTCGCGGGTTCACGCGTCTTCGTGCGGCCTTCACGTATCCGCGGGCTTCGCACCTCCTCTTCGGGCGCCGACGTTTCCGTGGCCATCGTCGGCGATCAACTCGAGCAGCTCGATGCCATCGGGCAGGAAATCGTCCGGCGGCTGCGGGGCATTCCCGGTTTCGAGAACGTGCAGATGCAGGAAGAGGAACCGCGGCCCATGATGTCGATCAACCTCGACCGCGAGCGTGCCCGGCACCTGGGCCTCGACGTTGCGGCTGTTGGCCAGACGGTTCGGACGGCGCTCGACGGCACAATCGCCACACGGTACGCCGAAGGAAACTTCGAGTACGACGTGCGCGTGCTCTTTCCCAGGCATCGCTTCCAGAGCGCCACGGACATCGGCAGCACTCTGCTCTTCCCCGGCGGACGGAACCGCGACCCGGTTTACCTGCGCGACGTGGCCACCGTCAGCCCGGCCATCAGCCCGGCCACGATCCGGCGCGAGAATCAGCTGCGCCGCATCGAGGTGACCGGCGACGTCATCACTGCCGTCTCGCCAGTCGGTACCGTGGCCGATTCCATCCGCACGCGTCTGGCCGGCTTCGAGTTGCCGGACGGGTACGGCGTGATCATCGGCGGCGAGCAGGAGGCCATCGAGGACACCAACTCGCAGATGGCGCTCATCATCGGACTGGCAATCTTCCTGGTGTTCGTGGTGCTCGCGGTGCAGTACGAGAGCCTCCTCGATCCGCTCATCATTCTCGCGGCGGTGCCGCTCGCGCTCATCGGCGTCGTGGCGATCCTCGGCATTACCGACACGCCATTCTCCGCACCGGTGCTGCTGGGCATGATCATGCTCGCCGGGATCGTCGTGAACAACTCGATCCTCCTGGTGGAGTTCGCGAAACACTACCGCGCGGATGGGACCGGGACGGCGGAAGAGGCCGTGGTCGAGGCCGGCGTGGTCCGCATGCGCCCCATCCTCATGACTACGTTCACCTCACTGGTCGGCGCGACGCCGCTGGCCCTGGGGTTGGGTCAGGGCGGTGAGCTGATGCGCCCTCTGGCGATCGCGGTGGTCGGTGGCCTCTCGGTATCGTCCCTCCTCACGCTGTTCGTCGTGCCGTGCATGTACCTCGTTCTCCACAACATGGGTGACGCGGTGAGCCGGTTTGTGCTCGGGAACCGCGTCAAGCCCGCTCGGGCGGGCGAGGTGGCGGGCGACTGACGCCCAGCAGGCCCTGGCTCCGGTACCAGTCCACTGTTCGACGAATGGCGTCCCGCACGCCGATCTTCGGCCGGAATCCCAGTTCGGTTCGGGCGCGGGTCAGGTCCAACCGGCGGTCGCCGGTGAGGAACCGGGCACCGGCTGCGCTTGGCAGCTCAATGCCGACGAGGCGCTGGAGCGGTTCGTTCAGACGCAGATACCAGTGGATGGGTGCCGCGGGAATCGACCACGGGCGCGCCACGCCCAGCTCATCGGCGATGTGCCCCATCAGGTCGTGGGCGCTCACCAGGTCGGGACCTGCGAGATTGTAGACAGCGCTTCTCGAGCCCGTCCCGCCACACAGCACCAGGCCTTCGACGATATCGGCGATATCGGCCGGATGATGCCAGTTGGTACCGGCTCCGATGACCGGAAGCCGCCGGCGCCCGATGGACCGCGTCAGCGGCAGCCAGCTCCTGCAACCCGGTCCCAGCACCGCGGTGATGCGGGCGATGACGACGGCAAACCCGTCGCGCGTGTGTTTGCCCAGCAATGCTTCGGCGCCGGCCTTGGAGCGAGCATACGCCGAATCGGGACGTAATGCGGTGTCCTCCGTGATCAACCGGCCGGGAACGCGACTGCCGTAGACCGCGGTGGAACTGCAGTGCACCATGGCGCGCGCGCCGATCCGGGCGCTCAGGTCGGCGACGGTTGCCGTCCCCAGGACGTTGATCGACTGCACTTCAGCCGCCGGCGCCCCGCCGTGCGACTTGGCGCGCGCCAGGTGATACACGACCTCGGCGCCCCGAAGCGCGCGCGTGACCGCGACCTCGTCCCGCACATCGCCGAAGACGACCGCAGCGCCGCGATCCCGCAGCGGTCGCTCCACGTGCTCGCGGCGGACGAGGGCAGTGACCTCGTGTCTGTCGGCGACGAGCCGGTCGACCAGCTGCGAGCCGATGAAACCCGCGCCTCCGGTCACGGCGATCTTCATGCGTCAGCCCTGGAGGACTGCCCCCGCCGGCCGAGCACGTCGCCGAAGAGTCCCCGCAGGCGAGAGGCGTACCGCGTGGCATCGTGCTGCTCCGCCACAGCAGCCACCTCGCCAGCGGGCAGCCGGTGCGTCACAAAGCACCGCCGCTCGGCCACGGCCAACATCGCGTCGGCAAGCGCACTCACGTCACCATTCGGCACCAGGAGCCCGGTTTCCCCGTCCCTGACGCTGTCGGCGAATCCGCCGCTCCGGCTGGCGATGACGGGTACATGGCGGATGATGGCCTCGGGCGCGACCATGCCGAATGGTTCCGCCCAGAGGGACGGCGCGACCAGGGCCCACGCATCCGCGAGGTTCTGCTCGACCACGTCGAATGGCTGACGACCGTGAAACGATACTGCGTCGGTCATTCCCAGCGTCGCCGCCAGTCGCACGAGTTCCGCGCGCATGTCACCGTCTCCCACGAGCCGGAGGCTCGCGCCGGGTACGCGGTCTCGAACGCGGGCGAGTGCGCGCATCAGCACCGGCAAGCCCTTCTCTCGCACCAGGCGGCCGCAGTACAGAAACACGGGAGCCGGTGCGGGCCGCCGCACTGGAGGATGGCTCGGTCGGGCGACCGGCAGCAGCATGACTTGCGACGGAATGCCGTCCCTGGCAAGCGCTTCGCGCACCGCCCCGCTGGGCGCGAGGACGGCCGTGACGCGTTCCATGCCACGGTGAATGCGTGCATAACGTGCGCGGTCCCGCAGCCAGTGCGGCAGCGTCAGGCAGCCGCCACGCCAGCAGACCGGCCCGGCCCGCTGGTGGCAGATGCTCTCATCGGGCAGCAGCTTCGATCCGAGCGGACACACCAGCTTGTAGTCCATCACGGACAACACGGTCGGAACCGTGTTCAGCGCGCCGAACACGCTGGGCGAGAGGTGGTACGCAAAATGGACCACCAGCGCCACGTCGGGTCGAAACTCGTGGCGGACCATGCGCAGCGTCATGGCCGCCCGGGGATTGGCCACCTGCACGATCGCCTGGAGCAAGGCCCGGTCAGTGCCCCAGGCTCGCCAGTCGGCCAGACCCGCGGCAGCGTCGGCCGCACCACACGTCAGCAGCCGTGCGTCGTCACCGAAGTCACGGAGCGCGTCGCGGACCAGCATGATGTGCGCCTCCGAGCCACCAGGCTCGGTCATCCAGTCGGAGACGATGAGAACGCGCACGTCCTGCGTCAGGCGCGGGGGACGAGCACGGTTCCGCTGCGCGCCGACTCTTCGGCAGCGAGGACGATCTCCAGACTCCGGTACCCGTCTTCCAGCGTGGCGGTCAGCGCGGGCCCACCGTCAAGTTGCCGCGCGAACGCCTGCAGCGCGTGGTAGTACGAGGGATCCTCGTACCGCCTGACGATCCGTCGCAGCCACCATGCCGCCACCGCCGGCGTGGGAGCAGGCCAATGGGTCCTCGTGCCGTAGCCGGCGTCGCGCACCCGACGAACGCTCAGCGTCGCGCGATGGCGGTCGACGCGCAATGTCCCGCGCTCGCCGACGAACTCGAGGTGATCGGCCCAGGCCGCGCGGAACGAGTAGAACCCCTGGGCCCGCGCGCCGCTGCGCAGCGTGAGGTGCAGGAACGCGGCATCGTCCTCGCTGAATTCCGACGTCACCCGTGCCTCGACGGCATCTACCTCATCGCGCAGGATCCAGCGAAGGAGGTCGATGTGATGCGAGGCGAGGTCGAGCAGCGCGCCGCCGCCGCCGGCACGGGTCAGTTTCCACGACGGCAGGCCCTGCGGCGGCGGTGGCTCGCAGAACGTCATCTGCACCGCCCGCACGCGGCCGATCGTACCATCCCGGACCATCGCGGCGGCCTGCAGGTACAGCGGATGCAGGCGCCGATTGAACCCCATGGCCGTCGTGACGCGCGCTGCGGCGGCGGCAGTTGTCACGCTGCGCGCCTCGGCCAGACTGGTCGCTATCGGCTTTTCGAGATAGAACGGTTTGCCTGCCGCCGCGGCGGCCAAAGCGACGGCCGCATGCTCGGAGGGCGGCACTGAGATTACGACCGCGTGCAGCTCCGGTCGCGCGAGCAGGTCGTCGTACCGGGCATGGGTGTCCACCCGATACTGCCGCTCCATACGCGTCCGTGCGTCCGCGTCGATGTCCGCCACGGCCACGACTCTGACCGACCGGAGCCGGCGCAGCGCCGGCATGTGGCAGAAGGAGGCGACGGCACCGCAGCCGATCAGACCGATGTTCAGCACGGCAGCGTCAGGCATGACGCACGTACTTGAGCTTGTGCAGTTCGTAGTCGTCCATGTGCGCCTGGTCGCGGCGACTCGCGCCCCGGATGTAACCGACGGCTTCACCCGCGGTCCGCAGGATCACGCCCGCCACGAGCGCGACGAACGTGCCGCGCGGCAGGCGGCGGCGAACCCCCGTCATCGGACGGATCATGCGCGACAGGACCACGAGCGCGATGAGCGGCGAGGCCAGGGCGTACGCCAGTCGCCGGGACCGCGTCCAGCGCGTGTTGCGACTGGCGGCGATCATCATTCCCGCCAGGTAGCGTTCGTGGGCCCATGGGCGGGGACGCGACACGTTGGCATGGTCCAGGGGGGCGCGCGGTTCGAAGTACCAGGTGCGTCCCGCCTTGCGGAATGCTCTGCAGACCTCATCCCCCGCCGAAAGCGCTCGCTCCAGATCGTCGCCCAGGGAGAGCAAAGCCTCGCGTTTGTACGCCACATTCCAGGTCGGCCCCGCGCTCACCTGGCCCGCCGGCAGGTCACGATGCCATGCGCCGTAGTCCGCCAGAAAGCCGGCCCAGCTCAGCGCGCCGTCCGGATTGGCGTTGTCGAGCCCCGGGACGACGACATCCCAGTGGCCGGTATGCGCAGCCAGAATCGCAGACGCAAAGTCCGGGTGCGCATAGCTGTGGGTTTCGCCCAGGAAGATCAGGGGCGCAGTCGCCGCTCGCACGCCCGCCGCCCGCGCCGGCGGCATCGGCGCAATCCGACCGAACTCGACGACGCGCACCGCACCCAATCCTCTGGTCGCCTCCACATCCAGGTCGAGCTGCTGCGCCGAGGACGTCACGATGACCGTCTCGATGCGGTCGCAGATCGTCTGCCCGCGCAGCGCGTCCACGACGCGCCGGATGGTCCGGAAGTGATCCGTGACGAGCACGACGGAGAGATCGGGGTGACCCATTTCAGTAGGTCTGGTCCGTGAAGTCGAGCTTGTGCAGCTCGTACTCGTCCATGCGAGCCTGGGCGTCCGCCGACGCGCCGCGCGCATAAGCCACCACCTCCCCCACGGTGCGGAACAGGGCGCCGGCCAACAGCGCCACAATCGTAATCCGGGGCATGCCGCTGTGCGATCCTGCCGCGATTGCCGGCCCCATGCGTGCGATGAGCACCGCGGGAATGAGAGGCGACGCGGCGATGTACAGCAGGCGTTTCCCCGGTGACCAGCGTCGCCGGCGGCTGTCACCCACGAGCAGTCCGGCGAGGTATCGCTGGTCGAACCAGCGACGCGTATGCGACACGTTGGCGTGGCCGATGACGGCGCCCGATGCGTAGACCGTCGTCCGGCCAGCGGCACGAAGCGCCACGGCGAGGTCGTCGCCATGCGAGAGCATCCGATCCAGGTCGCTGCTCAGGTCCATGAGCACCGACCGGCGGTAGGCGACGTTCCAGGTCGGTCCGAACGCGACCCATCCCGATGGCAGGCGGCGGTGCCACGACCCGTAATCCATGAGGAAGTTGGACCAGCTGATGGCGTTCTCCGGATTCTCGTTCTCCAGTCCGGGCACCAGGACGTCCCAGATATCCGACCCCGCATCCAGCACGACGCGCACGAAATCGGGGTGCGGAAAGCTGTGCGTTTCACCGAGGAACACGATGGGCGCGGTTGCGGCCCGGACGCCGGCGGCTCGTGCCACGGACATGGGCCGGATCGAATCAAGCTCCACGATCCGGACCGCCGCGAACTCGTCAGGCACGGACTCGGCCAGCTCGGCGCGCGCCCCAGGCGGCGCGACGAGCACGAGTTCCATTTCGCGGCGCGCGGTCTGCGCGCACAGGGCGTCCAGCACGCGCCGGATGGTCCGATGTCGATCGGTCACCACCACGTACGAGAGACCCGCGGCGACCGTCAAGCTAGCTGCCCGGGCGCGCCCGATACCCGGTGTGAGAGGGCGCGGATCAGGCGCATGCCCAGCTGCTCGGCCGGATAGACCACGCCGCGCAGGCCGGACCGCTCGTAGAAGTCGACCAGGTATCCCACCACAGTCGGCCGGGGCCGCCAACCGGACCAGGGTGTCCGATCGAGGTACTCGAAAAACCGCATCCGTCGCGGATCACGGCTGGGGTAGAGCCACGGCTTGAGGTTCCCGGAGTAGTGAAGGACCCATGGCCACTCATCACTCCCGGTGTCGTTTCCACCGTCCCGTTCCCGTCCGGCCGCGACCGTGCGCTCGAACACGCCCGGCACGGTTACGTTGCAGTTCCATCGCTCATCCAGCTCGCCCCAGTGTCCAGCCAGCACCGCGTTCAGCCCCTCCTGATCCCAGAAGAAGACATCCCGGTGATGCTGTCTCAGATAGTCGATGACTCGCTGCGGGACGCGTTCCGCTCGCCAGCGATCGACGTCAACGACCATGACGCCGGCGTTGAAGTACTTCGCCCGCGGTTCGATGCCGAGTTCGGCCCAGTTCCGGATTCCGAAGGGCGACGACACGCAGGGAACGACGCGATCCTGAACCGCCAGCACGTGATGTCCACCAAGGTCGGTGTCCCACAGGCGGCTCACGTCATCCAGCAGGATGAGATCGCAGTCGAGCCAGAGCGCCCGGGAGACTTCCGGCGGGAGGAGGTCAGCAACGGCCAGCTTGTAATAGGTCGTGACCGGCATGCGGCCCCAGAGGGGAACACCGGCGAACTGTGAATCCCGGGCGTCCAGCCAGTGAGCTACCGCTCCCTGCTGGCGCCATGAGTCGGCGAGTCGCTCCCGATCGGACAGCTCGATCCGGCCCGCCAGCACATATACGTCGATCTCCCGCCCGGACGCGTGGTGGGAAAGCACGGATTGGACCATCGTCGCGAGCGGGCGGACGTAGGCTGCATCGGCCGCGCAGGCAATGGCGATTCGTTCGCGACCTGATAGAGGCATGCCCGGGTGACGAGAACTTCATCCCCGCGCCGAAATGCGGTGAGGTCGGCGCGACCAACTGCAAGCCAGCGCATAACGCAAGGTGCAAGATGTTCCCCTCCTGCTGCGCCCGGCAACCCTGGATCCTGGCCGCCTTGCAGTCGTCAGTCGTCAGCCTGTTCCAGAATGCCGGTTGCGCGGAATGCAGCGTCGCCGCCCGCGATTGACGCGGCGCGGCCTCGGCTTGCAGTTTCCTCCATCTGGCTGCCTGACGCGGCTGGACGACCACCACCGTCACATGCGCTTCGCGACATTGCTGTTGCTGCTGCTCGCCTGCGACCGGCAACCGGGGGGCGATCCGTCGGCTCCGGAGGGCGCCACCCCTGTGCTCCACGGCACGGTCGACCTGACGATCGGTGGAGTCGACGAGGCTCGCAACGCGTTCATCTTCGGCTACGTCAGTAGTCTGGCGTTGCATCCGGACGGCCGAATTCTCGTCGCCGACAACAGCACCAATGACATTCGCGTGTTCGGTCCCGACGGCAGCTACCAGTACACGCTTGGCCGCCCCGGTGCCGGCCCGGGCGACCTCAATCGGCCGTGCTGCCTGGCCATCGCCGCGGATGGCACGCTCTGGGCGCGGGACGTCATCAACCGGCGATACAGTGTGTTCGCGCTCGGTAAAGACGGTGCGGAGTTCATCCGCAGTGTGCGTCAGCGGGTCGAGAACCCGCGCGGATTCCTCGACCGCGTCGCGTGGGACTGGCACGGCCGGATCGTCGATATCGGCCACCTGGGCAATGGACTGCAGCGTGCCTTCCTGGACTCAGCCGGCAGTCCGGTGCGTTGGGATTCCATACCGTCATCCCCGGCCGAAAGCCTCGCCGTCATGCGCCTGGAGCGAAAAACGGCCGGTGCGGTCGGCGGCGTCGCGTACTACTACCACTATCAGCCTCACGGACCCGTCGAGC